>CAYFGD010000032.1:0-10952 GCA_964342715.1 uncultured Candidatus Poseidoniales archaeon | reverse complement strand
GCGCTTGCAAAGACAGAGGTCCCACTCGCACAGAGCATTGCCATTTCGATGATGCCGCCAAACAAGCTTGGCTCGGTTTGTGATGCGAAGTGGATGTGGATGCCGGACGGTTGGCCTGATGGGCGGGCCCTTCCCTCTGAGGGGGAAGAGCGTCTAGAGGAGGCATTGGACGCGTGGCTGAAGATGTCGTTAGAAGACGGTTTGCTGTCAAAGACTTGCAGGTCCAGCATACTCAACTCGATTACTGACGGTTATGTGGTTGGTAACAGTTGGTTCGCGGACGATGACAAGGATGGTTTCCTGAATCACATGGCGGGGACTTCTGAAGAAAAGAGGGCACTGGCCTGTGTACTTGACTCATTGGAGGGGGGGATTCACGTCAGGGGTGATGGTCTTGCTCTCGAATTGGAAGAGGGCGTGGTTAGATTGGAGGAGTCGTCTTGTCACCCCGTTCTGGTGGCCCTATGGCCGGATCATGGGATGAAGATACTCAATGAGATGTACGGCCTCGAGGGGGACGAAGCAGGAGAAATTCTTGCTAGGCAGGATAAGCGGAAGCAGGGTTTCGGGGCTTTCCTCAGGGAGTTGGGTGAGAACCTAGACACCGCTCAGCGCCTAGACAGGCTGCCGTGGGATACTGAAGTTCTACCTGTGCCGTTGAGCATGGCTGACAGGCTGGTACGGAAGGCGGTTGACGATGGGGTTGCATCGACCGTCTCTATGGCCAGGAAAGGAAAGGGGCTGGAGGCTGCTATGGGTTGGGCGTGGTTGGTGGTTCACGACAGGACAGAGTCGGACGCTTGGAGGTTCGATGAGGCAAGCAGGGACAAAGGGGGGGACTGGGTGCCAGCACTCAGAGCCCTGTGGGACGCTTCGGAGGATCTGCTGCTCAGAGACAGAGAGGACGCGGTCGAGGACTACAGGAACGCGATGAAGTGGTTGGCTGAGTCTAGTGGTTCAGTTTGTCCTGAATAGCGATGTCAGTGAGGCATTGCTACCCATATTGCCACGGCAAGTAGGGAGGCCCCCATTATTCGATTCAGGGCGGTGGCTGAGGAGGGGGTTGTGAAGGCCTTCCTGAGGAGTGAGCCGAAGGCGGCCCATGACATGACTGCGGGGAGACCGAAGAAGAGGTTCATGAGAACCAATGCTATCTTGCCTGAAAAGCCCGCTCCGAATAATCCGCCGAAGGCTGTCATCAGCACCAAAAAGTGTATCCAGGCCTTGCCATTGACGATCTGGAGGGTTATCCCAGTGAATAACCCCATCCTGTCCTTTCCCTCCTCATTGGCAGAAAGAGGAGGGGACGTCGCGACCTTGTATCCGAGATATGCTATGTAGGCTGCACCGATGTATGTGAGCAGCTCGAAGGCGGATTTGTTGTCTTCTATGAAAACGGTGGCCCCACCGACAAATAGCCCCAATGTGGACCACCCTATTGCCATTCCAGCGATTAGAGGCAGGGTTTCTCGGAATCCATGTTGAGAGCCGTGCGCCGCGCATAGAACGTTGTTGGGCCCTGGGGTGAAGCACATCGGAACAATGAATGCCAATGTCGCGAGGAGCAATTCTATGTCCATAGGACCACTCAGGCCCTTGTCTCTAGGAATTGGTTAGCGGCCTTGAGAGCCCCGTCAATGTCATTCCAAAGGTCATCTACATCTTCGATACCGACGCTCATCCTGACAAATCCAGGGACTACACCTGCTTCATGCCTAACTTCCTCGGGGACAAACATGTGGCTAGAGTTGAATGGGCACTCGACTAAGCTCTCTATGCCGCCGAGGCTGGTTGCTTCGAAAATAGTGTCCAATGACCTCATGAATTTGAGGGCCGCTTCGTCTCCTCCTTTGACTACAAAGGCCAACATTCCGCTTCCTCTGGGCATGATTCTCCGGGCTACCTCGTAGTCAGGATGTGTTTCCAAAGAGGTGTGTCTAACACTTTCTATCATGTCGTGAGACTCGAGCCTTCTTGCAAGTTCGGCTGAATTGGAGGCGTGAATTGGCATTCTGGCATGTAGTGTCCTCATCCCTCTCTCAAGCATGTAGCACATATGAGGGTCTGCCGCTCCACCGAAGTGTATTTTGTTGAAGAAAATATCAGCTATGAGGTCCTTCTTCCCGGCGACGAGCCCCGCTATTAGATCGGAGTGACCGCCGAGGTACTTTGTTCCGGAGTGAAGGACGAGGTCGAATCCCATCTTGACTGGGTTACAGCCCCATGGTGATGCGAATGTGTTGTCGACAACAGAAACGACTTCGTTTCTGTTGGCTATTTCTGCCATAGCCTCCAAATCGCAGACCTTCAGTACGGGGTTCGTCATCGTCTCGACGTAGAGGACCTTTGTGTTCTCCTGGATCGCCGCTTCATAGGAAGAGGGGTCCCTAATGTCGGCCATGGTGACTTCGATTCCCATTCGTGGCATTATATCCGTCAGAAGGCCATATGTGCCTCCATAGCAATCAGCGCTCGCAACGATGTGGTCACCAGAAGACAGGAGTGTGAAGAGGGTGGTTGAAATCGCCGACATTCCGCTGGCGAACACTTCGGCGTCCTCCGCTCCCTCGAGTGCCGCTATTTTTGCAGACACTACCTCTGAGTTGAGGCTGGAGATTCTACTGTAGATTAGTGTATGTTGGGCTCCGTCGGCCCATCCCTTGTAACGCTCATCTGTCAGTCTATATGTGGATGTCATGAAGATCGGTGTCGAAGCCGACCCTTCGACATCCTGCATCCCAGAATGTACGGCCTTCGTTGCAAATCCTTTGTCTGTATCGTCGCCCTCCATGGGTGGCGGAGTGGCCATCAGGTCATCAATCATACGTCATGTCAGCGTCAACCCAGAGGCTGGTCTGTGTGTACATGCTCCTTGAGGAGTTCCAAAGAGACGACTTGTAGTGTCTCCTCGTGAGTAGCCGAAATAACAACTGGGCAGGCTACGCCCTCTTCGGCGGCGTCTTGCCACGTCTGGGCACAGACGCACCATCTGTCCCCCGGAGACAGTCCAGGAAATCCATGCTCAGGCTTTGGCGTAATCAAATCGTTTCCCTGAGAACGCGCGAAATCAAGAAATTCACTAGTAACCACGCAGCAAACGGTGTGCAAGCCATGGTCATTGCGATCTGTGTTGCAGCACCCATCCCTGTACCAACCAGTGAGCGGCATTGTCGAACAGGTTTCCAATTTTCCTCCAAGAACGTTGTATGATGGCAGCATGTATGCCGACTAAGGAATTCAGTAGATTAACTCAGTGTTATCCTCAAGAGTCGTCCTTTGTAATCAATTTCTTTGTCTCTGGGCCTCTATGGCGACTGCACTCAATGGGGCCTGGAGGTTGAATGATGGTACAAACCCGGTCATCGGTATTCTGATTATTGTGTCCGACTCCAGTATTATTTCCTCCGGTATCCCGTTCTTTTCACCGCCCACTATCAGAACTATGTTTCCTGTGAGATCCGTTTCCCAGAGGGTGAATTCGCCGACGTCCTCAACTGAGATTATTCTGAATCCTGCTTCCTTTGCGGCCCTAACTGCCTCTATTCCACTCATCCAATGGACGGGGATGAATCTGTGGGCTTTCATCGATGCGCGCTTGGCCGACTTTCTTTCTTGGTTGGTCAATTCTGCGTCGATCACTACAGCGTCAGCTCCGGAAACCTCCGCCGTGCGGATGCAGAATCCTATGTTTACTGGATATGCGGCTCCCGCTAATATCCAAATCAGGCCCCCTTGGGAAAGGGTCTCCTCAAATGCCAAGTTGGGGTCCCTCCCAACGAGTGCGAGAACATCCGGGATCCCTTCCGAATTATCCTTGGACATTCTCCACAGGTCGTTCTCGGAGCCTTGTATGATTTTGATTCCCCTTTTCTCTGCAATGGAAACTATTTGTTTCAACTCAATTGATTGGGCGTCTCTTTTTACTAAAATCAATGAGATGTTTTCGTTCTCTTGAATGGCACCCAATACCTGCTCGACGCCGCACCTCTGCATATCAAACACCCCTTGTTTCTGAGGTGCTTCCAACCCTTCCTACTAGATTCAGGCACACTGCTACCACGGGCCCTATCATCAAAGCGAATACCACGGTCCCTAGCCCTACCGTGCCCCCGAGGAGCCAGCCAACGACGACCACTGAAACCTCTATCGCTGCTCGTACCCTTCCTATCGGCACCCCAGTTCTTCTCTGGATGCCCGTCATCCAGCCGTCTCTTGGTCCGGGACCTAGGTTTGCTGTCAGGTATAGGCCGCTACCTACCCCCACCAGCATTACGCCCACTATGGCCTGTGCAAATGCTAGAGCGTAGCTTTCGGGGGTTGGCAACATGGGTAGCATGTACTCTATGGCAGCGGCGATGAGTATCGCATTCAGTATCGTGCCGATGCCGGGCTTTTCGCGGAGTGGTATCCACAAGAATAACACCGCTATGCTGACAAGGAGGGTTGTCTGGCCGATGGATCTCCCGATTTGGAGGGAAATTCCCTCTGCTAAGACCGTCCAGGGGGTGTTCCCAATGCCGGCGGCGACAAGGACTGCGTCGCCCGTACCGAATATCCAGAGGCCTATGCAAAGTATGACTGTGGTACTGGGACTCGGCCTTGTCTCCATCGGATTATCTGAGCTCCACCATGTCTGAGGGACCTCTTTTGCCGGCCTGAGCAAGGAATATATGCTCATGAAAATCGTCTCGCGCTTCAGCCTTGGACCCAGTCGTAGTATTCATTCGTTGATTCGGCGGGCCACCAAATTATCTCGGGGACATCATAAGGATGCTCGGTTTTGATTTTGGAGATTAAGCCTCCTTTTTTGGATTCTGAAGTCCTGATTTGTATGCCCCACTCAGGAGAGCTCTGAATTTCGCCCTCCCACCTGAAAACCGAGGTTGTCCTCCTTATATCTACGCATGAGGCCAGATTGCTATCAATAATTGCTTGGCTCCACATCCCCACTTCTGCTTCGTTCAATGTGCCCGGAAGGGTTGTTTGAACTATCCATACCGCGTTATCCATAACGGGGGGAAGGAGCGTTCTGCCATCAATTCGATGGCATACCTTGAATGAGTGGTGCGACTTCCATCACAAACGGCGGTAGCATGGAGGCGTGGGAGGAGCCCATCGAGACGGGGGGGATCCCGGAAGACGGTGCGGGCTTTGACGTGATTGTTGTGGGTGGTGGACCAGCGGGTTCTGCTGCTGCGGCTTACAACGCCCTGAATGGTTGCAAGGTTCTTCTGATTGAGAGGGGGGTTTGGCCGCGAGACAAGATTTGTGGAGACGCGGTCGGTGGCAAGTCGCTCTCTCACGTAAAGGAATTGGGAGTCAAGGGGATGATCGAAGACACCCCTCACTTCATCGTAGATTCGATAATTTTCGGTAGTGGAAAGGGGAACACCGTCAGAGTCATGCTGCCTCAGGAGGAGTTTGAGAAGAAGGAAGCGGGTTATGCCCTTCCGCGTTTACAGTTCGACTACATGATGTTCAAGAGATGCTCAGAAATAGTGATCGAAAAGGGCGGGTCTGTAATACAGGGTTTCACCGTCAAGGAGGTCCATGTTGAGGATGGCCGCGTTACTGGAGTTAGTGGTGGATTCGGAAGGCGGGGCGACACCGATGTGCGTCGCTATTCTTCTTCCCTCACAATCGGAGCAGGGGGTTACAGCTGCCCGGTCGCAAAAACCGTGACTGAAGTCATGAATGGAGAGCCTATGAGGGATGAAGAACACTACTGCGGGGGGTTCAGAGAGTACTGGGAGGGGGTTAGTGGCTTCAGTGGGTCACAGGGGCCAATAGAAATCCATTTCATCGACGAATTCAATCCCGGATACTTCTGGCTCTTCCCGGTCAAGGAAGGAGTTGTAAACGTGGGGGTTGGCATGGTCTTCGCAGAGCAGAGAAAACAAACAGGCGACAAGAAGTCTCTCAGGAAGATGCAAGAATGGGTGATCAACAACCATCCAAGGTTCAAGAAGCGTTTCGAGAAGGCTAAGCTCGTGAAGGGCACAAGCAAGGGATGGCAACTTCCCTTCGGTTCTCCGAGAAAGGGGGGACAGTCGTACCAGCCCAGGCGGTCGGCCGCGGCGGGGGCGATGTGTGTTGGGGACTCAGCAAGCCTGGTCGACCCCTTCACGGGAGAGGGGATCGGCAACGCATTGCTCTCAGCGAAGATGACTTCTCGGCACTTCGACAAGGACTCCCATTCCAACGGGTTCCCAGAGGAGGCGGCGGTGGCCTACATGAAGGAGCTCTGGGAGACGTTGGGCCCAGAGCTCACAAACTCATACAAACTCCAGAGATGGGCCAAGAAGAAGTGGTTGATGAACTGGGTAGTGGGGAAGGCCGGACGAAGTGAGGAGCTCGCGGATATGATGACTGGCATGATTGCTGACAAGGAGGCGTCGAGCCAGTTGTGGAGCAAGTGGTTCCTGTTCAAGACATTGATTCTTTCGTAGGTGATTGGATGGAGGGAGCGCTAGACAGCTCGTTGGATGGCATAGAGGCAATATTTCTTGATCTGGATGGAACGATATACCTCGGTGGAGATTTGATCGATGGGGCCGTACCTTTCCTAGGCCGACTCGAGAGCAGGGGCATACGAAGATTCTTCCTCTCGAACAATTCCAGCAAGTCTGTTGATCAGTATGTGGAAAAGCTGCAAGCTCTTGGAATACCCTCTGCTCCTGATGATGTGCTGCTATCCACCCATGACCTTCTTTCTTGGCTAGAAGGGGAGGGAGTCAGCGAGACCTATCTAGTTGGAACGGGCGGGATGAGGGAGATGCTGGAGGATGTTGGAATAAATACCAATTCAGACAGCCCCCAGTTCGTAGTTCTGGGTTATGACACGGAGATTACGTACGAGAAGTTGAGTACCGCGTCCATCCATCTACACAAGGGGGTCCCCATGGTTGCAAGCCACCCCGACGTGGTTTGCCCGTCACCTAAGGGGGGGCTTCCTGACACTGGTGCTTACATGGACCTCTTTGAGGCGACCACGGGGGTGAGACCCACGCACATTTGCGGCAAGCCGAATGCGGGGATGATATTGCACAAGGTGGAGGAACTTGGTCTCAGGCCGGACCAGTGTGCAATGGTGGGGGACCGGCTCTACACAGACATGGAAATGGCTGACAGAGCGGGTGTACATGGAATACTGGTCCTCAGCGGAGAGGCTACAGTGGACGATTTGAAGGGGGCCCCTCAAAGCCCTAGTCTAGTGGTAGATTCCGTCGCCTACCTAGCGTGAAGTGTTTGTTGCAACACTGGGTGAGAGCGCGCCAACCTAGCTATAGAAATACCATTCTTCTTCCGATGGGTCATGGAAGTCCCGGGTTCGCCCCCTGGAATGCAAAATAGGGCCTACTACAAGATGGGTTTACTGGTGCATGACAATGCGAAGGTCGTTCTCGTCCTGACCCTCCTCCTCTGCGCAGGCCTCGGGAGCTTGATGACGCTGGAGCCAAAGTACGCAGAGGGATACGGCGAAGGGGATCTTGAATCTGTACATGGATGGGAGGCGGTCAGAGTAGGGTTCAGTTCAGAGAACGAGACTGAGAAGATGGGTTTCTACGTCCTCTTCCACCACCCTGATTTGGATACAAGCGACGAATCGGTAAAGGAGGCTATGTTGTCAACTGTTCAGGTCCTAACCGAGAGAGGGGAAGTTTCACTTGAATACCCCTGGCTTACCAACGAAGCAAACCGGTCCAAACTAATCAGCTCTGTAGACTCGGAATGGTCCCGCATAAGAGTTGAAGTGAGTCTAGACCGGGACAACTCGAAGATCCTTCTAAAGGAAGTTATAGACGACATAAGGCTCCCGGATGACGCGCCGGAAGGAATGGAAAAATGGGTGACTGACAACCTAGCCATTGACGTTACGTTCGATTTGACACTCAAAGAAGAGTTAATCGAGGCGGAGCTGATATCAGCTCCTCTGACTCTGATTATACTTCTCTTCGTGTTCGGGAGCGTGGTGGCTGCGGGGCTACCGGTTCTAACCGGGGTGTACACCGTTGTTGCCGCTGTTGGAATCGTGACCGGGCTGACCTTCGTGTTCGACGACATCACCGTTTATGCTAACAACATAGTATCTCTTCTTGGGATTGGGTTAAGCGTTGATTACTCCCTATTCATCGTCAACAGGTTCAGGGAAGAATTGGACAACGGACACGATAGGAGGACCGCTGTCGCGATGACCAGCGCTACGGCAGGCCGTGCCATTTTCTTCTCGGGTCTTACTGTGATAGCCGGACTGCTTGGGATGCTCTTTTTCAACAACACGGGACTTCCCTCACTTGGATGGGGGGGGATTTGTGCAACCTTCGTGGCCCTGACATCATCGATCGTCCTACTTCCCGCCTTGCTATCCATTATGGGAGAGCGAGTCAATTCTCTGAAGGTACCATTCTCTGCGGGGACCCGGAGCAGTGAGTCGGGCTTCTGGTCATGGATAGCAAATGGGGTGATGGAGCGCCCACTCTCGGTTCTCGTCCCCTCAATGATTGTTCTTCTACTCGCTGGATCACCATTCCTTCAGGCAGAGTGGGGGATAACCTCCTGGAAGTCACTGAGCCCCGATGACGAGTCACGCAGGGGAATGGAGCTTACTGACGAGTACTGGCCCGAGGATGTCGCAAACACGGCTTTGGTGGTGTTTGAAGTAGACGATGGGGCGGAGTTGCTATCTGAAGAACATCTCAGGTCTCTTCACTCCTTCTCAAAGGAGATCCTGAGTATAGATAACACTGGGTACGTGTATACCTACGCTCATTTCGATGAAGGGATGAGTGAACAGGAGATGGTGGATTTCTGGGATGAGTCGAAGGATGGCGAGATGCCCCCTCAGCAGGCTCAGATGGTTGCAATCCTAAGGGAGTACCACTTGGAGAATACAGTGGGCGATGGGGTAGTCATAATCGTAGTCGGGATAGATGGGGAGCAAACCAGCGAAGAGTCCAGGGAGGTGGTGAACGCCATACGGGGCCTTGAGGGCAAGGAGGAGCAGCTTGGGGGTGTTTCAACCGTGTATGTAGCGGGGATGGCAGCATACAACCAAGACGTCCTAGATGCGGTGATAGAAAGCTTGCCTTTGGCCATGGCATTCATTCTGATTTCCAGCTACATCCTGATATTCCTGCAAGTGAGGTCGGTCATACTTCCCCTGAAGGCCCTCGTGATGAACGTGCTATCGGTGGCTGCATCTTTCGGTGTATTGGTTTGGATCTTCCAACAGGGGAACGGCGCCGAGCTGCTGAATTTCACCCCCCAGCCGATAGACCCAACTACACCTGTGATGATCTTCGCCATATTGTTTGGCCTTAGCATGGACTACGAGGTGCTGATGCTCTCGAGAATCCACGAAGAGTGGGAAAGAGTGGGGGACAACACCAAGGCGGTTGCAGTGGGCCTGCAAAAAAGCGGGCGTATCATCACCTCCGCTGCCCTAGTGATGGTGACGGTCTTCTCGGCCTTCGGTTTGTCGTCCGTCTCACTGATGAAGCAGTTTGGATTGATGCTGGCCCTCGGTGTAGCGGTCGATGCAACCATTGTGAGGGCGTTGGTTGTTCCTTCGACCATGCGCTTGATGGGTTCTTTGAACTGGTGGGCGCCCGATTGGTTGTCGGCCCATTCTGAAGATGTTTCCGAATAGGGGCTAAGTCAAAGCGCGACGCGCTCTCGGAGGCCCATGGCTGACGGGACCGTCGTGGTTACTGGGGCTAGCGGATACATCGGCAGCCATGTGGTCGCGAACCTCCTGAGCCGTGGCAGGAAAGTCAGGGCCACGGTCAGAGATCCTGGGGACCCACTGAGGGTGGACCACCTGAAGGCGCTGCCGATTTCGGAGGGCGGGAGCCTGGAGATCGTGGAAATGGACCTCTTCGATGCTGATTCGGTGAATGCAGCGATTGCTGGTTGTACGGACCTGATACACACGGCCGCTGCGGTTAGAATCAGTGCCAAGGACCCCCAGAGGCAGATCGTCGACCCCAGTGTGATAGGGACTCGGAACGTGATTTCCGCGATAGACGAGGCTGGGACTGTGGAGAGGTTCGTTCACACGTCCTCGACCGCGGCCATCCGCCCGATGGAGTGGGAGGACGGTCAGAAGTTGACTACGGACACCTGGGCGGACGACGCCACATTGGAGGGCAATCCGTACGGTTTGGCCAAAGTGATGTCAGAGAGGGCGGTCAGAGAGTGGCACTCTTCCTTGGATGAGGGAGCGGGGCCTAGGATGGTAACGATACATCCGAGTGTGGTTTTTGGGCCCTCCATGAGCAAGGTGCACCATCGGGGCTCCCTCTCTTTCCTAGATGCGTTGGTGAAGCGGAAAATCCCCATCCTAATCCCCATCCAGATCAACATTGTTGATGTGAGAGACGTTGCTGAGGCCCATGTCAGGGCGCTTACTATGGGCAAGGACGGGGGGAGGTATCTGACAGTGAGCGGAGACATGCAGTTCTCTGGCATCTCGAAGGCAATAAGGGAGGAGTACCCCGAAATCAGAACCCCCCGTCTCACTGTCCCCTATCTTATTGCATTGTATGGAGGGTCGCTTTTCGACAAGCGGATCACTCGTTCCTGGGCGAGGCAGCACCTCAGGAGGAAGATCTACTGGGACGCCACTCCGGCAGAAGAGGAGTTGGGCATGACGTGGAAGGCCCCCAGGCAGTCCGTGGTTGATTCGGTGCCGGGGCTGATTGGCAATGAGTAGCCTCTGGCCATTACACCCCGGAGTGCTCTCGCATCCTTGAGTACCAGCCGGATACTATCGGGTGGCTCTCGACTATGTCGAATCCATTCAACCCCTGCATAGATCGGAGGATTCCGAAGTTGGCGTAGTCCGCCCCATTAGGCTCTACATCTCCAAAGAAGTCCCCCTCTATCCCCTTTGACATCTCATCCAGTTGGAACTGGAGGTTCTCACGAGGCGGGAGGTCGAACATCTTCGC
>CAYFGD010000031.1:0-11651 GCA_964342715.1 uncultured Candidatus Poseidoniales archaeon | reverse complement strand
TCTCCCCGCCGAGACAACGAGCGTCAGGGCGACCTTCATGTGGGAGGCGACATCTCCGGGCCAGCCAGACCTCTACCTTGTCATGGACATCGATGGTGACGGGCAGTTGACAGAGCTTGACTTCGCAGCAGCAAACACACCCGTCACCGGAATCAGCGTTGTTCCCCCTCCTTCATCAGACGAGGGTACTGATTCCTCGATCATGATTATCGGAGCAGTAGTGGTTTTGGCTGTTGCTATGATTGGATTCTTCATGACGAGAGGAAGGGGCGATGACGACTACTACTATGACGACGAGGATGACGAATACTACGAGGATGAGCCTTGGGGCGGGGAAGAAGACTAGTCGGAAAGCCCCCGAGGACTCCTTAATCGCCGCCTCTGCATCCCATCTACCTTAGGTGTTTATAGGCCAATTTAGACGCTTTGTGTTTCGAGGGAGAGATTCCTCGGGATGGGATTGCATGACTGAGGATGGCGATAGCCTAACGATTGATGAGATGAGGAAAGAGGTCGAGGAGCTGAGGGACCTGGTCAAAACACTACTCACCATAATTATGGAGGAGTCAGACGGAGTCCAGACAGGGTCCGCGCCAACCATTCCTAACCAGCCCAAACGCGGATACTGCATGTGAAATACTACTTCCCCAACGGAGGGACGTGAAAGCTGAGTCCGTGGCCCTCACGTTCGCTGGAGCCATGACCATAGCTTTCCTCGTGGTGCTGGCAATGCCATCCGACGAACCTTACAACACGGCCGATCATCGTCACGCGGTCGCTGACCTGTGCATTGGTAGTCACAGTGGTATCGCTGAGCACTATCATCCAATCGTCAAGATCACTGTGCTTGGGGAAGATGTCGCCATTCCAGATGATGTCGGGCTGAATGATAAGGGCTGCAACATGCGGTCGCTTCACACGCATTCCGCTGATGGGAAAATCCACGCTGAATTTGCTGAACAGGGCGTCGCCGCCCCACTCGAAGCCTTTTTTGATATTTGGGGGAAGCACATGGATTCATCCGGATTTCATGAACATCGTATTGATGACAACCACGAATTCTTGATGTTCTTGAACACTTACAGCTATGACAGTAGCAACAATGTCGTGGTGGATCCAAGTGCCCGAGAGCAAGTTGATGACTACGAGGCCCTAATTCTTGAGGACATGCAGTATATTGAACTCATCTACAAGGAAAAGTGACTATCCCTTGATCACCGCAAAGGGCCTCAGTCTGGCCACTGGCCTAGCCAACTCTGCTTCGTGAGTTAGTCCGATTACGTCATCAACGTCTTTGTATGCCTCTGGGGCTTCTTCGGAAAGCACGTTCGGCGTCTTAGCACGGACGTGTACGCCGCTTGCCTCCAACCTCCTGAGAAGTTGCCCGGAGTCAATCGAGTTCCTTGCGGCTGTCCTCGACATCCTTCTCCCCGCGCCATGGCACGATGAGGAGAAGGCCGAATTCGCCCCTCTCGTAGGCCCTGCTAGTACCCACGATGCAGTTCCCATGTCGCCCGGCACCAGTACTGGCTGGCCAACCCCCGAAAAACGCGCTGCAAGCTCGGGATGATCGCCGCCCAATGCCCTAGTTGCACCCTTCCTGTGTACACAGCATGTGCATGAGACGCCATGCACCTTGTGATCCTCTATTTTTGCAATATTGTGGCTAACGTCGTAAACTACGTCAAGATCACCGTCTCTACCAAATCCCCCTCTCAGAACATCCCTGAGTTTTTGCGTAAGTGCCGACCTATTCGCAAAGGCGAAGTTCCCCGCGGCGCTCATCGCGTCAAGATACGATTCACCTTCACGACTGTGCAGGGGCGCAGCCGCTAACTGCCTGTCCGGGAGGGAAATCCCCCATTCTTCAGAATGCCACATTTTCCCCTCCTGCTTGTACCTAGACTCGATGTTAGCAACATGCTCCGAGCAGACCTGATGTCCGAGGCCGCGAGAGCCAGTGTGTATCATTGCGGTGACAAGCCCTTCGCGCAGGCCATATGCCGAGGCCGCGCGCTGGTCGACAATCCTGTCCACTACCTGCAACTCTAGGAAGTGGTTTCCCGAGCCCAATGTCCCCAGCGACTTAGTCCCCCTCTTACGGGCCCTCTCGCCAACCGCGCGCTCTTCGCTTTCCAGAACGCCATTCGACTCAATTGCAGCAAGGTCGTCCGAATCCCCGAGCCCAATATCGATGGCAGCCGAAGCACCCCGGGAAAGTATTGAATCCATCTCATTAGAATTCAGGACGACACCGCCCTTGCTAGAGGCCCCCGAGGGAATAACCTCCGAAAGCTCTGACGCCAGCTCCTTCGGATCTATCTGCTCCATTGACAGCTCAGTAGAGCACAACCTAACTCCACAGTTAATGTCGAAACCAACCCCTCCCGGGGAAATGGAACCGCCGTTATCGCCAAAATCGACGTCTGTAGCAACCACGCCTCCAATAGGGAAACCGTAGCCGAAGTGCCAATCGGCCATTGCCCATGCTTCGCCAACGATCCCGGGCATAGCAGCTGTGTTTACCAGCTGAGAGGGCGACCTGTCATCAACGCCATCCCCTATTTGTGACTCATTTGCAACTAGTATTGCATCGGTGAGCATATGGCCATGCCTTCGAATACGAATTCTACCAGGGCCATCTCTTTCGATGTGGTCCCTCCAAGAGGACGTCATGGGGCACCCTGACTACCGCCGGCTTTCAACGCGACGCAAGTCTGACGACAATCGAATTCAAGTCGACCCCTTCAATGCGGAAACGAGGAGCGGCGCACTGTGACCTTCGGAGAAATTGAAATTCCTTTCTGGGAAGAGTCCGGTCACGGCCTTCGAATTTGCAGGGTTACCGGTTTGAGATTCTGGACTAGGGACGCGGGGAGAGATACCTGTGGAGACACCTCGGAAGACCCGTATACATTCATTGGAAGTCCAATAATAGATGGTTTCCAGTCAAGGGGCAAGCAGCTAAAGGACGAGATGAGAGAAGTTTTCCTCTCCTTCTTCGAGAAGAGGGGACACTCCAGGATAGACCCCTATCCAGTAATCGCCAGATGGAGGGATGACATACACCTCACCATTGCCAGTATTGCTGACTTCCAACCTCATGTTACCAGCGGCCAAGTGCCTCCCCCTGAGAACCCCCTGGCCATTAGTCAGCCTTGCATCAGGCTAACCGATGTGGCTGCAGTGGGTCGTTCAGGAAGGCATCTTTCCACCTTCGAGATGATGGCCCACCACGCATTCAATAGGCCCAAGGATGGCGATGTAATTTATTGGATCGATCAGTGTGTGAGGTACTGCGACGAGTTATTGGTCGAGACTCTTGGAATAGACCCCATTTCAATAACATATGTTGAGAACCCATGGTCAGGAGGGGGCAATGCAGGACCCGCATTGGAAGTCATAGTGGGCGGCCTTGAACTTGCCACGCTGGTCTTCATGAATCTGGAGGAAGACGATTCTGGAGACATTGAGATAAAGGGCCAGATGTATAGCGAAATGGACCTGCAGATTATCGATACTGGATATGGACTAGAGAGGTTCTGCTGGGCCGCCGCTGGAACATCGACAATCTATGAGGCCATATACCCAGAGTCAGTGAATCTGTTGAAAGAATTGTCAGGATTCGACAGCATCCTTTCATCGGCAGGTATTGACGTCAATATGGATTCACTACTCGGCGAATTGTCGAGACTAGCCGGAATTCTCAATATCGATGTTGGCACGGATGCTGAGGAACTCTATGTGAATCTTTCAAGAAGACTATCAGAAAGAGGAATCTCGGTTTCGGTGGAGGAGTTGAAAAGAGTCACAGAACCCCTTTCTTCCATTTACGCGATACCCGATCATATGCATGCAATATGCAACATGCTCGGGGACGGACTGGTGCCAAGTAACTCGAAAGCCGGCTACCTTTCCAGAATGCTGGCTAGAAGAGTCTGCAGGATGAGGGATTCTCTATCACTGAACATCAGTTTGGCCGAACTTGCAGCCCATCATTTGGACAAGAACATGGACATCTCTCAATTCCCTCAAAGCAGGCCTGGAATACTGAGTATACTGGAATTGGAGGAGTCGAGGTACCACGAGATGCTCAGAAAGGGAGAGGCAGCGGTTAGAACTGCGATAAGGGATGTTCCAAAGGAGTCATCGGAAATCGACGATCAGATCCTATTCAGACTTTCAGAAGAAAGGGGCCTTAATCCCGAAATGGTTGTTTCAATAGCTAGGGAGATGGGGTGGGACAACCTCTCAGTCAGGGTCGGGTTTGCAGCTGACATGGCAGCTAGGAACGCCAAAATGACGAAAGCAGCCGCAAAGGCACGAAAGCAGACTGACATTTTCGAGCTTGATGGTTTGGAAGACACTTCCGCCGATTACTATAATGACACCAGTTTAACCAGTTTCTCGGCAGATGTTCTTAGGTGCGTCGAAATATCCCCCCAACAGCTCGAAGCTCTCTCCCTGGATGGCGAGGTCAAAGGCTCCCCGACCCATGCTGTAATCCTCGACAGGACCCTTTTCTACCCGGAGGGGGGAGGTCAGCTAGGCGATCATGGAGGAATACTCCAAGGGGAGATCCGGGCGAGTGTACTTGACACTAGGTCCCAGAACGGAATAGTTGTCCACCTCACGGATACTGAATTGAAAAATGGCCCAATCAAGGGAGAAATAGACTGGCCTAGGAGGAAGCAACTCATGGATCATCACACAGCAATCCACATCGTTGGCGGTGCTTCTAGGGAGATTCTAGGGCCCCATGTGTGGCAAGCCGGGTCTAGCAAAGGGGCAAAATACGCTAGACTTGACATCACACATCACTCTAGGCTGTCAAGGGAAAAACTCGACCAAATTGAAGACATGGCTAACGAGGTAGTATCCTCCAATCCTCGAATAGAGAAGATAGTTATGGATAGATCCGATGCAGACTCGAGATTCGGATTTGAGATTTATCAGGGCGGCCCGCCGAAACATCAGGAGATCAGAATAATCAAGATAGGAGACTTCGATATCCAGGCCTGCGGAGGCACGCACCATGACCAAGCAGGCCAGGTTGGCGAGTTACGCATCATCAGGTCCAGTCAGGTACAAGACGGGGTAGAGCGTCTGCAAGTCGTGGCAGGTGAGACGGCGCGCGAGCACGCGAGGGCGCAAGAGCGCCTTCTGAGCGAATCAAGCGATGTATTGGGAGTCTCTCCCGAGGACCTACCAGGCACGGTTTCGCGCTTCTTCGAGGAGTGGAAGTCACAGAAGAAGAAAATAGACTCACTAGAGGCCGAGATAATTCGATTGAGAACCAGAGGAGGGGGAGATGAAGCCGTCTTGAAGGACGGTATTTCCTATGTGGTAATGGAGATAGATTCAGATGCCAACCCCATGTCAATACTGAAGAATCTGACTCTAGATAAATCGAAACCGACCCTCGCAATTCTCGGAACAAGGGAGGGAGGGGGGAAACTAGTTATTGCCTGTACTGAGGGCACTATTGCAGCCGATAAACATGATGCGACAGATATTCTCCGGGCTATAGCGGGCCACATAGAAGGAGGGGGAGGGGGCCGTCCAACTATGGCTCAGGGAGGGGGCTCGAACCCCGATGGAATCCCTGCGGCATTAGATGCAGCTCGTGAACTACTTGGGTTGTGAGGACATGGTCGAAAAGGTCGGTGTCTCCTCTCGCGCAGCTTCAATTGAGTATGCAATTCGCGATGTAGTCGTTCCTGCAATCGAACTAGAGAAGGAAGGGCACGAGATTATCAGGCTCAATATTGGGGACCCCCTCGCCTATGAGGGCCTGCCGACTCCCGATCACATGGTCAACGCCTACAAGCGGGCACTAGATTCCCAAGACAATGGATATGGCCCATCATACGGCCTTTCCGAGCTGCGTCAAGCTATCGCCGAAGACGAGACTCGCAAGGGATGGCCATGCTCCGAGGATGATGTCTACGTCACCCATGGAGTAACAGAGGCCCTGCAGATTATCTTCGCCGCATTTCTAGAAGAGGGTAGCAAAGTATTGGCTCCTGGTCCGCATTATCCCCCCTACATGGCATACCCACAGATGTACGGGGCAACCACAGTTGAGTATCGCCTCGACCCGAATGATAGCTGGCGAATCGATTTCGACGACATCGCATCAAAGATGGACGATAGCGTCCGCCTCCTAGTTCTGATTAATCCTAACAACCCCACTGGAAATGTAGCAAAACCAGACGAGATAGATGCATTGATCGAAATAGCAAGGGAATACCCCCAATGTACTATCATATCCGATGAAATATACGATGGACTAGATTTCTCAGGGCAGATGTGCTCGACAGCATCTCGATCCCACAGTGTTCCAGTAATCGTTCTGAATGGCGTCTCCAAGGTGTATTTCGCACCTGGATGGCGTATCGGCTACATGGCCTGGCACGACCCAGAGGGCAGGCTTTCATTGGCAAGAGACGGTGTCGAGCGTCTCTTACGGAGCAGGCTGTGCGCATCTACCCCCGCTCAGCATGGCTACTTGGCTGGGCTGAAAGAAGATCATAGCTGGCTCGAGGGCCATAGATCACTGGTCAAGGAAAGACTCGACTATTGTATGAGGCGTATCGGAGAGATCAATGGACTAGAATGCCAGGCCCCTGGTGGAGCTTTCTACCTGTTCGTTCGCATTACGGACGAAACAACCACCTCCGACAAGAAGTGGGTTCTTGACCTACTCCAACAACAGCATGTCCTAGTGGTCCACGGTTCGGGTTTTTCCCCTGAATATGGGGCGGGCCACTTTAGGATGGTATGTCTGCCCCCGATAGATACGCTGGCCGAGGCATTTGACCGAATTGAGTCGTACCTGGGTGCCTGAATATGGGATTATTTGACTTCCTCAGTGGCAAGCCAAGAAAACACGAAGTCTCGGAATTCGATATAATCAATCGCTGGTCCCTGGAAAACGGCACCTACAGAGACAATTCCAGAAGCAGGGACGAGATAGCCTGGAGGGTTGGAACCGGGTGGTTTGAATTGTGGTTTCAGGGCTTGGAGAGAATGGTCTCGCAGAGCCTAGGACGTCGCCTGGCCCACGCGGCCCTCGAACATGAAGAGTACATGATCGACTTAGGGACCTCGCCCCCTCCTTCTGGCAGGGACCCCGGATTATGGCATCAAACAAGCCTGCTCTGGGAAACTAGCGGACTAGGGATATTTGGCCTGCTGGAAGACGGACGCGAATCAAAGATCCTCGTTGAGAACCACTCTTCCGGTCCAATTTGCTCCGGACTTATCGCCGCCTCGTGGGAGGCTGCTACCGGGAAGAGGCACAGGTTCCTCTGGAATGTTGGTAAGGGTGATGGACTAGTGGTCACCCTTACGCAAGATGACGCGAACTTTCCACTTCCGGGAGCAAAGGATAGGAATTGGAACCAATCATCTAATGAAACGACCGAGCAAAGCACAGAAGACGAGGAAATTTGGCTGGATCTGAGGATCGACTCTCCGGGAAAATGGTCTATTATGGGAGAGAGGATGATGTTTGTCCATCTAGATTTATTTCAACGATTTGAGGAATATTGTCTCCCATACGTCGACGGAATTCACGAGGGAAGGAATGAGCCCTACACCTGGCATAACTTGGACCCCAATCGTTCGGCGTGGTGGTCAGCTGCAGCGGACTCGGCAAGAGAGAGGTTCGTTTCGGATGGCCACCACGTTCTCATTAGAAACGAGTCAGACTGGATTCAGGTAGCACGTAGACACCTGTCTAGGAATGGTCTCGGAGAAGTCGACTCCGCTGTGTCATTAGGAAAAAATGGCGACATAAGATTGAACTTCTCTTCGATTTTCCACCCTGCTATTTCAGCAGGGGTCCTCCTTGGCTGCTGGGAGAGAGCATTTGGAAGAAATGGCAAGATTATCGCTGAAATCCAGGACAACAAAGTATCCATCGAGATACGTCCATCTAGGGAAATTAGCTGATATGCACCTCGCACCCCTTCGGTCAAACGTTATATCCGTCCTCAATGTCAAAGGGTCGGCCCCCTTGGGGGCCGAGGCGTCAAGATGGCTATGAATCACAACCAGTACGCGGTTACGGCCATTGTGGCAACGCTCTGCCTCGCAGGAATTTACACAATCATAGGAGCGGGACTTTCTACCACTGAATCGGGAGGTTTTAACCCAGCTGGTTCTGATATCGACATGTCGGGGAATTCAGGGGAGGGAGGTCTTGACACTGATGGAGATGGCATTTCTGATAGGATGGAGATGACCCTCTACGGCACAGACTGGAGGACCCCCGATACTGATGACGACGGATTGAGTGACGGATGGGAGGTTAGAAATGGACTCGACCCCCTCGACAACGGGCAACCGGCCGATTCAGAGATACCATTCGACTCTACGGACAACGAGGATGACACGGGGGAACAGAACGAGACATTCCCCAATCCGGATAACGGACCATACGGAGATCCGGACAGGGATGGCCTAACCAACACCGAGGAAGCTGCACTCGGCACTAAGCCAATGGATAGTGACTCCGATGACGACGGACTAAACGACAAGTGGGAATCATTGTATGTTCATGAAATCGACACCCCCGCAGGTGTACTCAGGCTTCTGGACCCACTTAATGCAAATAGGGACTGCTACTTCCTAACCCCCGATGGCACAATCAACAGCCAGGGTCCCGAAATGAGGGAGCAAATCAGGAACGAGCTCTCGAACGCAGAATACGCCTTGGTTTCCAATGCCGATGACGAGATTTCATGCGATGCTGCCCTCGACCTCGAGCAACCAACCCCTGATGGACTGAGGAACTTCGTAGAGGAGAGGTATGACACAAATCCCCTAGAAGAGGACAGCGATGGTGACCTCATAGCCGATAGGCATGAGATAGCATTCGGCTACATAGAGCTGGGCGTCCATTGCGGAGTCCCAGTATTCGGTACTTTGAGTCTGCAGGCCCCCTACACAGAATTCATGAGCGAACCCGGCGACCTGACTTGGTTTGAGCAGGATATGGACAATGATGGAAGGTTGAATGGCCCGGGTGATTGGGATACTGATGGAGACGGCATGCCCGATGGATTCGAGTATTGCTACGGGAGCCTCCTGGACCCAGCTAATGCCACTGATGCCTACGGTGACAACGACGAGGACGGCCTAAACAACGTCGAGGAGTACGAGGTCGCATACACATGGGGTCCATCCAACTTTACCAGTCCATTAGATCCAGATACCGATAATGATCAGATGCCAGATGGATGGGAATACCTCAGCGGTATTCATCCCAATGATGGAAGCAACGCGGATGAGGATCCCGACTTCGATGGTTACGACGCAGATGGTGACGGTGCTGTAAGGTACGATGATATGGTAGGCGTTTCTACAGTCCAGTCGATTACTGTAGAAATTGGAGATTTCGTTCAGGTCAACAGGACTGTTCTTTGGGTCAGAACAGTTCAGGACAGCGAGTACGTTAACATCCCAATCAAGACTCAGACCGCAGGTTGGGTTTACCACATCGAGGTCTCTGTGGGTCAAGAAGTCACTAGCAGGCTTCAGGACCTGATCATCGTAGTAGAAGAGTCCGAGAGGTTCACCAATCTAGACGAGTACAACGCACGCGATCGTGATGGTGACGGAATAGTTGACGGACGTTCGACGGACCCATTAGACCCCGATACAGACAATGACGGTCTTATCGATGGCATAGAGGTCATAGGATGGACTATCAGAATTGTTGACCACGGAGTAAGGGACGTTACTGTGAGAAGCGACCCCGGCGCGTATGATACAGATAGGGACGGCCTCTCTGATTCAATGGAGTACTACACCACTTTCACCAATGCAACGGACAGTGACACTGACTCAGATGGACTGGAGGACTTCACGGAATCCATAGACGGATTCGTTTGGAATGGCACTGTATATTTCACCAACGCTTCGGCTTTCGATACAGATAACGATGGCCTGCAGGACGGAGAGGAGGTAATCGATGGGGAAGATCAGTATATCACTCACGCCAACAACGCAGACAGTGACGGCGATGGATTGAATGACGGCGGCGAGGTCCTCTACGTCCCTCGGCCTTGGCAGCAACCAACCAACCCACTGAACAACGACACCGATGGAGACATGCAGCCGGACGGGTGGGAGATGCAGGTTTTCTCAGTACAACAGAACACGAAGAGCCACAGCCTCTGGGTAGTTACCGATTGGTGGCTGCCTCCGGGCTGTGAGTCCATTGTGGAATGTGGATTGGGCCCAGGGGGATGGGTTTGGAGTAACTACCTTACTGGCTTCTCGACATCTGGGGACAGGGACGGCGATGGCCAGATGGATCCAAAATATTTCCTCTGGGAGATGAACATTTCTGGATTCAACATTCCAGCAAACGGTAGGTGGGCTCTCGACCCAGCCTATGGTTCAATGCCAGACTCGGCCTTTGACATCGACAATGATACCCTACTGAATGCGATGGAGGCTCCTGATAGATGGGACACCAATCCTGTCGACGACGATACTGACGGCGACAAGCTTCCCGACGGGTGGGAGGTCTCATACTCTGAAGAGGCTCTGATGAGCGGGCTCGTGGACAACTACACTCTAAGCGCGCTCGGCGCAAGAGGGCCTATGGATCCCAGGATGCCCGACTCCGACCTTGACGGGATAGATGACGGACAACAGGACTTCGATGGCGACGGACTCAATCGAACTCATTTGATGAATCGATATTGCCCAGGATGGAATAATCCCCAGAACTCAGAATGCCACATTGACCCGCAGACAGAGCAGGGAGAGAGATTCTACAACGACTTGGAGAATTACACAAACTTCGAGGAGTACCAGAATGGGACAAACCCAGTCAATCCAGACACTGATGGTGACATATGGGAGGACGGCTCAGAGGTCTATCACCAGGATCAGGACGACGACTCCATGTGGGCAGGATGGGAGTATTACTTCGGATTCGACCCCTTCGATCCAGCGGATGCAAATGTCGACTCAGACGGCGACGGATTCGTCAATAAGTGTGAGAATAAGTGGAACACTCACCCCAAGGACCCTACTAGCTTCCCATCACAGGGTGAGTTATGCGACTCATTCTCCTGACCGCTCGGTTCATCCGATAAGGCTCACTGGGGGTGACGATAGGATGTCATGGTGGATTCTTCCGACAACAGCCGACATAGGAGTCAGAGCATTCTCTAGTAGTCCGGAGGGGGCGATAGAGGAGGCCACACTTGGCATGCAGTCAATTCAGCTTTCAGAGTCAGGAGCCGAATCCGTGAACTCCCTAGTTAGGAATACTGGTACATGGTCGATCAATATCGAGGGCAATGACCTCCAGAGGGGCATGGTTAGGTGGATGGAAGAGGTGCTCTACAGGTGCGACGGCGAAGGGAAGTGGCTTGTGGGCAATTCAATATCGATCGACGATGGAATAATTTCCGCCCAGGTTTCCTGGGTGGACTCGGAATCTGTAGAGAGGGAGGTCGAGGTAAAGGCAGTCACAATGCACGAGCTCATCCTTAGGAAAGTCGAACATGGAGAGTTGCTTTCTGGAGTTGGTAATGATATCCCCTCATTCGAGGGCCCAGGTTGGGTCGCCCAAGTAGTTCTTGACGTGTGAGCCTACTCCTCGACATTGAATCTCTGGTAGA
>CAYFGD010000030.1:0-11796 GCA_964342715.1 uncultured Candidatus Poseidoniales archaeon | reverse complement strand
CCTCGGGAAACGAGAAAGTTTCTGTTTCCAAGCCATGTCTGTTCACCTTCGACAAAGCGGTCACAGAAATGAGGAGGCCAAATGTCAGAGGAATAATGATGGCGAAAAAGAAGGCCGTAGACTCCCTTACGCCAGCTGACCTCGGCGTGGCAATTGAGGGCTCCAGAGTCTCATTAGAGTCTCACTCTCCGCCCGCCGAGAAACCACCTGGGCAGAAGTTCGAGGGTGCAGCCTCTGTCCCGACTGTGGTTTCCAAATTAAGGGACGAGGCCAATGTTATTTGAGGTGAAATAATGGAAGTTACGATAATTGCTGAAACGACTGGAAAAGATCTACACCCTGTAACTGCCCAATTGGTTGGTGCTGCCTGCCTGATTGGAGGAACGCCGACCGTGATCTGTCCGGCGGGAATAGGTGTGACAGAAGCATCATCAATTAGTGGGGTTGCGAAGGTGATTTCGGCTGAAGGTGAGTGCTTTGGTTCGTTCGACAGCGGTGCATGGGCTAATGCTCTTTCCCCTCTGTGCGAAGGAGTAGTGATGACCTCGTCATCCGCGCACGGCAGAGAGGTTCTAGCCCAGATAGCCGCGATTAGGAATATCCCGATAATTCAAGATGCGACTGGACTTGAAAGTGGGATTAGGGTCACAAGGCCAATCTATTCGGGCAAGGCGATTGAGACCTCTGTTGCTTCCCCTCCCTGTGCTATTTCAGTGAGGCAGAACGCATTCGAAGCATCTGGTTCCGGAGGCAGCGCGGACATCTCCACTGTGAACAACACTTCAGATGTTGGAGTGGCGGTTAGGGAAGCCCTTGCTAAGGCAAGCGAAAGACTTGACGTCGCTGATGCCGACATCATAATCTCCGGAGGCAGGGGGATGGGAGACCCATCAAACTTCTCTCACCTGTATGAAATCGCAGATATCGTTGGCGCTGCAGTAGGGGCTAGTCGGGCCGCGGTAGACACTTGGGAAGAAATTCCACATGATATGCAAGTTGGGCAGACGGGCAAGACAGTGAATCCGAGCCTGTACATAGCAGTAGGGATAAGCGGTGCAATACAGCACCTGGCCGGTATGCGTTCCAGCAAGTACATTGTAGCCATCAACAAGGATCCAGATGCCCCGATATTTAGTGTAGCAGACTATGGAATTATCTCCACTTGGGAGGAAGCGATTCCCGCCCTCAAGGATGAATTTAGCAGGTTGTAGCTATCTAACTTGTATTGTGATGTTGGCACTAGATTCGGCACCTCCATCATCAGTAACGAATAAGGTAAAGTTGTGAACTCCCTTGGAAATCCTAGCCCTCAATTGGGGAGTCTGGCCAATTTCCTTTCCATCCCTGTCCACCCACAACCACTCCGAAACCCTCCCATCTGGATCATATGACCTTGATCCATCAAGCAGAACTGTCGCCTTTCCGTCCTCATCCGAGTGGATTGTTATATCATCGCCTGCATCTGCTACTGGTGGTATGTTGAGGGATTTAGCTGACTCAATCAAATCGGCTAGAACGTCCCCCTCAGCAGGCCCCTCGTCGAGTTTCATTTCAATTTCCTCGTTCAGGGTTTCGATTAGGATTTCACCTTGGTTGGAGAGGTTATGTCGCTTTGAGGCCATCTCCAACTCATACTCCGTTAGACTCCCTGAGAATTCATCCCCAATCGAGTCGGCGTCGGGCTCAGTGAAACCCTCAATTTTTTCTGCCATTGGAGACAAGTCTGGATTAAGGAAGTATATTGGCGATGGTCCTCTTGACTTCTTGTCATCTCCAAGGATTGCTACTAGGCCGTTTGGAAGAAGCATTGCCCCCTCCACTACACCATGATGCTCGAATCGCCATACGACATCACCCTCTGTAGTGATTCTTGAAGTCTCAAACCAATATGAAACCAGATACTCATCGTCCCACTGAGTAATGTCGCTAATCATGTAGGCCATCTGGGAAATCTTACGGTGGCCTTCGACTCCCACTTTCATGTCAATTAATTGTCCGTCGAAGCAGCCCACCAATACCCCTTCCTCGGTAACGCATAGGGAAGTTGGCTTGGACGGCATCTCTGAGGTATTGATTAGCCCCTCTTTCGGATTCCAACACTCCAATCTGTTTTCTGGACGGTCATCCACGGCCATTCCAAGCGAGTTTCTCCCAACCAACAAAGTTCCATCTGGTCTGAATTGAATGCATGAAATCGATTCAACGTCATCATCGGCAGGGAGAGATTCGAAGAGCGTATTGAGTTCATTGTCGAGAATCATGAGTCTCCCATCGGTTAGCCCGAGTCCGATGAAGAGTCCGTCATCTGACGAGTGGATTACGTCCACGGATCCGATCTTCTTACTCCTCAGAATCTCCCCTTTTTTTGACACGTTGATGATACTGCCAGAACCATCTGTGACGAATACCCCCTCATTTGATTTTGAAATGTGTTCGCATCCTGCCTCCATCCTCAAATCCCATGCAATTTCTCCCAGTGAAAATAGCCCACTCGTACTAGATGCAGCGATAAGGCTACAATCTAAAGATACCAACCCGATCACTGGACCTTCTATGGAATAGTCCTCTAGAAATTCCCCGTGTGAGTCGATATTGGAAATTCTTCCAGAGTCAAAGCCGACACACATAATCGAGTCTTTGGTCGGGCACCAACTCCTCGGATATTCCTTGATTTGGACCGACATTACTGGCTCGATTGTCGGCTGCATCATTATCGTGAGGGTGCCTCATGCCTTCATCTTGGCGAATTCTTGCTCACACGGGTGCACTGTTCTTCGCAGAGTCATTCCTTAGGCCCTCTATCCTCTGCAAGTACTCTTCTGTAATTCCCCCTGTAACGTAGATCCCGTCAAAACACGAACAGTCGAAGCTCGCTGGCCCCTCTGAATCATCGCCAAGGCAGGCCTTGACTAAGTCCTGCAAGTCTTGGTACACTAGCCAATCCGCCCCAATTGCTCCACATATTTCTTCCACGGAACGACCGAAGGCGACATACTCTGTTCTGGCAGGCATGTCAATTCCATACACATTAGGATGGACAATAGGAGGGGAGCAGGATGCGAAGTACACCCTTGATGCACCGGCCTCTCTTGCCATGTTCACGATTCTCCTGGATGTGTTTCCCCTGACAATGCTGTCGTCCACGATTAGAACGGTTTTTCCTTGGAATTCATCCTCAATTGTATTGAGTTTCTTCCTAACAGAGTCCTTCCTGAGGGTCTGTCCCGGCATTATGAATGTCCTTCCTATGTACCTGTTCTTTACGAAACCCTCTCTGTAGGGCACTCCAAGCTCCCTAGCCAGGTCAAGTGCAGCAATCCTCCCACTATCCGGCACCGGAATGACGGCATCAATTCCGTGGTCGGGAAAGACTGACGAAATTTTCCTAGCAAGTAAGGCTCCCATCCTCAGTCTTGAAGAGTGAACGGATATTCCATCGATAACGGAGTCCGGTCTAGCGAAATAGACGTGCTCGAAGATGCATGGGCGATGGTCTACTTCATTCGAGCAAACCTTCCTTGACATAGTCCCATTCATTCTGATTACAACGGCCTCGCCTGGCGAGACGTCGCCGTCGTGTTTGAATCCAAGTGCTTTGCAGACTACACTCTCGGAAGCGACGACTCTCTCTGTGAAACCATCGACCGTATTACTTCCAATACAAAGAGGCCTGATCCCGTTTGGATCCCTGAAAGCAACGATTCCCCAGCCCGTGATCATTGTGACTACGCTATAACTGCCCTCGGCTCTGAGATGAACTCTCTCAACTGCCCTGAATATGTCACCGTCGGAAAGCGAATCTATTCCTCCAGGATTTCCATTCAACGATCTTTGAATTTCAGCAGCGAAAAGATTCAGCAACGCCTCTGAATCTGAGCTTGTATTGATTCTCCTGTGGTCGTACTCCAGAAGGCTAGAGATTATGTCCTGAGTGTTATTGAGATTCCCATTATGCGCTAGACTGACGCCGAATGGCGTGTTGGTGTAGAATGGCTGCGCCTCAGAAACAGAGTTTGAGCCTGCGGTGGGATATCTAACATGACCTATCCCCATGGAGCCAAGAAGCGCCCCTGAGTGCTTGGCACGGAAAACATCGCGAACCAAGCCGTTCGCCCTACGGTGGCAAATGTTATGCGAGTCGCTTGTCACAATTCCTGCTGCATCTTGGCCCCTGTGCTGCAGAACGAGAAGGCCATCATACAGGGAAGAGGCTACTTGGGAATTTGGATGTCCAATAATTCCGACGATCCCACACATCGTCTACCGAACGGCCCTCTGACGCTAGGGACTTAGCACTTTCCGGGGCAGAGCTCACTTGCTCCCCATAGATCTGTTGCGCTTGCTCCACCTGTACTTCCTCATCTTGGAAGTCTGCCCGTAACCGCAGCTAGAACAAACTGACTTAGTCTTGTGGAAGGAATGCTTGCCGCATCTCCTGCATCTGATGTGGGTGGACTTCTGCCTCTTACCCATGCTTGGAGTACCCTTGGACAACCTAAACACCCCTTGAGACAGCGCGGCGACCGACCGGGGTGTTATCAGCGTTCCCCTGCCAGAGGTATCGTATTGTCATCAGGCAAACTTGGAATAACTCGCTGAATTAATCGTGTCTACTAATTGAAATCCTCAACATCAACATCGTAAGAACTGCAAACAGAGCGGGGGAAATAGCCAACAATCCCGTGATTGCCGAAGATAACGATTGCCTCGAGGCGTCAAGGGCTGCTGTTCCCTCGGGACTCGCCTCCATGGAGAGAACCAGCCCAATTCCCATTATGGTCAACGAAGATGCAGCCAGAGGAAGGGGTTTGTGGTATGGGTGATGGGCAGAAATTATGTTGAGGAGGACCAACAATGAGCCGAGCACCAGGGCCCCGGAAAATGTCAGAAGTATCTCGGACATCTACTCATCACCCAGTTTCCCTAGATTTCTTGTCAGGACCGTAGTGACGTAGTTCTTCTCACTCTCGGAAAGCGGCTCTACGGTCTCTTCACTTTGTGGGAGAGTCTCTACTACCCTAACCACCATGATGTGAATGATGAAGACGAGAAATAGTCCAAGAATAGTGACTAGTGAAGGAATCATATCGTGACTGAGGGGATCGGAAAAGGTTGCCATAATGTACCATGAAAGTGCCACGATTGACCATCCGGCGAATAGGTATGCAGGCTTGGCCACATTGTATATTGGCGCCCCTCTAGACAATGTGTAGCATCCAAACAATCCCGGGGCGGCCCAATAGAGGGTTTGGTTGAGTGTTTGTGATGCAACTAGCTCGTTTACTTCGAGCCCCTCTGGTGAGAAAAATGCCATAGCTAGGCCAAAAAGAGCTAATGGATATCCAATTTTAGATCTAGAAAATGCTGGGCCCATCCTGCCCATTGAGAAACCGCAGACTATCAGAAAAAGGCCAATCCACCACTGCAGCCACCACTCGGTCACATGACTGCGAGGAGGGACTGATTCAAGTTGTTTTTTCTTGAAAGCGGGCTCTTTGGAGGCGGAGCGACTGCTGATTTGGTTCGATAGACTTCATAAACAGGCCATCGGTGGCCCGCCTCGCTACACTGCGTAGAGGTGGAACTTATGGTCAAGATGCCAAGGAAAGTGATGCGATACAGCCCCTCTGCTGGTAAGCACACAGAGCACACCGTAGAACGAGTCAAGAAGAGGCGTGCTAGCGAACTTAAGTGGGGGCAAAGGAGATTCAGGAAGGTTACATCCGGATACAGGGGTTTCCCCCGTCCAAAGCCTTCTGGCGAGAAGCCGACCAAGAGGGTTAACCTGGTTTACAGATGTACCGAAACTGGAAAGGCGCATTCCCCAAGAGGAAAGAGGGCAAGGAAGTTCGAACTAGTGGATAAGTGAGGTGGAAGAGTGGCTGGAAGATTCCTGAAAGTTAGTTGCCGCGACTGCGGTGCCGAAACCAAAATTTTCGAGAGGGCATCCACTGCGATATCTTGTTCAGTTTGCGGTGCGACACTAGCCAGCCCCCTTGGGGGAAAGGCCGATCTGTCGGGGAGCACCATAGTGGATGTCCTCGAGTGAAGGGGGCGTTCAAATGGCAATATACGAAGAGGGTGATTGGCCGGAAGAAGGCGATCTTCTAATTTGTACAGTCAAGGACATCAAGCAGAATGGGGCATACCTCACCCTTGATGGATATGATGGCCAAGAGGGCTTCGTATTCGTCGGAGAGATTGCAGCTGGGTGGGTAAAGAATATCCGGGCCCATGTCAGAGAGGGGCAGAGGGTGGTGGCCAAGGTTATTCAGGTCAAGAAAGATAGGAAGCGTGTCGAGCTCTCACTAAAAAGCGTCTCAGAAGAACGCAGGAGAGAGACCGTCCAGTCTTGGAAAAATGAGGAGCGCGCTAATCAGATAATGAGAGTGGCCTCCGAAAGGATCGGATGGAACGAGGAGAAGACGACGTCCATTTCCGGTGAAATGACTGAGGTTTTCGGTACACTATACGGTGCACTCGAAGAGTGCGCAATCAATGAGAATGCTCTCTCAGATTCTGGATTCAAAGGAGACTGGACAGGAGTTGTAACTAGCCTCGCTGTTGAAAATATCGTCCCCCCGTTTGTGGAAATAAGGGGGACACTAGACATCCAAGTCTGGGGAGAAGAGGGCGTCTATGCAATTAGGGACGCTCTATTGGAGGCCGAGGCTTGTGCCGAAGGAATTGAGGACGTTACACTTACTTGCCACTATGATGGAGCCCCGAATTATCGTGTTGACATCAGGGCACCGGATTACCAAGCTGCTGAATCCGTTTGGGAAGCGGCCACAAGCGCAGTTGAAAAGAAGATGTCTTCGGTCGATGGATCACTGTCGATAGAACGCGCTTGATACGTCGGATACACCCGTATGGTTCATTGACCCTTCGACAGGGGAGGTCGATTAGGGGATGGCATGGTAAGGTCAAAATTGCAGTATTGCGAAGCGTGTGAAACCTATGGACTCGGCCCAAAATGCGAGAAATGTGGCTCCTCGATGACCCCTCCATCTCCTCTCAAGTACTCGCCTGAAGACCCACAGGGAGCTAGACGTAGGGAGAGGCAGAGAGCAGGGAGTGATGGGTGGATTGACTCTTTGCCAACTTCTGGAAAGGGAGAATCGGAGGAAGAGGATTGAGCGAGACGACAGTACACTGGCTTGTTGGTGACGGCCTTCCTGAGCACTCGGCCATTCTGGAGGCAGTTCCAGGAGTGGGGAACGTAGGAAAGGTCCTTGTTGACTCGTTGATATCCAAACACCCTTCAAGGACACTTGGTTGGATACTGAATCACGACTTACCGCCTCATTCCACACTAGACGAGAAGGGGCTTCTGAGGCCCCCAAGACTTGAGATTAACTCAGTAATTCTCCCGGATGGAAAGACTGTGATTACCATCGGAGGAGAGCTGCAACCCATGACACCCGGGGGTCAGCATGAGGTAGCTAAGGCGATTCTTTCGTTGGCCAAGGAGAGTTCTTCGCCTCATGTTCTAGTTCTTGCCGGCCTAGCCACAGAAGCTGAAAGCAGGGGTATACACGTCATTTGCGCAGACGAATCCGTGCGTTCCGAGCTTGAGGCTGACGACATCCCCGTGAGTCGTGAGCAACCGGAATCAGGCATGATTGGGATTGCAGGACTCTTGGTCTCCCTCTCCCCAATTGTTGGCGTTCGCTCCATTGGGTTGGTGGCAGATACGGTGGGAGCTAGTGCGGATGTACTGGCGGCTAACAGACTAGCCTCTTGGATCGAGGAGGCCTTTGATCTGAAGCTTGACCTGGACCTGGACTCAACGGAGGATACCGCTAGGAAGCTACTCGAGGCTTACGAAGTAGGGGGAACACTGGAAGAGGCCATGGGGATCGAGAAAAATGACTCCCACAGGGACTTCTATGCATGATTTGGTGATTGAATGAGAGTTCTGCTTGGCAGTGGAGGGATAGGGACCGACGAGCGCAGGAAGCTTTGCATGGATGAGATGAGTAGTGCATTCGAGGGGGTTTCGGAGGTACTCTTCATCCCATACGCATCAAATGACCACATGTCCTACTTGGAGGGAGCGAAGAGATTCACGGCGAGCGCCCCCTTCGATCTAATTGGAATTCATGAATCGGAGGATGAGTTGGATGCGATAAAGGAGGCAGGGGGGATTTACGTTGGAGGGGGGAACTCCTTCCTCCTAATCAGGGAGCTTCATGAGAAGGGGCTCATTGAAGCGGTCAAGTCGCGCGTTTCTGATGGTGTCCCATATGTCGGCATCAGTGCTGGTTCAAATGTAGCATGTCCAACAATGATGACCACTAATGATATGCCGGTTGTTTTGCCACCTTCGTTCGATGGTTTTGGCATCGTTCCATTCCAAATTAACCCCCATTACCACCCGGGCGGCATACTATGGAGTGAGGGTGAAGAGATTGTCCGGCACTTCGGAGAGACTCGTGCGAGGAGAATTGCTGAGTTCCACCAGCATAACGAGACACCTGTCATTGGGCTATTCGAAGGATCTTTCCTGAGGTGGGATGGCACCCTGGCGACCCTGATTGGGGGTTCGGCTGAGATTTTCTGTGTCGGCGATCCGCCACTTAGGATCGAGCATGGGACTATGCTAGACGGGTCATTATCCCCCAGATGAAACCACTACCAATTCCAATCTGATATCATCACTGATTACGGATGTGTGTGGGACAATTGTATCTTCGAAAACTGCGAGGACAGTGGAAGGGGGTATTTGCAGGGAGCTTAGTATCTCTGAAACCGATAAAGGAGCCTCTGATTCGACTACGAGTAAACGATCCGAGTACATGACCTCGATCCTCATCGGTTGTCGGCAGGCCAGTCAGCCTTATGTCTGATTCGCAGGTGGCGCGACTGCTGCCGAGATCGCATAGCCCGGTATTGCGGTGGATTCGAAATCCACTGTCCATTGGACGCGGGGGTTCAAATCCCTCTCTCGGCGCCATCAATATTCGGGAAGATCGCCGGAGGTGCGAAGTGTCACAACTCTAGTGTTTGGCCCTATTCTAACCTGTGGACGCCCATTGAACTCACCCACTTCTCCATTCAGTATGGCTATCTCATCCCCTCTTCCCATGCTCGCAGCGGTTACTGGAATGAACTGCTTGAATGCAACGGCTCCAGCAGAGCCTGACTGGTCGAGGAGCGTCACGGACCACCTAGATACGCCAACTCCTGTGGGGAATGCGTCTACAGACCAAATCCTACCTACTACGCTGGCCCTAGTCTCTATTTCCACAATTGGTTCGGAGACATCATCGTCTGCAAGAGATATCGACGATTTTTCATCCAGTTCAAGGACCATCTCGCCCCTCCAAACCGATGGCATTGCATTCTCTACAATTATCCTACTGCCGTTGGAGATTGACCTTGTCACCCTATTAGGTGAGCCGTATCTAGAAGGTCGGACCTTGGCCCTGTCGTACCCGTCCAATAGCTTGAAAGAGAGGTCGATGCTGTCATCCTCTTCAAGGCGTGGCCCCCTTAGTTCAGATACTGTTCCGGTCGCATCTACCCTTGTCTTTAGTGACCCAATATGGGTAATCGGCCATGCATGTCCAAATCTCTCAATCTTATTCTCAAGAGGTAGTTCTAGGTCGTGTTTTCCATTCTCGCAGACGCCTCTGAGATCGCAATTGATGCATCTTGCATGAGGATTCGGGTCAACGGGGGTCTTGGATGGTTTTCCGCCCTCATCGAAGTAACGAAGTGGCGCTGGTTCTGCCGGGCAGTCATCAATTTGAGGATCCTTGGCATGAACTAGTTCGTACACTTCCTTCAGATCACTACTGTACTGATGTAGTTCATCTAATGTCGGCAATGGAACGTCCTTGACCGTGCCTGGTCCAAGATACCAGATTCCGAGTGCCTCTACTTCCTCTGCTCTGTCGTGAGTTTCCCACCATAGCCATGCGTATAGCCTGAGTTGCTCCAAATAACCTCCTGACCTGTCCCCCTTCCCCTTAGATGCCTTGATGTCAATCACCGAAGGTTTGCCAGTCCACCTGTAAACCAAATCATACTCCCCTTGAAACCAGCCATCGGGATGTGATGAGGTCTGTGTAAATGATCCAGCATCGGGGTCGACAAACCATGGGCGGGCCAATTCCCAAGCCTCACACCATGTAATCTCAGAGCCAGTTTCCTGTGCGCATGGATGCGGCTCTTCCCACAGTCGCGGGAATCCATCAGGAGCGGGCCATTTATCCCTATGGTTGCCCAATCTCCACTCATCGATGTGAGGGCCACCTCCTTGCTTCATGCAATCCTCGACCTGGTCAATGTGCATTCGAATACCATTGGTCACCATTTCCCTGCATTCCCGCTCATTCGCCCCATCTGAGTTTCCAACCCTGTTTGATATAGACTCCCAATCAGCAACGGCTGAGTCCCAGGACGACTGGAAATGTGCCTCAACTCTAGCGAGTGCCCATTTCTCAAGGGAGTCCCTGGTTGATGGCCAATCAGAACTACCCAGAGGGAGTATCGAAGGAGCGGGCCATAGTTCACTGAACTCGTATGCAGGAGTGCCATCATCAAGAATGGGGGACTTCAGGAGATCCTCCGAATTGGCCGAGACCATTGAGGGGGAGTCCCTCAATACTTTTGAAATACAGGACTCAGCTGCATTTCCCCTGATTATCTGAGGTGGTAATGGGCCTCTTAATTTTGGAATGTAGTTGTAGTACCAGAGTCGGGGGCACGCCTGCCAAGTAACCATCTGGGAGGCTGATAGCCTCCTGTAGGGATTTACCGAATTGGCCTGCGGTTCGGCTGAATTGACTGGCACTAAGGAAAAGCGAGGGCTTGGGTCATATCAACCCAACGCGGAAGAAAATCAAGGCCTCCGTCCATTGAGCCACACCAGTGACATCTCGGTACGATCGAAAGTTGGGGTGACCTCGATTATTGCTACTGGGGCTTCGACATCATCTGATATTTGCTCCGCAACCGAAATTGGCATCTCTATTCGACCCTTTTCGGGGTCATAATGGAGGAACCTAGTTGGAAGACCAGTGAATTCGGAAATCTCCTCCATCCATCCTTGGTGGTCCCTCAGTGACGAGTAAATTGCTCCAAAAACCAAGGTTGCATCTTCACTCAATGTCTCATGTGGAGCAATGGAGGCCTCCCCCCTACGCATGAACCGCCTCCTCATCTGGCCTGCGTCTTTGTAAACCGAAGTGCAGTACTTCAAGTGAAATCCGTATGGCTCTCTAATCATTCCGTCCATAGGGTCTCTTGCACCAATTGAAGCCGCCATAACCCTGTCCCTGAGTGATTGTGCGAGCTCTGATGAGCCCTCGGCACCTGCAGTAATCTCGGTTGAAAGGTTGAATCCTCTAAGCTCCATGTTGTCGTGGTTTCCCACCGTAATCTCAAGTTCATTCAGATTGATGAAGCTTATTTCAAAATCTCTCATCTTCTCCAATATTCCCATCAGCTCATCGCCCTTATCCGGCTCGCATGGCAACTCTACTCCAGTTAGAATACCGGAGGCGGAGCAGGCCGCAATTGTCTCTTTGTATTGATCGGGCTCCAGATCGAGAAAATGGAATCGGATTTCATCGAGTCCGGCATCTGCAAAATCGGAGGCCCACTCTGGACGAAAAGGAATGCTAGTATACATGTGGAGGTGGAATTCTGATCCGAACTCATCCTTCAGTATCCTGATCCCCTCCAATGACCTATCCCTTGCCATCAAAGGATCGCCTCCCGTTATTCCGGCCCCTGTGGCTCGCATGGCTCGAGCCTCCTCGATCACCTCGTCGAACGACTCAC
>CAYFGD010000029.1:0-12423 GCA_964342715.1 uncultured Candidatus Poseidoniales archaeon | reverse complement strand
GGCCCGGAGGCATTAACCCAGTGGGCAAACGATACCTGCGAGGCGCCTTGCCCTACTACAAGTGAAATGACAGTGGAAGAAACTGACTCCCACCCTAGCGAGTTCCTAATCTCAAGAGTGGCCTCCACGTTGGTAGCATCGCTAGATCCTAGGTTGTCCACTCTGGCTGTTACAAGGAATTGCTCCGATGGCCGGGGGATCGATGGCTCAGTCCTAACAGCACCTTCCCTAAGTGCAAGGTCAATTCCTTGTGGCCTTTGGATTATGGGGAATGTTACAGACTGCTCGTTGTCATCCTCATTAATCTCCTCAATGCTATTCGTCGGATCGAGGGAAACAGTCAGCAATTTGTCGCCCACAGTGGAGGGATTCCAATACAGAACGATCTCAATTATGTCGCCGCTACCGATACTCGGTATGACTATCTCATCCTTCCTGGCACCGTTCTCCTTGAGGTAGACACTCACCTCTGTAGCATCCAAGTCGCCGTCATTTCTGACTTCGCACCTCACTTCGAGGAATGTGTTAACATACGCTTCTGAGATGGTAATACCATACTCGCCAACCGAGATCCCGCTTCTGAAAATAAGATCGGGAGCAGGAGGATCGTTGTCTACTTCGACAGTCCTCCTAACTTCCTCTGAGTGAACTCCGTCTCCACTGATCACCCTAACTGAAATCCGGTAGAAACCGTCATTCACGTCAGTAGTATCCCAGTTTACCGACCAGTCCCCCGTGCCGCTGCCGCTCCCACCAAATTGATCTATGGTGTCCCAAGAATCTGTACCGAGTCTCCATTGTATGGTCCCTCCATTGACAGACTCCCAAGTCCCGTACACGTTAGTATTGCCAGAAACCGGGACCTGTCCACTTGGCCCGCCTAGACTTATACTAACCAGTCCAACCGGATGCTCGCTCTTCTCCACCTTGCTCCATTGTTCGAATTGGTTCCTAGCTTGAACCTCAACAATGATGTCCTCGACATTGATGTCATCTTCGCTGAATTCGGGGACGCTGAAGGGAGTGGACCAATTCACAGTGCCCTGTGCGGCATGCCAATCCACCAGGACCACAGTCTGCTTGGGAGAGTCGTCCGGCCTATGCGTGTAAGTAATCTTGACCCTAACCTCGTCCACGGTGCCATTTGTATCTGCATCCTCGTCTATGTGCCCTCTGACGCTGTAGGTCTCGCCTTCGACTAGCCAAGAATCCTCTTCGGGGGTTTCGATCACAATCCACTCCCCTGCACCAGCCGGGGGTGGATCGGTTTCGTTTCCGCCTCCCCCGCCACCTCCTGTTTCTCCAAGAATCGCCTGTAGGACCATCTCCCCGTCTACAATGCCGAATCCATATTTATCGTTCCACCTTTGGGTGACACTAGGTTCGGAAGCTTCCCCCCTGGTTTCAGAATTATTCCTTAGAATGTCCTTGACTTCCTGCGGGGTCAAACTATCGTCCATTTGGAGCATTCCGGCAATGAAACCGGCTACTGCGGGAGCGGACATACTAGTACCCGACTTCTGAACGTAATTGTCACTGGCCAATGGCTTGGATGAGCCCGGCAATTGAGAACTAGAGGCTGCATGCTGCGCTGACATGATGTTGGAACCAGGTGCGACAACGTCGGGCTTCAACTCATCCCACTCATTGTCGTCCCCGTCATCCTCCCGTGGTCCCGAGTTTGAATAAGAAGCAACTGAGTCATCCCCCCTTTCTATACTGGCCTTGTCATCAATAGCACCGACGGTAATTGCTGAGTCCGCAGCACCCACAGAAGTCACTCTCCTGTATCCATCGTTACCTATCGCAGCTACGCAGATAATTCCGGCGTCCGAAGCGGCATTTACGGCGTTTGCGTCCGCACCTGTTCCATTGTCCCCCGGATCGTCTCCAGTTGGATTGGAACTACTTCCAAAGGACATTGAGAGTATGTCAATTCCTCTGCTTGAGTCATTATTGCCCCAGTCGGTATTTACATTCTGAACTGCCCAGTTTATCCCGGCGACTGTGTATCCAGAATTGGATGCACCTGCGTCAGTCATGACCTTGATGTCAACAAGATATGCACCGGGCGCGTAACCTTGGTTGTCCCTCTCAGAATCACCAGTACCAAGGGCTATCCCTGCCACATGAGTCCCATGTCCGTCTCCATCATCCGGATCGTCACCCCCATCATCGCAGTCCTGCTGATTCCATGATGTTGCATCACAACCGGCCACCCATTTGGGGTCCGGCAATTCATCAGGCTCGGCTTCATTGTCGTCGTTGTTGTCAGAGAAGTCATCGAGTGAGAAATGCTCGTTGTCAACTCCTGTGTCGGCAATTGCAATTACTACTCCCGATCCATCATAACCATAGTCCCTCATGGTTTCACTATAAACATCGGAGTCTCTTACCTTGGAGCCCCTGGCTGCAGTATTGAGATATGGTACCAGAACATTTTGCTGCTCCACCAGGACTACCCCATCAAGCATTAGGATATCCACCAAAGAGCTAACGGGGACGTGTTCAACAATCACCGTATCAATAATTTCGACAGTCCTGAAGTAAGAGCCGTATTCCTCCCATCCGTGGTCCATCAGCACCTCCTTCAGCTTGATGATGTCGTCATCCCCGGGGTGCCAGGCATAATCCACGAAGATAGCGACGGTCATTCTCCCATCATCGCCCATTATTGCACTAGTCGACACTGAGTCTCGTTCTCCCGATATTATCCACTGGAGCCTGTCATCCATCCCATTGTTGTCCTGATCATACCAATATGCAAACCACCATCCCGGTTCTTGCACAGGCCAATCGACATTGTAAGGTGGAAGATAGGGCGTCCTGTCTTTAGGTTCGCAAATCACGTCGCCGCAGTAAAGAGGCGGGGGGGATTCACTTACAGCGTGAATTTCCTCGACCTCCGTAGCAATTTCTTCCGATGGGACTACTGCGGTGGCTCCACCAGAGAAGTCGAGAAGAATGAGCATCAAGGCTGCTAGTATAGACTGCCTACCTGACCAGTCTCCTCGCATGGCTCTCCTAGAGAGCCAAATTACGGTCCTGTATAATCTCAACCTGTTAGAGTACGGAAAAAACGCCTTATGGCCAGTTCAGGTGCTTGCTCGAGATATTGCATTCTATGTGGCATTCCAAGCCAGAAACTATTGCTACGATCTCGCCATTGCACACGGGGCAAATCGTGTGCTCAGACAGCTCCTCTAGCCACGCCCTCCTAGTTTCAGGCTCATCTCCTTCTTCTCTGAGTCTGGATAGCACCCTGGCTGCCTGCCCCTCCAAAGGCCGCCCAGCTTCTTTCCACGGGTCCGAATCAAGCCCGCCCATTTCGAAAGAACCGTGCATAGGGAGGTCGCCAGGACTCCCATCATGACCGGGGGAATGGGGCCCGCCTCTGGCTATTGGGCGGGCCAAGGAATAGGCTAGAAAGAAACCCCCAACGTGAGCCATATGTGCCACTGTCCCCTCGCCAGCCGTACCACTTTGAATTGAATACATTTGCCAGACCTCAAGGCCTAGCCTGACGAAGACAATAATCCATACCGGCCATGCCCTAATCAGGAAAAGCAATGGAAACTCTACTTCATCGTCCGGCCAACATGCCATATATGCCCCAAGCAACCCAAATGCAGCACCACTGGCACCTATCGCTGGAATGGTCGAGTCAGGGTGTGACAAGATCCAAGCTACGTTTCCGCCGAGGAATCCGATTGCATAAACAAGCATCCAGCGCTTACCGCCCATCCTTTGTTCAAGGGGAATTCCGACTAGAGAAATTACTAGGATGTTACTTAGGACATGAATCCAGTCGGCATGCAACCACGCCGAACTAAGCAATCTGTATGCCTCGCCCGGATCGTCCATTATTGCAGGCCTAATCCCGAAGGCCCCTATCGGCCAGTCAAATTGCATCGGGACCCCTGAGATGAATGAGTTTGTGAATTGTAGGAAAGATACGAGCATAAGCGACAGAACTGTCGCAAGAGCGAAACTCGTCCCATTCCTCTTCGCAGAAACGTAGGGTGAAATGGCTACAATGACGAAAAATATGGAAACAAGCAACTCTTGCGATTCCAATGCCGTCAATGAGCCTGTCATATTCTCATGCCTACCCAATCAACCGTCGCCAATAGGGGCTTCTGTCCATGGAACGACTCAAACAGTCGTTATCACTCGCGTGTGCTGGGGGGAGCCAATGCTGCGGATTTCGAATCTAGAGGTCCACAGAGGTTCAAGGACGGTCCTTGCCGGGGTCGAATTACAGGTTTCTCCGGGTGATATACTGATTTTGGAGGGCGCAAACGGCTCCGGAAAATCTACCCTGATAGAGGCGTGTGCCGGAATTCTACCACTAACAGAAGGCAAGGTTGAGTGGATGACTCCTACGGGCGGATGGTCCACCATAAGGGACTCCGAGGGAAGGCGTTCAAGGCCACCTGTGATGGGCCTAACCCTGCAGTCGGATGGAATCTGCGGAGAAGAAACTGTCCAGGAGAGGCTCACTACCTCAATCGAGATTTTTGGACTCAGAGCATCCGAAGAATCAGTAACAACAATGTTGTCTGATTGGGGCCTAGATCACCGTAGGGGTGACAGGGTATCACAGCTCTCGGGAGGGCTTAGGAGGAGACTTTCCGTTCTTTCCGGACTAGCGCCCGTGGCGCTAAACGAGACTCCCTCCGTGGCCCTTTTGGACGAACCATCGGAGGGTCTGGACTCAGTCGCAAGGATAACTCTGTCAAATTGGTTAGGCGAACTCTCCTCTCGTGGCCACGCAATAGTCATGGCTACCCATGACCATGAATTTATTTCCAAATCTACAAGGGTGATAACAATCGAATCAGGCTCTATTTCAGAACGACCGGGAGAGGGGAACAACGACTCCGCTAAACTCCCCAATCCATCCACAGTAGTCGAACCAAGTCCGATACTATCTCTCGCGAAGTGGGCCTTCAGGATGGAAAAAAGAAATCCCATAGATACAATCGGTAGGCTCACGCCCGCGATAGTAGCTCTGCTACTTTCTTACTCACTGGTTGAGACGATCGACATCCCACGGTCGTCATCTCTTTCGGCACATGTCGGGAACGATTTGATCGCCGGACTAGTCCTCGCCCCGGCCTTCATCACTGCCGTTGTTTCACCAGCCCTTGTCCGGAGGCTGTCTGAAGATGGATGCGGACGTTGGTGGGCCGCTATGCTCGGTCCGATGGCAAGACCAGCAAATTCGGTAGTCTCCGCATCGATAATTTTACCACTCCCTGTGACCTACATTTCCTGGTTTGTACTGAGTGGCTCCGTTCCAACTGAAACTTCTGATGAGGTACTGAGGTGGCTATGGCTGCCAGCCATAGCCCTAATCGACGTATCATGCGCAGCATCAGCACTCTACCTGATGGTCTCTGACTTGAGAAGGTCAAGTGCGGTTGCTGCATCCCTACTACTCGTAGTCCTGGTCTGGCCGTTCATCGAACTAATGGACGCACTATCTGTGGTTATGACATCGGGGATGTCCTTCGATTTGGAAATCGGTAGCCCGCTTTCCTCCTGCATCATTGCAAGCCTCACGGCTGCCATGGTTTGGGCAGTGGCGGTATTCTTGCCAGAATATTAGGGAAGAGCATTCTTGGCCTTGATAGGTTTGGCCACCCCATGCCTTCGCAGAGGGAAGTCGGATTCGCACTGACTTTTGTCGGCATAATCGGTGCCATGGCCACCCTTATTTTGGGGCTATACTGGGCACCTATGGTCGACCCTGAGTCATGGAACGCACCAGAGGCCTACCGAATTCTGTACTGGCACGTACCCTTCGCTTGGTCCTCTTTCCTGGCCTTCACAATGTTATTTGTAGGCGCGATATCTTGGTACAGGAACAGGACTGATTGGGGTTGGAGATGGGTCTCAACTGGATCAGACCTCGGTCTCCTTTTCGGCCTCGGTGTAGTGACCTCTGGACCCATTTGGGGGTCCGCGGAGTGGGGCGTTCCATGGGACTGGGGGGATTTGCGCCTGAATACGTTCGCACTACTTACCGCAGTCGCCCTTTTTCTGGTACTTTCCAAGAGGTCTCAGCCTGATGGCCAAGATACGAGAGACACCCTTGCCGCCATAGGTCTATTTGGATTTGCACTGGTCCCTATAACGGCGATAGCTACTACTTGGTACCAAGAGAGGCACCCCGGTGTCGTCATAGTAAATACGGAAGAATCAGGGCTAGACCCTCAGATTTTCAGCGTCCTAGCTTTCGGTTTCATTTCCTTCTTAGTTCTGTTCGTGGGCCTGGCTATCTTGACTGACTTGGTGCAGAGAATGGAGTCAAAGCTCGAGCAGCGCAAGCGTGAAATCGACGAGGAGGTGGCCAATTGACAGGGCAAGTGGAATTGTTTGCAGCATACGCCGTTCTTTCATTCCTAATCGGCTATTACGTAAACCACATTAGGAACAGACTAACTCAGCTAGAATCAAGATTGTCCGACTCATTGTTGGACGGAAAATAGCGATATTCGCCTATTTTCCATCCTCATTTGCATCGGGAACCCTTCTAACGGTAAGTCGGGGCGCCTAATCGGGGATTACATGTCAAGCGGGGCTTTCTGTATTGTTTGCGGGGCCCCTCCTCCACTGACTTCTGACAGGCTCTGCGAGGGCTGCCTCAGGGCAAGAGTTTCACTTTCAACAATGCCAGAGCGCATCCAACAAGACAGATGTTCAAAGTGCGGCTTCGTTGAGATAAGGGGAAGGTGGACAGAGATCGAGGGCGACGATCTAGCAGACCTAAGGATAAGGGAGAACCTGCTTGTCGAGGACCGTTCCAAGCAGGTCGATGTGAGCTTCTCTGTAGAAGGGATAGATGAGCGGACATCAAGGCTTCACGTCGACGTTAAAGGAGTGATAGAAAATCACGTCTTCGACGACACTCATTCCGTTCTCCTACAGACCAGCAATGCGGTTTGCCCTACTTGCACGAGAAAGGCAGGGTCATACTTCGAGGCCGTGATGCAACTAAGGTCAGCGGGAAGGAGGCTGGAAGAGGATGAGCTAGAGTCGTTAAGGTCGACATTGGATGAAATGCTCTCATCAATGGAGCCAGACCCGATGTTCTTCATTTCTGAAGAGGGTAAAGTTACTGGAGGGTGGGACCTGAAACTCGGCTCCAAGGCAATGGCTAGGAGATGGGCCAGGGACCTAGTAAGAAAGTTCGGAGGGACAGTTAAAGAGACCTCTACTGTCATCGGAGCCAATGATGGAATTGAGGTTTCTAGACTAACACTTAGCTACAGGAAGCCAGCCTATGGAATAGGCGACGTAGTGAATTTCCGAGGCTCCCATTGGTTAGTTGAGAGTTGGCAGAAGGAGGGCCCGATTCTGAGGAAAATGAAGATGTTCGAAAGGGCCGGTTTTTCCTGGAGGGATATGGAATCAAGCTCAGTAGCTTGCTCACACTCAGAACAACACGTCGTCGGCATACTCAACAGGGACAGCTCAGCAGCCGAAGTCATGGATCCCGTCGATTTCCGAGTCGTGACGGTGGCCCTTCCATACGATGATGACGGCAACTCGGAAGAGATTCGCATTGGTTTCATAGAAGACGAGTGGCTGGCAATTCCCGTAGGCGGGAAGGGGGCATCTAGTTGAATACGGAAGAAATGCGGTCGATCATCGACAAACTGGACTCTGGGGATATGACAGGCTTCACTAGGAGTTTCGTTGACGATTTCGAGAACGCCGTGAACTCTCAAATTGAGATAGGCGAAGACAATGACTGGAGTGGAGTGCTCTGCATTGGAATGGGCGGCTCCGGGGCCGGTGGAAGGTTCCTCGGCTCCTTGGCCGACTCGGAGGGCGGACTCCCATTCGTCACATGGTCGGACTATGGACTGCCAAGCTGGTGGGGCCCGGATTGGCTAGTCATAGCAACTTCATACTCAGGTGAAACAGAAGAGACCCTCGACGGGGCAGTCACAGCCCTTGAGAATGGGGGAACTGTGATCGGTATCTCATCAGGAGGCCAACTATCGGAGATTCTTGGGAACAGTGATGACTCAGTATGCATCAGTGTTCCAGGCGGTCAGACCCCACGGTCCGCCTTTGGCCACATTTTCGGCACTCAATTGGCAGTCTGTTGGAAACTAGGGCTTCTTCCCGCACCCCCTGCTGAAGAACTAGAATCAATGATGGAGAGGCTCAGAACAATATCAGCCAGTTCGGACTTGATAGGCGGAGATGGAATGGCTGCAAACCTCGCATCCACGCTCTCGGGAAGGGAGATAGGAATCATCTCCCCCGGAGAACTAGGTCCCGCAGCATATCGGTTCGTCTGCCAATTGAATGAGAACTCCGACACCTTCGCCAGATCCACTGAAGTCCCGGAGATGAATCATAACGAGATCATTGCATGGATGTCGACGAACGCGGAATCTCAAGCTCTCGTGGTACTTTCCTGTGAGGGGATAAACCCTAGGACAATTTCTAGAATTGACTGGATGATAGAACAGGTTTCTGGCCCAGTGGTTTGGAGGATAGAGTGCGAGGGCGAGTCCCTGCTAGAAAGGATGCTTTATGCGTCCCATGTGACTGACTGGATATCCATTGCTCTCGCTTTTATCAATGGCATCGACCCTTCTCAGATGGAGTCCATTGTAGGCCTGAAGGCCCACCTCTCCAAGATTCAATAGATGGGACCTAGGACAAGTCGGGGGTCGGGGTAGTCCCTCAATGCCTGCATCCTGTCTTCTATCCTAACAACTCCTGGCATGTCATGAGTTTCTGGCTCGATAAGGGACAATTGGAAGTGCAGATGAGGGTCCCATCCACCGTTCTCATGCCTGTTCCCAACCCAACAAATCACCTCTCCCCTGCTAATTTTCTGACCGACTTCCTTGCCCTTGATGGACTCCGAGTCCAGATGCCCGTAAAGTGCCCAAATATGAGTCCCGTCGACAATGTGCCTGGTGATTACTACGTATCCGTAGTCCCCGTCAGCAGGATTGTACCCGAAGTGAGATATCTCACCCTCATCGAATGCCATGCAGGGAGTCCCCACAGGCGCACCAATGTCTATCCCAATGTGGAGCGACCTTTCATCGGAGAAGAGCTCCGTATTGTACATCCCAGGTCGCAACTCGTCGTATCTACCGATGTCGTATTCGAAATTAGATGGAGTATATTCCCCAGTGGTGAAATCCCTTACTTCGTATTCATCCGGAAGGTCAACTACAGGGTGATAACTACCGGTCCGCCATTTGACCATGCCTCATCGAGGAGGGCCAAGGCCATCATTCCTCCTCTTCGGCCCCTAGTATGGTAGGCTCACGAAGAGCTTCTCTGACCGTCTCTGGCTCGACTAGATTTTTCGGCAGATTGGTCGCAATGTCGAGATCCTCTAGTAGGCGGCCTTGCGGAAGCACATTTCTCTCCCACGAACCAACGGCCTTGTTGTAGAACTCGGTCGCCTTGTCTAATCGCTTGCCGACCTCGGCGAAATGTCCCGACCAGACGGCCATGCGCTTGTAGAACTCTCGTGAAATCTCAACTACGTCCCTGGCCTCCTCGGCGAAGCGAACCTGTTGCCAATAGAGTGCAGCGGTACGCAGAAGTGCAATCATGGAAGCGGGTGAGGTGATGACTACGCCACGATCCATCGCATCGGCGTGCAAGGCGGGATCGACCTCAAAGGCTACTGATATCAGTGCCTCAGAGGGTACGAACATGACGACGAATTCAGCACGTCCGCTGACCTTGGAAAGGTAGTCCTTTCGGGAAAGGTCCGTAACCCGCTCGCGCATGGCCTTGGCGTGGTCCACCAACTTGTCTTCTCGGGCCTTACCATCCTCAAGCTCTAGTGCTTCGAGGTAGTGCTTTCCACTGGTCTTGGCGTCGATGGGGATCGCGCCATCGCCAGGCAATCGGATGACCACGTCCGGTATGAGTCCTTCCGCACCCCTTTGTTCAAGGAAGTCTGTGTGCTTGGTCATTCCCGCCATCTCAAGCAGGTTGCGGAGTGCGACCTCCCCCCAATCACCTCGGACATTCGAGCTCTTGCGAAGGGCAGTGGAGAGATTCGAGGCCTCGGTACCGAGCCTGTCAGCGCGATTACCAAGTGCCTCGATTTGTCTCTTGACTCCCTCATACGCGCCTACTCTCTCCTTTTCTAGATCCTTTGAGAATTTCTCTAAGTCATCTATGGATTTGCTCATCGGCCCGAGGAGTGCCTCTATCTCCTTGCGTCGGGCCTCGTGATCCTTCTCAGCCTCGGCATTTACCTTGCCAAGACGCTCTTCGGCCAGCTTGAGAAAGTCCTCGGAGTTCTGTCGCGAGACCTGTGCCGCCACGCTCTCCATTTGCGCGGCCATTACTTCACGCCCCTGCTCAACAGCGGCGAGGCGCTCCTCGGCGCGGACAACATCGGCCCTCGCTTTACCTGAGGCTACGAGCCAGCCGATGACGAGTCCGAGGACGACAAAGAGCACACTTAGTAGGCCGTTCACAGAGGCCATTTACTACTGGGGGTACTTGAACTATTCATTTTCAAGCAACTGTCATTCTTACGTACTACTTTCTTCTCCGAAGGACATGGGCGGAATGGGCCGTGTCCGTTGTGCCATACTAGGCTCTCGAGGCCTAGTCGCTCAGAGGATCCTACAGAGAATCGTGAATCACCATTGGCTCTATCCCGCGGCTGTGATAGGCTCCCCCGAAACAGCCGGAAAGTACCTCTCCGATTTGCCTTGGTCGTTGGACGAGAAGAGACCGCCCCTCCCTGAAATAAAGGTTAGGGAAATCGGCGACCCCGTTTCCCTAGCTGAGGACCTAATCTCAGAGGGCATAAGAGTAGTATTCTCAGCTCTCCCGGATGCACCAGCAGAAATCGCGGAAGAAGTGCTCGCGAGCGCTGGCCTGGTTGTAATTAGCCACTCCATAATCCATAGGATGAAGGAACATGTGCCACTAGTCATACCAGAAGCAAATCACAGCCACCTGCAAATTCTCAGTTTCCAGAATCAGTATGGAGAAGGGAGATTGATATCATGTAGTAATTGCATGGTCGTTCCGCTGGCAATTACCCTCTCCCCTTTGAATGCAGAAATTGGGATAAGTGGCATTTCGATATCGACCGAGCAGTCCCTCTCAGGAGGGGGGAGGGAAATGCTCTCTAGAAAGGATGTTGGCAACCTGCAGCCTAGGGAAATCGAAGGCGAGGCCGATAGTGTAAGTAGTGAACTTCTTAGAATTCTCGGCAATACTAATTCGGCAAGATCCACAAAAATAGCAATCGATATCGATGTATATTGCGAAAGAGTTGACAGGAAACACGGGCACTTGGCCAAGGTAGATGTGATTTTGGAAAGAGACGTCAGTGCCCACGAGATTGTTCAGATATGGTCAAAACATACTTCCAGAGCTCAGGAACTCGACCTTCCCTCGGCCTGCCAAGAGCCAATTCACTTCGTTTCCGATCCCAATAACGTCGAGGAGTCGAGGTGGGTGGGAGGGGAAACTCGTTCTCCGGGGGACGACCTCCGCGCAGCAATGGCCGTCGCAGTTGGAGACATCCATGTTTCCGGAAATAAAATGAGCTTCACCACCGTTGCCGACAATACAATCAGAGGGGCTGCCGGATACAGCGTTTTGATGGCAGAATTGTTACTTGCAGAAGGGATGATTCACGATATCAGGCATTCACAGACAAGCTATCTGGGGTCAATTGGCGAGGGGCAGTAGTTCATCACTTGCCCCCCCATCCCCGTACATGCGCCTGCGACGTTTGTCCATGCAACTCTCTGGGTTGTATGGCTACAAAGATCCAGATGTTAGCCTTGAGCAGTACCCCACTTCCGGAGAACTAGCCGCAAGATGGATGTTCGATATTGCCGCCTTCGGCGATTTATTGGAGGGGTCTTCCGTACTGGATCTGGGTTGCGGGAATGGTATTCTCGGGATTGGGGCACTTCATCTAGGTGCAAATAGGGCGATAATGGTCGATTGTGACAGTTATTGCTGTGAAGTTTCTAGAACAAACTACCTCATGCATTTCGAAGGCGAGGACAAGTCATGCCAAATATTGCAAGTTGATGTCTCTTCACTATACTGGGGCATGCCGGGGCACCCTATCTTGGATGCGGATCTAGGTCACATTGATCTGGTTATTTCTAATCCCCCTTGGGGTAGGCAGAAGGAGAAAGCCGATGCACCGTTTTTCGACCTCATAGAATCAATTGGGGTCGTATCTCACATCATGCACAGCTCCGATGCGAGGCACATACGACCTAGATTTGAGAATGCGGGATGGGGCGTCGAGAAGTATGGCGAGGCGGACTTCGCAATTCCTGCTTCATTCGACCACCATCGTAGCTCCAAAGGAGTAACAAAGGCAGGTTTCTGGAGATTGACCCCGCCTTAGGCCGGCCGTACCGTTGATAGGGG
>CAYFGD010000028.1:0-12841 GCA_964342715.1 uncultured Candidatus Poseidoniales archaeon | reverse complement strand
CTGAACAGCCTCTCGCTGGATATTGAGAAGAAGTAGGCAGCCGGGACCGCCCATGACACGGTAGGCCAGCCCGGCAGCCATATGCCGATGATGGCGAACACTATGAACACCCCTCCGAGAATGCTGTAGAAACGACTTTTCGTGGGACTGCTCGAAACTGAGTACTTCTCCACGACTTCGTCTATGCTCCGAAGCCGCTCTCCCATGGCCTTCGGAATCACAGCGAATTAATATCCTTTGAGAGAGGCTACCCCTCCCAACCATGAAGCCCTAGCCCATGCTCCGCGTGACATGGGGGGAGGCTATGTCATGCCCAGGGTGGGCACTCCCGACGAACCCCTCAGGGCGGCGGTGCTGGTCTCGGGAGGGGGATCCGGTCTCGCCGCCCTCCTCGCATACCAGTCTTCGAACCCGTGCTCGCACAGAACCGTACTGGTCTTATCCGACTCCTCCGAGGCGAGAGGCCTGGAACACGGCCTTGCAGCGGGCGTCAAAACCATCGGAATACCGATCCCCGAGGGCCCATCAAGCAGGAGGGAGCATGAGAAACTCATTCATGAGGAATTGGAGAGGGAGGACATCGAACTAGTGGTCCTGAGCGGCTACATGAGGATACTGACCCCGGACTTCGTGTCCCTGTGGAAGGGACGGCTTGTCAACATCCACCCATCGCTCCTCCCCGAATTTCCCGGGGCCCACGCCCACCGTGACGCACTCGCTGCAGGGGCGACGGTTTCCGGGTGCACCGTACACCTCGTAGACGAGGGGGTTGACTCAGGGAGGATCCTCGAGCAGAGAGAGGTGCCGGTTCTCAGGGGAGATACCGAAGCCGACCTTCAGGACAGGATAAAGGCGGTCGAGCATAAGCTGTACCCGCTGGCCTTGGACCGACTATCCACTGGCGGGTACTCATTCTAGGTCAGAGGGACTGTTCACGTTCCTCACCACCAGAGGGGAGGCCTCGACTACCGAATGGCGGAACTCAGTCATCTGAACGTGGAGGGGCCTTCGATCAGAGCCAATCAGGCCAGCGACCTCTGGCCTAACTAGTGCCAGTAGGGGGTGCCACCGACCCTCCGAGAAAGGGATTGCAATGGGCTCCTCCCCTATGCCATTCTCCAGGTCTTGGAGTAGGCCGGGCTCCAACCATGGAACGTCAACCGGTGCCAGCTGAAGGGTATTCTCGCACAAAGGGTCCTCTAGGGCCTCAAGAATAGCCTCAATGGGCCCCGAACGGGGGGCCGAATCTACTACCCACTCCACCTGCAATGCAGGGTCTATTCGTTCACCGTACTTCTCGATGTCCTCCGCACTCGCTACTGCTACCCTGATTGGCTCCAGGCCGGCCTCTGCCAGGGCGACAGCGACCCTGTTAATGCACACGTCCCCTTCGACTTCCAGCAGGGCCTTGTCCACCCCCATCCGAGAAGACCTGCCACCTGCGAGGATAAGGGAACGCATCCGTATCACCTAAGCTCGTCTAGTCGGACGAGCGCATGCTGTATCTCATCCATCAAATCCAATGCCCTGTTCATGAAAATCAGACGCTCCTTCCTCCCTTCGGATTCCTCCAGCCATCGCATGAGTTGCCGTATGTCCCTCGAGTTCCTCCTTATCGTCCACTCAAGGACGCTCTCTGAAACCGGGTCTTCCGAGGGAAGGAGGCGACTGGACACGAACCCGCCGCGGCGAACTAACCAAATTACTCCTACCCAGAAAAAACGCCGGTTTCGCCATTATTGTCGCCCATTAGAACCGTTCCGAGACGCATAATTCCATCAGGAGCGTTCATGAAGGGGACGTGTCTCGGCGATTCAAGCTTAGGCCCACTCGAGGGTGCACCGCACCCATCACCACCGCGTTTTTTGCGGGTTTTGGAACGAGGCCCCGAAAGTGGGGCCGACAGCGAAAGGAGAAATGAAAATATGTCAAAAGAAGGAAAGTACGTCATACACGCGACTATCCGCACGGACGGTAATGTCCAGCGGAAGGACGTTGTAGGTGCTATTTTCGGGCAGACAGAGGGTCTGCTCGGAGAGGCACTTCAACTCAGGAAACTACAGAGAACAGGCCGAATAGGCCATGTCGATGTGGTTCTTCACCAGAACAAGGGCAAGGTCCAGGGGGAGATCCTCGTATCATCGTCTTTGGATCAAGTCAGCACTGCCGTAATCGGTGCGGCCTTGGAGACCATAGACAGGATAGGGCCATGCAAGGCCGTAATCAAGGTCAAACTGATAGAGAACCAGCAATCGGCGAAGAGGGACCACGTGATCGAGAGAGGCAAGCAGTTGCTGATGAACATGGTCAACTCAGGAGTCGACGAATCAAAGAACATCCTAGACGAGGTCAGGGCAGTTCTCACTCTCGACACGGAAACAGATTTCCATGGAATGACCGCAGGACCAATGGTAGAAGAATCGGATGCAATCATCATAGTAGAGGGGAGGAACGACGTTCGCAATCTCCTCAAGTTCGGAATAAAGAACGCTATTGCTACGATGGGGTCGGGAATAAAGCCAGAGCTTGTAGATCTCTCAAAGGGCAAGAAGGGCGTCACAGCATTCATTGATGGCGACCGCGGAGGAAAGCTGCTTCTCATGGAGATAAGCGGCCAGTTGGGCAAGGCACTGACTCACGTAGCACTAGCCCCCCAGAGCAGGGAGGTCGAGCACCTAGAGGGCAAGGTCATCACGAAGCACCTACAACAGAAGGAGCCAGCGAGCAAGGCTGTAACTAGAATCCAATCGGAATTGAACAAGGAAGATGACAAGTCTGTCGGCAGGGGAAGCGAGTCTTTGGTGGCTCCCGACCATGTCAAGGAGTGGGCCTCGCATCTAGAGGGCCTGAAGAAGAACAACGCCGTCATCATCCTCGAGGACGGCTCTGGAACCGATCCAATCGGTGCAAGAGGCCTGGCAACAGCAATGGCTGAGACAGAAGGCGCGACGGGCCTTGTTTTCGCTGGAAAGGTGAATGACAGGATATTCGATTTGGCGTCCGGCGCAGGAATCGAGAACGTCCTTGGAAACTCGGTCGGGGGCGTCACCCGCAAGGGGAACGTACAGGCCTATTCAGTAGAAGATCTCTGAACTAGAAAGCTAGACGGACGGCGGGACGTAGTCCCGCCTAGAACGCACCTTTGTCCATGCTCACCAGCAGAAGGCATCAAAAGTCCCACAGGTCCGCTGAGGCCGATGGAGCAGACCACCGCAGGCATCCTCGCTCTCTACGCCTTGCTGGGAGTGACCATACTAGCTCTCTGGATAAGGCACCAGTCCGTTCTGCGGCAGCGAGATAAAATGATCAACAGAATGGGAAACCTTCAGGCCGACCTCTCCGTCACAACCCAAAGACTTGACCTACTGTCCAGAGGCGTGGATACAATCCTCGGAGAGACCCCTCAGGTGCATAACCTCCTGGGGGTCCACCGAAAGCTGGAGAGCGCCGAAAACTTGCTCTTCGACCAAGGCGTCGCCGTCAGCTCCAGTGAATCATGCGCCATAGCAACCCATGCAGCCAAGGCCATCCTAGAGAAGCACCCAGGTTTGGACGCAGACGAGGCCGATGCCAAGAGTCTGCCAGGCCTGTTGCCACTGGTCGAGCGCCTTGATGCCATACTCACAGAGGCGGAGATGAAGGCCGAAGATCTTGAATTGAATGGCATCGAACATCGGCTGCTGGGCGAATTGTTCCATGCCATTGAGAGGGGAGAGAGGGCAGCTGACTCGTATAGCATGGCAAACACCCTCGACCCAGAGGACTCGTCATCGCTAAGGGCGCTCTCTCTGGTCCAGAGGGAATCGGGAGAGCTAGACGCCTTGGATAGGACGCTGGAGAGGCTGCTTGCAATAGATCCCGACGACATAGCAGTTCTCGCAGAGCAGTCAGTCCTCCTCGTAGGCACAGATCCAGACAGACTGAGGAGGAATAAAACACGCCTTATGGCACTTGGAGAGGAGGTTGCCGAGACGGAGGAAGCAGCAGAGCTCTCCGAAATCGCTGTCAGGGCGCACGAAGCCAGACTTTCATCCGATCCAAGAGAACTAGACCCATCGGATTCAGCTAGACTTGTTGAGAAGTCAGCGAAATTATTCATGATGGGAGAGGCGGGGGCAGCTCTTGAGGCAGTAAATCTCGCCACCAAAGCAAATGAAGAAAACGGCGCAGCCTGGCTTCTAAAAGCCAAGATTCTAGCTGCGGGCGAGGGCAAATCAAAGGAAGCCTTGCAAAGCATAAGGAGCGCTCACGCGCTGGGCGAATACACAGTAATCCTAGAGTCTGAGATACTAGAGAACGAAGGACGCTTGGACGCCTCAAGAGCCGTTCTGGAGGAATGGTTGGAAACCAAACCAGAAGATGCAGAAGCGAGGTCAAGACTCAGCCTCGTAATGCTTAGGGCAGGTGCATTGGATTGGTCGAGAAAAGTATTGGCAGAAGCGCCCCCGGTCTGCTGGGAGAGCTCCTCCATGCATGTAATGGAAGGAAGACTCCATATCCACGACGCGGAACACCACAGGGACACCCATGGAGTACATGATCAGATCATGATACTGGACGCACTGGTTTCTTTCGATGCAGCAATAGAGCACGACAGAGAAAGCGGGCTGGCCTGGCTAGGAAGGGCAAAGGCACTTCGCTACCAAGAATCATACAATGAGGCAGAGGTTGCTTTGGTAAGGGCTAGGAGATTGATTCCAGACCACCCCTCGATCGCACTCGAAGAAGCCCTCCTATGTGTCGAGAACGGGAAGCTAGACGAAGCCAACACGCACATAGCCGAGGCCGCAACCTTGCTTCACAACCACTCAGCCGTCCCATTCGTCAGGGGGCTAATAGCCGCCAAGCAAGGGAGACTGGCAGAATCACAGGCGCTGTTCTCCAAGGTTCTCGAGATGGAACCAGACCATACTAGGGCACGACTCAACAGATGTTCTGCCTCCTTGCTGAAGGAGGACTTAGAGATGGCCTTGGACGACGCTAACTACATACTAACGAAATCTCCAGATTTCCTACTGGCTCGGCAGAGACGGGCAGAGGTTCTGATGAACATCGGCGACTGGGAAGAAGCAGAGGCAGAGCTTCGAAGGATACTCGAAAGAAGGGAAGAGCATGTAATGGCACTCGTGCATTTGGGTACATGCCTCAATGCCATGGAAAAGGCCGAGCAGGCTGAGAGGCCATTGAACAAGGCCCTTCAGATAGACCCAAGAAATTCCGACGCTTGGTACCAGAGAGGGCTACTGTACCTCGACTTTGGCAGGGGTGCAGAAGCGCTCTCCGATTTCGAGAGCGCCGCCAAGCACGACTCCAAGCACATCGATGCGAGACTAATGATTGCCGCTATCCACCACGAGGGCGACAACTCTGAAATGGCAGCCTCATCTTGGAGAAAGGTCCTCGACATAGATCCACAGCACAGAATAGCCAGAAGGAGACTCGAGGAATGCAAGGACCAAGGCATGGCCCGGGGACAGACTCTCCGGCCGGAGGATTGAACCACCCCCCTCCCCCCCGGCCGAATATGAGTCCACCAATGGAGCCAGGTTCAGAAGCCCCGACATTCAATCTCCCCAATGCTAACGCGGGAGTCGGATCAGACTCCATGTCTCTCGAAGATGCCATGGGTGAGAACGGACTTATCGTGGCATTCACCTGCAACCACTGTCCATATGTGGTTGGTTCTGAGCCAAGGATAGAGGGTATAGCGGAGAAAGCTAGGAGCCATGGGATAGGGTTTGTTGGAATCAATTCGAATGATCCAGTAATGTACGAGGCCGACTCATGGGACAACATGGTGAAGAGAGCATCGAGGGGGATGACCTACCCCTACCTCCATGACGACTCTCAAGAGGTAGCGACTTCATACGGGGCCGAGAGGACGCCAGAGTTCTACCTTCTCTCCCCCGACTTAAGCATCCAGTACAGAGGCAGGTTGGACGACTCCCCCAGGGACCCTTCGCATGCGAGTACAAGTGAACTCTCCGACGCTATTGACGACCTTATCTCAGGCGTGTCAGTAAGAGCCCCCCGAACCGAAAGCATTGGCTGCTCGGTGAAATGGAAGATGTAGGTGTCACATGCGCGTGACAAGCCCCAAGAAGATGGGCCTGCCCGCCAGATCCTTCGTCACCTTGCTGAGATTCGCACCGAGCAAGGTCCAGAATAGGATGTGGAAATGGTGGTACCAGAAACTCGCCAAAGCGAATGATCAATCCGAGTTCAGATTCATGAATTACGGCTTCGAGGACGGCGATGGTCCGAAACTAGATGCCGAGGATGAACCAAACAGGACGTTCATTCAACTCTACTCAATGAACATCAGAGGAGTCGACCTGGAAGGAAGAGATGTCCTCGAGGTAGGCTCAGGCCGAGGCGGCGGGGCAAGCTGGATTGCCAAGACACACTCTCCAGCTAGATTGGTCGGCGTCGACTTCTCCCCCGAGGCAGTGCGGCATTGCAAGCGATGGTACGCAAACCAGACCAATCTCGAGTTCATCGAAGGCAACGCACAAGATTTGCCTTTCGAAGACGAGTCGTTCGATGTGGTGTACAATGTCGAATCGTCACATTGCTATGGTGATATGGCGGCCTTCATCGAACAAGCCAACCGTATTCTCAGGCCAGGGGGGTTATTCTGTTGGACCGATTTGCGTGACTCCGAGACGATGGCATCGTTACCCGCTCTATTTCAGTCAAAAGGCTTTGAGATAGTTGAATCGTCAAATGTAGTACAAGAGGTAATCAAAGCTCTCGATGAGGTAAATGAGCAGAAGATGAAAGCAATTGAGGATAACGTACCAAAGTCTGCTAGGAGAAGCTTCGAGACATTTGCTGGAGTCAAGGGAACACCAGTCTACGAAGGCTTCGTCACTGGCTCTATGGCCTACCGTCGGATTTTGATGCGAAAGGCGTAGTCAGTACTGCTCAAGAACCAGCTCTGTCTGAGTCGAACTAATCTCCCCAGGTGCAGCAAGCCACATCCTATCAAGCATTTCTCGAAGGCCCACAGTATCATCTACATGCACTATTGCGATTAGGTCAGCATCCCCACTTATCTCGTAGACACACTCTACTCCCCTCCAAGTTGAGAACTCGCCCGCGAGCGTCCCTATCTCGGTCCCTGGGCCAACCTTCAGTCTGATCAGAGCGGTGAGGCCTATGCCAGCCTCTCTGATTGTGTAACCCCGAATTATGCCCTCTTCCTCCAGTCGGCGCACACGCGTCCGCACGGTTCTCTCAGTGACTCCTACGCGCGACGCGATTTCGACGAATGAAGCTCTCGAAGACTCTCTAAGCACTCCCATTATTGCTCTATCAAGTGAATCAGCTTCCATACAGTTTTCTTCCGGAAAAAGGATATTATTTGTATCTATTCTACACAATATCGTTTTTCAAATCCTAATATTTACCAATATTCGACCAGTATTTGCGAAGTAAGAAAAAGTTGCGTTCAAATGGGACGCCCTCACTTGGGGCAACATGGTGGCCGAGGAGCCAATGCACCTACTCCGCAAGCAAGAGTACCTCGACGAGGTATCCGAACTCGATCTCCCGGCCTCCTATGCAGCATGGTATAACGTCGATGTAGCCACCCTGTTGACAAGCACTAGAATAGTCGGGCACGAGGTCGATGGCGAGACCGGACAATCCTTAGTTTTCTTCGATCGAAGCCTCATGCTGTGCTGTCCTGAGTCGGGGAGAATGCACCACTATCCGAAGCACCTTCTACACTGCTTCGTCGACGACAACAGGTGTGATTGCTCCGAGCATGATGGGGTCCTATTCCGTGCAGAGCTGTTTTCTATTTCACCAACTGGAGAGCAACTTTGCTGGGAGGCAAACTGCCGTTCTGAGATGGAGGTTCCCGACGTTCAAACCAAGGTCTCTCGCTGGCTCAGTTGGCTAAATCAGTAGCCACATCCTACGCAATCTTGAGAACGGGCCGTATGGTCGGACAATCAATGGGAACACGCATTACGCGCATACATGGGCGAATGGTCCTCGACTCCCGAGGCAATCCAACAGTTGAGGTCGATTGTCAAACAGAGGATGGCACCACTGGCCGCGCAGCAGTCCCATCGGGAGCCAGCACCGGTCGCCATGAGGCTGTAGAATTACGCGATGGAGGGTCTGAGTGGTCAGGCAAAGGGGTAGGGCGAGCACTTGCCAATGTGAATGGCCCAATTGCCGATGCGATTATTGGAATGGATGTGACAGATCAGAAGGCAATAGATGAAGCCATGAAACTGGCCGATGGAACAGCGAACAAATCTGCAATGGGTGCAAACGCAATCCTTGGTGCATCAATGGCTTGCCTCCGCGCAGCCACTGGATCCCAGGAGGTTTGGAAACACATATCTCTCGGAAATCCGACCCTCCCTGTCCCACTGATGAACATCCTGAATGGTGGAGCACACGCCAATTCAAACGTCGATGTTCAGGAATTCATGATAGTTCCACATGGATTCGACTCATTCCCCGAGGCTCTTCGAGCCGGTGTCGAGATATACCACTCACTCAGAACCGTACTAAAGGAAGCAGGATTACTTGGAGGCGTCGGTGACGAGGGCGGATTCGCCCCAGACCTCCCTCGAAACGAAGAGGGCCTCCGTTATGTGGTCAATGCAATTTCTGCCGCCGGATATAACCCTGGAGAGGATGTTTCCATAGCTCTTGACGTCGCCTCACAGGAGTTCCTCCATGATGATGGATACCACATAGACGGAGGGGTGCTATCGGGTTCAGAACTAGGCTACCTATATTCGAGTTGGTTAGATCAATATCCCATTGTTTCCATCGAAGACCCGTTCGGTGAAGACGACTGGGATTCTTGGATAGAGTTCACATCTAGAGAAGGGCACAGAGTCCAAATTGTTGGTGACGACCTTTACGTGACCAACCCCGATAGATTCTCCAAGGGAATCGAGAGCGGGGCATCCAATGCCATTCTCATAAAACTCAATCAGATAGGAACCGTCACGGAAACACTCCAAGTCATACAAATGGCCAAGGAGGCAGGATTTGGGACAATAATCAGCCATCGATCGGGAGAAACAGCTGACTCGATAATCTCTGATATTGCGGTCGGAACAAATGCAGGACAGATAAAAACGGGCGCACCTGCTCGTTCAGACCGTACTTCCAAGTACAACCAACTTCTGAGAATAAGCGAGAAATGCAACGATTATGCAGAATTCTAGAGTGTTTAGTTTAGACTAGCCAGGAGAAGGGGGAGGACGATAGTAGCATCTGACTCGATCACAAATCTCGGTGTTCCAACGTCTATTTTCTCCCAACTAATTTTCTCATTTGGGGGCGCGCCTGAATACCCCCCATAGGAAGCACGTGACTCAGAGATTTGCCCAAACCAAGACCAAAGGGGAACGTCCATCCCAACGTCCTGCCTAAGCATGGGGACTACCGAGATTGCGAAATCTCCAGATATCCCTCCTCCGACCTGCAAGATTCCCGTTGGCGAGTCGTCCTCTCTGTACCAGTCCGCCAGAGACTGCATCGCCTCCAGCCCGCTCCTCACTATCGAAGCGTCCCTCAGAGATCGATCGAGAACCCTCGCAGCCAATATGCTCCCCAGAGTCGAGTCCTCCCACCCCGGTGTGAAGATGGGCAGGTTGGCATCAGCCGCAGCCATGAGCCACGAGTTCTCCGGGTCTGAATCGAATTCCAAACCCCCGTGAAGCAACAGGTCATACAGATACTCGTGGGGGAATCTACTGTCACCAGCAGCCTCGGCATCTTCCCAAAGTGCCATCAACGACGCTTCGATATCTCTGAATGAATCCTCTGGAATAGCCACATCGGTTATTCTGTTCATTCCTCTGTCTCTCAGATCAGCATCATCCCGTGCGGTCAGGTCTCTCCAATTGCTAACGTCCTCGTAACTAGACCTAGATACCAACCCAAACAACTCTTCCTCCAGATTAGCTCCAGTGCAGCAAATTGCATGCACCTTCTGCGATCTAATGGCCGGTGCCAAACTCCTTCCTATTTCTGCGGTCGACATTGCCCCCGCAAGGGTCACCATGAGCCTCCCTCCTCTCTCAAGGAAACTCCTGAGGGAAGATGAACACCTTGCCAACTCACCTGCATTGAAGTGCAGGTAGTGCTCCTCGATGAATTCTCTGATGCCCATTCAATCACCCGAAACGAATCGAGGGACGCATTCCCTCCTCACTAGACGAATTCCCTTCGCTTCCGCCTCAAGGGAGCTATTGATGTAGTCTGCAACCTCCTCCGGTGAATCATTCCCACAAGTAAACACATCTATCGCAAGGAGGCCGGAATCAGAGTAGCAGTGAGCCGTAACGTGACTCTCGTCAATTAGTACAACTGCAGCAAAACCAGGGGGGCTCTCAATACCGTCGAAGGATACGACATGCGCGTGCACCTCTCTAATTCCGGAAGCCTGCACTGCCTCCCTCATGACAGCCAGCATCCACTCCCCGTCATCTGGAACGGGAGAAGAGTATCCGACATAGTCGAGGAGGACGTGACACCCCCTCGCCTCTTCGCCGCTCATGTATAGACTGGGAACATGTCGCAATTTCAAACTCACTCATCTAATAGCCAATTTCTCAGCCTCTTGAGCCCCTCCGCTATGGCATCTTCGTCGGTTGCGTAAGATACCCTGATGAAACCCTCCCCACCAGTGACCAAGGAGGCTGGAATGAGCTGAACACCGGCTTCCAGTGCACCATCGGCAAATTCGGTGTCGGTCATCCCAGTACCTGTGATGTCCGCGAATATGTAGAACGCCCCTTCAGGCTCGACCACCCTGATCCCAGGCAGTTCAGATAGACCTTCTCTCATCATATCGCGCCTCTTCCTATATTCGTGATTGAACTCATTTACAGCATCATCACATGAAAGCGCAACTCTCGCGGCCTCCATCATGAAGGTCGGAACATGGGAAGCCGAGTTTGCCTGGCTTTTCATCGCGGCCTTGACAGCACTGGGTGGGCCGGTTAGGAATCCGAGCCTCATACCCGTCATCGCCCACGATTTCGACCACCCATTAACCACGATCGTCCTCTCCATCCCGCCAGGTAGTGCCGCAGGCGATACGTGAGGCCAGTCCACCCACACCATTCTCGAGTATATCTCATCGGACACAATCCAGAGGTCATGCTCTGTTGCGATATCCAGAATTCCTTGGATCTCTTCTGGTGTGAAAACCGCCCCTGTTGGGTTGCAGGGGGAGTTGAGAATAATCACCCGAGTCCTCTCTGTAATGGAGTCACGAATGGCTTGCAGATCGGGATGGAAATTGTCCTTTCTCACAGGCACATGAACGGGAACCGCGCCAATGAACTCCAGCATCGGCTCGTACGAGGCCCATGATGGTGCCAGGAGTATCGCCTCGTCCCCTGGCATAGTTGTAATCAGGAAGGAATACAGCATAGCTTGCTTGGCTCCGGGGGTCACCACAACATCCTCTGCTGATACCTCTATGTCGTGATGTTGAGATACATAGTCGGCCACTGCTTGGCATAGTCCCATCGATCCAGCGCCTCTTGTGTACTTCGTATTCCCATTCCGTAGCTCCTTGATCGCAGCATTGAGTATTTCTTCGGGGGTAGAAAATCCCGGCTCCCCCACGGTCCATCGGACGACCTCAGGACCGGGAGGCTGCAGGTATGGGGCAAAACCAACCCCGAGACCCTCGAACCTCGAGGATATCTCCGGCATGCACCCCACGAGTGGCAGGACGACCATCAAGGTATGCAGGCTCCCGGATAGCCTTCAAGAGAGGGTTGCGGGTCGCAGGACCGCTGCACGGGTGGCAGAGCAGCTATGCAACGGACTGCAGATCCGTGGACCCGGGTGCAAATCCCGGCCCGTGCTCCAATCAATCATCCTTCCATTCCATGTCATAGTGGAGGCCAATTCCCTCTATATCGAAAACTTCCGAAACGACCCTGAACCCGCACCTTTCGTACATCGTCACGGCCTTGATCCTAGCATTACACCATATCCCAGAGCCATTTTCCCTTGCAAAGTTCTGTAGTTCTCTCACAATCCCGCTCCCTATTCCTTGATTACGAAATTCGGGAGCAACTGCCATGCCTCTTATTCTGTAGTCACATCCGTTCCTGCTGTCCACCTGCAACGTCGAGCAGCCCACCAGTACACCATCCTCGTAGGCGCATAGGAACTTAGTACGCGGATCTTCGTCTATGCCCGGATAATGCTCAGAGCCACGCGGAAGCCTCTCTCTGAGGACATCGTATCTCAAATCCAAATGAGGACCATCAACAGAATCCTCCCAGATCAGGCCTTGCTTCATGTACCCTCGAAACAGATTCCGAAGAAGAACTATTCTTCTTAGTCGATTTGAAGCCCCATGCCCCCTTCGATCAACTATGGTGGACGGCAAACCCCCTGACTGGAGAACTCCAGGTCTGATTGGATTTCTACTGCTCTCCAATACCGTCCTGTTCAAATTTTCAATCGGTGGACCATGGGATTCTCCCTCTTTCACGTTGGGGGTTGTAGGCATTATTGGAATGGTGCTGCTATACATTTCTTGGTTCCGTCTCAAATTCCAGAAAAGGGGACTCGTGCCTTGGACCGACATGTGGGAAGATCCTCAGGGCTCTGCGAGAAAGGAACTGCTGGCAGGAGGGCTCGTCATGGCTCTCGCTTGGCTGTCTGGAAACCACTTGCATAATTATCTCCCTAGGCCCACTGGCTTGGTCCTATCCTTGGTGGGTATGCTGATGATAGTCCAAGCGGTGTATGTGATTCTGAGCTTCGGCCCTCTAGCCGATTCAGACACTATCGCTTAGCCCACATTTCCAACCAAATTTCGATATTTGCA
>CAYFGD010000027.1:0-13004 GCA_964342715.1 uncultured Candidatus Poseidoniales archaeon | reverse complement strand
GCTTCATGAATCTCCACATGAATGTGAGTATGAGAGTCCTGATGTGAGCCCCATCGACATCTGCGTCTGTCATGATAATTATTTTTCCATACCTCAGCTTCTCGGGATCAAAGGCCCCCTCTGCCTCTTCCTCATTGCCGACCCCTGCGCCTAGCGCTCTAATCATACGTTGAATCTGCTCGTTCGAGAATACCTTGGTAAGATTCCTCTGCTGTCTCTCGACGTTCAGGATCTTACCTCTCAGCGGGAGTATTGCCTGCGTCCTCCTGTCCCGGGCATTCTTCGCTGATCCGCCCGCGCTTTCCCCTTCGACTATGTATATCTCGCATTCATCCGGATCCCTCGACTGACAGTCTGCAAGCTGTCCGGGCAGTCCGCCGCCTTCCAGTACTCCCTTTCTTCTAGTCAGATCACGAGCCTTCCTAGCGGCCTCTCTCGCCCTGCTCGCTAGGAGAGCCTTTTCGACGATCTGTTTTGCCACGGAAGGATTCTCCTCAAAGAACTCTCCCAGTTTATCATTTACAATCTGCTCAACGATGCCAGCTACTTCACTAGTGACCAATTTTGCCTTTGTTTGCGCGTTGAATGACGGGTCCGGATGTTTGATTGATATTACTGCAGAAAGCCCCTCCCTGACGTCATCGCCCGACAGTCCTTTCACGTTCTTCAACAGATTCTTTGATTGAGCATAACCATTCACGGTCCGCGTAAGTGAACTCTTCAGTCCAGAGAGGTGGGTACCGCCATCAGCATTGTGAATTATGTTAGTGAAGCAGTGGATGGACTCAGAGTAAGCATCGGTCCATTGCAAGGCAACCTCTACGTGAACTTCCCCCTTGTCCCCCTCTTTGCTACCTAGGACATGCAGGACATCATCATGAACCACTTCTTTGTTTTTGTTCATGGATTCTACGTATTCCCTGAGTCCTCCGTCATACTTGTGCTCGATCTCAACATCCGCATCGCCTCGTAGATCCCTGGCAATAATCTGTAGTCCAGCATTCAGGAATGCAGTTCTCCTGAGCCTCGTGTTTATTTGCTCGAAGTCGAATTCAGTTATGTCGCTGAAAACTTCATCCAAATCCGGTTTAAAGGAAATAATCGTTCCAGTAATTTCTGAATTCCCTATGGACTTTAGTTTGGCCTGTGGAACTCCTTTTTTGTAGGTCTGTTGCCATTCCTTGCCATCCCTGTGGATTGTCATTGTCAGTGACTCTGAAACTGCGTTTACAGCACTCACACCTACTCCATGAAGTCCGCCAGCAACCTTGTATGCTTCATTATCGAACTTCCCTCCGGCGTGTAGCTTAGTCATGATTACCTCAGCAGCGCTAACCCCCTCCTCATGCTTACTGACCGGAATCCCCCTGCCATGATCTGTAACAGTCACTGAACCATCAGGATTCAAGTCAACTTCGACTGTGGGATTGTGACCAGCAAGATGCTCGTCAACTGCATTGTCTACGACCTCCCAAATGCAGTGGTGTAGGGCAGAGCCGTCATGAGGGTCCCCGAGATACATTCCCGGCCTCTTTCTGACGGCCTCCAGCCCTTCTAGGACTTGGATACTGCTTGCGTCGTAGTCATCAGCCACATTCTCACTTCCAATTCTTTGAGGGTTCCCAAGGGGAACCCTCAATCGTCATGTATATCCCTGAGGGCGGGTGGTTATTCAACCCTGCTAATGGTTCCGAGAAAAAACGCTAATTTCAGCCTCTGAAAGTTGATTCTGCAATATCAAGTAATCTAAATCACTCGACACGATTAAACAGAATCCTAGGGTCGAGCAGTTGGATGGAACTGCCGCTCGTGTGCGTAGTCTTGAGCGGATGCACAGTGGACGAGATGCTCAAAGACGCTGCAATGGCCACGGCCTCTGGGGCCGACGTAGTGGAGGTTCGGTTGGACAGGCTTTGGGTTAACGAGGTGTTTCCAGAACCTTCTGAGGAGGATGCCGAGGATACAAAACCACGCCGAAACCAAAGGCCAGATCCGGAATATGTGCCCCAGCCGTTGGACTCTGTCGATCTCGCGACCGTCTTGGATTCATTCAAGCAGGGATTGGAGCTCCCAGTAATCCTCACCTGCAGGTCTGAGGCACAAGGGGGCTATTTCCCAGGGACTGAGGGAGAGAGGCTCGAAGTCTTGAGGGAGGGGATAAAGAGCGGTCCCAGTTGGGTCGACTTGGAATTCGAGATTGACGAAAATGCCAGAAATGAACTAGTCGAGCTAGCATCAGGTAATACGAAGGTGATTTGTTCTCAGCATTCGTCAGAGAAACCCCCTCCTGCCTCAGAGATTGTGACTGAAATCGAGGAGATGTCGAGCCTAGGTGACATGGTTAAGGTATGCTATGCCACAGGTGGCTCGGAGGGTTCGCTAAGGCTGTTCGAAGCGGCTTGGGAGCTCAGGGAATCGGAAATAAATAGCTCGATTATGGGCATGGGCTCTGGGGGCGACTGGCCCAGGATACACGCCCCTTTGCTACGCCAATACATGGTTTACTCCACGATGCAGGTTGGTTGGCATCTTGCATACAAGGGCAAGATAAACAGGTCTGACCTATCTACGGCATGGGAGCTTCTTGGCTATTTGGACTAGGTCTGTCCACCATCCGCTTCACTGTCGAGATATGGCATTTCAGCACCCTCATCATGTTCCTCCTCCTTGCCGTGTTCCATGTATCTAGAATGCAAAATGAAGGGGACAATGAGACATGCTAGGGGCAAGGATCCGACCAGAAGTGTAGCTGTGAACTTGGGTATATTCATCCTCTCCTCAACGTCAATCAGTACTTCGACGTCTATTGCGCCGCCTGCGGCACCGCTGTCGGCATGCCTCCTGTTATCCCACCCATCTATCACTAGAAAGTACTCCTGATCACTCCCTCCTAGGGCATCGGATAGTGAATTCCAAATTGACCCATCTGAGTCTATGGCAACGGAGAACTCCCCCTCAGAAATCCTCTCATATGCATGGACATCGCGATATGGTAGCCAATCAACGGTATCTCTCCACTCGACAGGTAAGAAATCAACATCGAAGAAATCCTCATCGCCCCTCATCTCGTAATCAATCGTGTATCTGTCCCAGTCCCCTCCTCGCATAAGGTAAACATCCCCGATTGGCTCTAGTGGGACATCGTCTGAGTTGGGAGCCATCTTGATGCAGAACGTGTACATGTAACCAGGAACAAGCTCCATTTTCAGGGCCGATGCACTGTCGTTATCGATTGTAGACTCCCAGAAAACATCCATGTCGAGGGAAAGCAAATCGCTCCCTCTGTTGAACTCCCAGAAATTCTCTACGCCGTGCTCTTCGATGAGTAGGTCAACATCGGGAGGGTTGCTCGCAGGGACATCGCATGATCCTGCAGCAGCGACTGAAGGAGTCGAGAGAATGATTGCCATCAGTAGAATGGACGGAGAAACCATGCAGATGCTGACAAGGTAGGTTGAGGACTCGGGAGATCTCCCTCTCAATCTACCTCCTCCTTGTCCTGATCGGTCGTACATACCCGGATTCCCCGTCCCTACGCTCATCCACAGTCAGATATTTGGGTTGCGGCGGCGGTTTATGCTGATCCATGCCCGGCAAACCTCCATCGCTTTCGACTTCCTCGACCTCGTAGGTCTCCATCATCTCTTCAGCATCAATCTCCTCTTCGTCCTTCTGTCGCATAATTACCCATCCAAGTACTAGGACCATGCCAACTAGGGCCAGAAGTCCGGCGCTTTCCTTGTTGGGTACCAAATCCGACCAAGTTAGGTCGGACAGGGATCTTGGGGTGAACTCCTCTTCCTCAGCGAGAACGATAACTACGAACTCCTTCTCCGAGCAAACGCCGACCCCATCGCAAACCTGCATGAGTATGCGCACCTCTCCCGTGCTGCCCCATGACTGTGAATTCCATCCCCAGTCATTTCGAGGATCCCCGTCTCCATCAAAGTCCAGAGCTACATTCAGGTCCCATCTAACGACCAGGTCCCCCGTCAGGTCACTGTCCATGTCGTTCGTAGGATTTCCATCCTCGTCACTATCTACAGTGGAGTCGGTATCCATCCATGCCGAGATCCCATCATCTAGGTCCGCATCAGATACGGAGAAATTCAGAACAACGGCATCTCCGACATTAACGTAGTCAGAACCTATGGGCTCCATGTCGCCAATTAAGGGCGCTCTGGAGACGTGAACAAGGATTGAGGTCGAATTCGTCTCCCCTCCCTCAAACCCATCGACAACAGTTAGTGTCACTATGTAGGTACCAGGAATTTCGTAGCTGTGCCATACTACCGGCCCTTCTACTACTGGCGTGGCATCGCCGAAGTCCCAAATCCAGTGAGTTATCCCATTCCATTCTGGGTCACTGGGATCCGTGGAAGTTCTCCCTACGAAAAGAGGGTCAGAGTCGTAACTAGATGATCCATCGAATCTAATCAGTGTGCCAGGTGCAACGAAGGCCCCGCCGTCATTAGTCTGGGGTATCTGCCAGATTACCGCATCGGAATCAGTCGGCTCCCTGTCAAGCAAACTTCCGTTTGCACTCGGGCACGAGTATGTGAGTTCCGGAACCGGCGCAGGATTCTGAATCCTGATTGTGTATGACTTGGTTGCTGATGACATCCCCCTCTCGTCCACTACGGTCAGACTTACCGTGTAAAGTCCGGGCCTGAGGAATGTGTGACTCACTGAACTAGAATTTGTTATTGGCGAGTCCAAATCTGAGATGTTCCATGATGTCGAGAGTAGGGATGTATCACCATCGGGATCGAATGAAAGGCTGGAAAACGTGTAAGTTGTATCCACTGTCCCATCTGAGGGTCTTGAAAAAACAGCAACAGGGCGTTGGTTGAGTACGTTTACCACCAAAGTGGTAAAGGAAGAATTACCGTCGTCATCGGTTACTTCCAGGGTCACAGTCTTCGGACCGGGCTCCCTCCAACCAACTACAGGATTGCTGAGGCTTGACTCAGTTGAAGAGAAATCGGAAGTCAGGGTCATCCCCCCTCCATCTAGATTCACACCGCCTTCAAATTGCCAGTTGTACTCAACGATCATGCCATCGCTATCAGTGAATATCTCGGGCATTTCTATTGGCGTAAGAGTGAAAGTCTCAAGTGGTTCATCGAATACTAGTTTCGGGAGTCTGTTTAGTATCCTGATGAAAACCGTATGCTCAACTTCGTGCAACCCATCGCTAACTGTCAGTGTCAATGTGTAGACAATCCCATCCGCACTCCCATCCACCCATGAGTGACTAGACTCTGCCAACCCAACTCCCGAAACGCTCTCGCCGTCGCCCCAGTCCCAGCTGAACTCCAATTCCTCGATCGGCAGGTTGTCAGTAGTGCCTCTGGCCGAGAACTCGACCTGTTGATTTGTCAATAGCACCAATTCGTCGGTCACCACTACCCCATCTACCGAAATTTCTGGTATTGGGTCAGACGTATCCTGAACGACGACATCCCACGATTGACTTTCAGAGAAATATCCACCTTGGTCCATCACCGTCAATACGATGGTGTACTCTCCCGGGTTTAGGTAGGGGTGGACCGGATTTTTCAGCCCAGAAGAAACGTTGTCCCCTAGATCCCAGAAGTATCCAATTGGGGTCTCATTATGGGAGAATGTTCCATTGAGTTGCCCGAAACCCCATTCATCATAACCTGAACCGAACATATTCACAGGTAACCATGTTTGAGTTATGTTTGTCGAAATTGATCCAGAAGCGACAGGCTCCATATTGGCCAGCTCAACTGGAAGTGCAAAGGCCTGGTCCACCATTGCATCAGTAACGTCACTTATGCTCACTCCAAATGTCCAATCGCCCGTGTGAGGGGGCGTGAACCAGACAGTCTTCTCAGTTGGAATGCTGTTTCCCGCGGTCGCGGAGAAGACTAGTGTGTCGATTAGGGTGTTATTCACAAATGCCTCAACTGTGACCTCTAGGACCTCGAAGAATGCATTGGAAACTATGTCCAGATCGAGCTCAACACTATCATCAACGCCATTTCCATCTCTATCGAATGAATCAATCGTGTTGATTGAAATCTCTGCGGGATCCGTAATCAACTCAGCTTGCACAATTACAGATGCTGAGGGGTAACTCCCAGTCGTGATCCCGCACGTCATGTAGTTGTAGTCGCAGTCGTCAACAGCAGACTCGAACCATGTAGTCAGCCAAACTTCGTCGGTAGTGTTGCCAAATCCGTGAACAAGTCCAGTTGCAGCCCCACTAGCAGGATCGACCCTTAGCCTGCTCATGGACCAACTCCCTGTCGCTGAATCGCGAGAAAGAACGGCTCCCTCGAATCCGAATTGAGTAGGCTGAACCATCAAGTTAAGCGGAGCTCCCGAGCCTTGGTTGAACTTGTAGGACCTCATCCCCCAGCCCTCTACGACTTGACTTGGACTCGACCACGAGTTTACCCATTGGTCGTTGAATCCGCTCATCTGCACTCTGCATATTGAGGCAGCAATGCATCCTGCAGTCAAGTCTAGATTTGAGAACCCGAAAGCCCCCTGGGCACTGTCTATTGAGACGGCCATGGTGAAGTTAGCAAAGATATCACTCATCGTAGTGCCAATGGAAGTGAAACCAGGCTCTGGATTGCTGGCTAGATTCTCGATCCCCGTTCCCCCAGTGGCTGTATCAGCAACCAGGCTCCGTATTGCCGCACCTCCTCCCAACTTGTCGGCTAGGTACATCATAAACATGAATCCAGCCCCATAGTCGGCAATTCTCTGATTCCACCACCTCACGCTAATGTTGGAATTCTGTGACCATTCGTTTGCATGTCCCGTAAGTGTGCTGGTTACTCCAAAGCACAAGTAAGCGGCCATATCAGCGGCACCTTCGTCGATCCAGATGAATTCATACGGATCTCTAGCGTTGTGCAGTAAATGCTGGAACTCATGGGCTAGTATTGTATTCCTCCAACTTAGGTCATCAACGTCGAGGAAAACGGCCTCCCTGGTGGATGCTAGGCCAGGGACGAAATAGCCCCCTACTGATGCAGCACCGTCTATTGCGAGAATCACAATCTCGACCTGGCAGTTATTGTCGACATCGGGTGCCGAGCCGAAGTAATTAGTATTCGTAGGAAAAATAGTTGATTCCCATGTTGAGGTGATATCGTTGAGAGTGGTCGAAGGAACAATTTCTCCATCCTCAACGAATACAACAGAGTTCGTTGAAACCTTCTGCACAGTGGCCGAGATAGTTCCACTGGCAGTGGAGATCGTATCAGTGTCTCCTTGGCTCCATGCAGCCTCACAACTTCTCAATGAGTGCCTAGAATTTTGATATGCCTGCGAGAATGGAAGCACGACTCCGGGATAACCCTCTTCGACCCATTGCCTTTTCAGGAATCCAGTAGCCGAGAATATCGGCTCCTCACTACCGGCAAATATGTACTGCTTACCCTCAATAGAGGGCACGAAATCCGATAGATCGCCAGTGATTTCGATGCTTACTGGAACCTCCTCGGTTGGAACTGCGGCCGCCATTGGGGAAAGACCGGCTAGGAGCATCACTGAAACAATCATCACCGCCGAGGAGATCGAGTTGCTGCGTTTCCGGCCCATATCGTTCAACACTCCGTGTTGTATCCAGTATCTTTCGGTCCTAAGACGTATTTTAACATCGATGGAGCATCGTTCGTACATGAGTCACGCGGGGCGCCCCCACATCCGTTCGCGCGCTCTCGCCCTAATGCTCATTTTCTCGCTGTCCTGCACTTCCGTCTTAGCTGCTGCAGAGGAGGGAGAAATTGAGGGTGAAGTAGTCGTCATAAGGTCAATCCCACATGACCCCGGGGCCTTCACTCAAGGACTTGTGATGGATGATGGGAGACTGTTCGAGAGTACGGGATTATTCGGTGAATCGACCTTGAGGGAAATTGACTCTGCAACGGGCGAGATTGTCAGATTTGCAAATCTAGAAGCCTCACTATTCGGGGAAGGAATAGCCGTTGTTGAAGATAAAATTTTCATGCTAACTTGGCTAAATGAGACCGCTCTGGTGTTCGACATAGATACGTTCAACTTGACGGCAGTCATGAGTTATGAGGGAGAGGGCTGGGGCCTCTGTTTCGATGGAACATCTCTTGCCATGTCAAATGGCTCCTCCTCTATTTCCTTCAGAAATCCGGAAAATTTTGAGATTATCCGTTCAATTAAGGTGACTGACTCAAATGGCGAGGAGGTACAAATGATCAATGAATTAGAGTGCGTAAGAACAGACTCGGGAAAGAGGATACTTGCAAATGTCTGGCAGGAGGACAGAATATTGATGATTGACCCCTCAAATGGGGCCGTTATAGAGGAATTCGATCTTTCATTCCTTTCTTCGCAGAATTTGGGCGACAACAATGAGGTCTTGAACGGAATCGCCCACAAAGGCGCTTCTGAATATTGGATTACAGGTAAGAATTGGACCTCAATGTACCTGGTAGAGCTCATCACGACAGATGATTCAGATGATGGGGATTGCCATGCCGATTGCTCCATCAATGATCGATCTAGGCCAGAGTGGCCCAAATCGGCAATCGTGGCGGCTTTGGTGCTTACCGGTATTGCGGTATTCAAGAAGAATGCCGCCAGTGTGGTCAACGACACTGGAGAATCCGGTAATCGGCATGATGAACAGCCTACCGTCACGCCCGATATGCAGCGAAGCGGAGGCGAGGATGGATGACTGCTGATTTCGAGGACGAGATTGATCGGAGGACCGGCCTGGAATTATGGCTTTCCGACCTCTCCACAGATTCAGCCACCCGTAACATGGGCGCATTCCTGATAGCACTTGGAAGCATTCTTGGAGTCATAGTTGGAATGATGTTAATTTCTGGAAACGTTAGTGACATTTTATCTGGCGAAATAGATGACTCGGGAACCCAGGCAGACGTAAAGGGCACAGTAACCACTGAGTTAGTCGATAACAAAACTGGGGGTGACCACGTAGAAGGCGTCACTGTGAAGGTATACGATGACCTGGGGATAGAAATCGGAAGTGATGTTACAGATTCAGGAGGTAGATTCACAATTTCCGATTTGCCGCGTAGATCATCAACACTGGAAGTAGCTCATCCAGGCAACGTCACTGTTCGCATATTGCTGATCCCCGGGGATTACGCCCAAATCTCCATCACCCTATCACAGGGCGAAGGCATTCATTCCTCCGACATCAGGGGCGAGAGCCATCTTGGAAAATCAGTATTCATTGGAACTGCTGTGGCACTCTTGACATTGTTTTCTGGGATTGCCGGGTTGGCCGGTGCAGCAGAGGCGAGAAAGGGATTGAGCTACAGGAGGACTTGGTGGCTATCCTTCATTGGACTCTGGAGCAGGGGGATGATGTTCGTTGGCCCTCTACTTATATTGTCAGGAATGGGTCTCACAAGCCTTTCCAAGACTCAATTCTACGACGTTTATTCGAAGGAAGAGTGAGGAAATGTACCTGATCACAATAGAGGGCGGTGATGGTAGCGGCAAGGGTCTAGCAACCAGGGTTATTGCGGAAGTCATGCGAAGAGAGTTCCCCTTTGTTGCAGTCGATGTAACAGGGGAGCCAAGGAGGGAACACCCTCTTGGAAGGCTCGCGATTGAGGCGGTAAGGAAGAAGCAAATGCCTCCCGAGGAAGAGGCAGGGCTGTTTGCAGCCGATCGGGTTGATCACTCTCATGGATGGATTCTCCCCAGACTAGAACAGGGCAAGGCAGTAGTCAGTGAGAGGAATATCCACTCATCTCTCGTTTACCAGGGAATTGTCGGTGGAGCAGGGATAGAACGGGTCGCCCACATGAATTCAGCTGCTTTGGTCCCCGACCTGTGTTTGTGGGTAGATTGCGATCCAGAGGTAGCATTGAATCGAATTAAGAGTGGAACCCTAAGAGCCCACTCAAATAAAGAGGAATACTTTGAGACAACCGAGTTACAGAGGAAAATCAGAGATGGTTACAGGACACTACTATCCGGTGAAGAAGAAATGCCAGTCCCATTCGACATGGGTGCGATAATCGGCCCTATCTTGAACGAGGGATCCGAGGATGACTTCAAGAATCGGTTAAAGGGTGTAATCAGAAGGTTCCTTCACTCGCGACCAAGGCCAGTCAACGTAGACATCGAAATAGTGGATAGGAATCTTTTGATGCGCCTGATTAGGAACTCTGATGGCCAGACTACGCTGGAGGGACTAGGCCTGGAACCAACGAGTTCGAAAAAAAATTGGCTCGGGGGAAAGGCCCCTTGGAGAGTGATTAACGAATCCCAGAATGAACATAAATCAGTGATGGAGTCAGTGGAAGAAGGAGAGAGGGTGGATGTCCCAAATCATGTACTCTCCCATTCAATATCGTCGATTATAGGGACATTGTCTCTGATGGGTTCTGCCGATATCAGGGAGTTACGTAGTTCTCTGGGCCCAGTTAGGACAGTCTCTGAGAGGCACACCCAGACCATAGTGAAATACCTACACGAGAGGTTGGGATGGATACATCAACACCGCTCATTAATCGGCAGGGAGGCCCCCCGGTCGCAACTAAGGGATGAATACAGATCAATGGGCCTACTGTCAATAGCAATCTGGCCGCTTAGGGATGCAATAGTCAAGTGGAATAGGGAAAACCCGGGTTCGCATCTAAGATTCTCAATGGGTCAGATAGTAAAGTCAGGGCATTACCCCGCGGCCGTAGAATCGGTTATCCAGAGACTCAATATTTTGGGCAGTGGGAATGACTCAATGGATGTCCCAGAAGGCCCAGATGAACTAGTTAAGTGGTGGCTAGAATCGTAGCTAGCTACTTCTGAATTAGTTTTGCTCCGTTTGGAAGTATGACCGAAGAAGCTCCTTCAAATCCGGTCGCTCTAGCGCAAAGTGATGCACAAATGAACCATCCGACAACCAAACCTGCTGCCATTCCTGTTGCCAACCTCAAGGGATTGACAGACTCATAATCAGTCAGTAACTGAGTGAATCCATCTATCGCCATCGGTACAATGCCCAATGAAAGCAAAATGATCATACTACTCATTCGCTTATCGTTCGCGTAGGTATTTTCCAATAGTTCATCGGGAAAGACCGAGAGGAAAGTATCCCTGGTCGTCCAACGATTTAGCCCCCTTGAGCCGAATAATGCAGCGCCGATTACGAATCCCAAGAATATCCCTATGTCCCTTGCACAGACCGGCATCTGATTTCCATTGATTTCCCACGATCTCTCGTGCTTCTGGTGGCAATTTAGGTCTCCAAAGGCATAGGTAAATGCAAAAATTGGGTTCAGATCCCTCCATGCAAATAATCCCCCATTGAGAATTTGGTCGTGCCCCACCTCGTCATTTTCCCCTCCATTCGTATTCCCCCAACTATCCTCCGTAGCATAATCCAATGCATTTGCTCTTCCCGAGAGCTGAGGCACGGAACCCTCGGGCATAGCCATTGGAACTAGGAAGCATAGCATTAGGTAAGCCCCCCCAATACCTCCAAGAATACTGGAGACTCTGATTTCTCTGAATCTATCCTCCCTTCCGTTCCTTTCCAGGGCCATGAAATACGGACTATCGACTCGGAGTTGAAACTTTCTGTACGACCCACGCCCTCTTGAGTGGGGGCCCCTTGGGCGTAGCATGGCAGAGGTCAGAATTCGTGACGTCTTTGTCATCTCCATTGTAGCAGGACTAATGGTTGCAACAATGATCACCTTCATTGCAATTTTTGCCAGTGGATTGGATGATCCGGACGTCATCTCATCGCTCAGGTCAGGTTTTGTCGTGGGAGCATCAGCTGCCGCCCTGATTGCAATTTTTGGATTCTATAGGGTCAATGAAATGGCCAGCTCGGCCAAAGATAGGGAGGAAGAGAGGCTCGAGGAATTACGAAGGCTCAGGGCGATCCTGTCGCCAATCGAGGAAAGGGCCCCTCCTGAGATGGGCGGATGGATTGTCGGTGACAAAGTCAGAAGGGACAGAGGGGTCCTAATTGTGGACTTGAAGGGATTGGACGCCCCCTCCGCCGCTGCGGTAGCTGAGAGGCTGGTTGAAAGAAGAAATGACCTGAAGAGAGTGAAGATCTACACGGGTAAGTCAGAACAAGACTCCAGCTTTGTTTCCGATCCAGGGGTAAGGCCCGCTGTTCTGCAGAGACTGAGGATCGATGCCGAGAAGGTCAATTGGCAAGTAATTCAGAAGTCCAATTCTGTAACTCTGAGGCCAATGGGAGTTCCTCCGACCCCAAAGATTTGGGCTACAAGATTCGCAATCTTCGTAATACCGATGACCACTGTCATGACACTGGCCTTCAGAGATCTTGCCGGTACCGGTCTAGAGTCACAGGGAATGGCCTTCGGAGCAGTCTCAGGTATTTTGGTGACCTCTCTTGTTTCCTCATATAGGGACAGATCGCCCTAGATGCCAAGGGCATCTAGATCTTCCGAGAGCATTTCTACAAGCCAATCGTGCATCTCTCGACTGCCCATTTCTGTTAGTGTGGAGTTCAGGAATGCAGCAATTAGCATGCTCTTCGCCTGCTCTGAAGATAGCCCCCGGGTGCCTAGATAGAATAGTTGATCCTCGTCCACAGGGCCGCTAGCGGTGCCGTGCCCGCAGCCAACAACCTCGTTCTCAGAAACCTCCAGTTCAGGAATTGAATCCGCCTGAGCGCTTTCCGATATGAGTAGGTTCTGGAATAACTGAGCTGCATCGGCACCCCGGGAGCCCTCAGCAACCCTGAGCATCCCAGTTCCAACAGTCTTGCTATTGCCCCCACAGGCCGAGTGCCAGTCAAGACGGCTATATGTTTCTGGGGCGTCATGATGTATCTCTATGTGGTGATCCAGGGACATGTCTTTAGCCGAAAGAATTGATCCAAGGACATTCAAATTGCCCCCTGGCTCGCCCATCCTGTATCTCAGATCTGACTTGGTCATCTCAGATCCGGAAGAAATTGTCCCAGCTGTCACCTGGGAGTCTCTGTCAATATGTATGGCGTCAACTCTGAGGAGGGTGCC
>CAYFGD010000026.1:0-13099 GCA_964342715.1 uncultured Candidatus Poseidoniales archaeon | reverse complement strand
TTATTCGCAAATTTCCGTCCTCGACCCCGAGGGTTCCCCTGTAGTCCCAGCTTATGCTGCTCATTGCGATAGCAGCGCGGGAGTCGTGGATTATCGAGGGGGCCGCGCACTCGACTCTGACCGCCCTCATGGAAATCCTCATCACCTCAGTGTAATGTAGAGGTTATCAAATTGCTTCATAGTTGCTAATCTAGAGTCAGTTACCTCTCCTTCGTGCTCCTTCCTCAGCATCCAGTATGGCCTTGGCCACCTCTGGGGAGTATCCCATATCGGACAATTTCCTCACTCCCTCCTCGTCATTGTCGTTATGATGAGTTTTCACATCGTCTCCATCTGACATAGTTGATTCTACTTCCAATGTTCCATCTGAATAGCTGCGTGGTGTGGTGATTCGGCTTCTCCTTGCCAATACTGCAGCCGCGACCAGGAGGATTCCAGCACTGGCCGCCATTAGAGTAGTGAATGCGCTTCCTGTAATGGTGTTTAGGAGTGCGTTGGGGACGCTTTCGTCCTCTGTGGAATCCATGCACCCGTCCCTGTCAATGTCCGTCGATTTGTCTGATTTCCAGTTCATTATTCCTGTCGGGCAGAGATCTCTTGAGTCCGGGATACCGTCGTTGTCGTCATCCTCGTCTTCAGTGTCATCCATGCATCCGTCCCTGTCAATGTCGATAGTCAGGAATTGCGTGTGGGGACACTCGTCTATGGCATCGGAGATTCCATCGTTGTCGTCATCCCAATCATCCGTATCGGCGCAACCGTCCTGATCGGCGTCGTTCCATGTCGTCGAAACCCAATCCGACGTGTGATCCTCCTCGCAATTATCTGAGCGGGTGTCTATTCCGTCGTTGTCCAAGTCCATGTCCTCCGTGGCATCATTGCACCCATCCATGTCCAAATCCACCCCTGGACCTATCGGAGTGCTTCTCTGGCACTGATCCGAATGATCTGGGACGCCGTCGTTGTCGTCGTCTGCGTCCTCCATCTCATCATGGCACCCATCGAAGTCCCAGTCAGAAATCAGTGATGATTCCCAGTTTGACATGCCCATTAGGCAGTTGTCATCCTCGTCAAGAATCCCGTCGTTGTCGTCGTCCTCGTCTTCCACGAGGTCATGACACCCATCGCCATCGAAATCCCCGGTTGGCTCTGAGAACCAAACCGTCATCCCCTGGGGGCAAAGATCGTCTCCGTCTTGGATTCCATCGTTGTCGTCGTCTCTGTCTTCTTTCAGATCGTGGCATCCATCTCCATCGTTGTCGAAAATCATGTCAGACCACCCGATTTCGCCCCTGGGGCAATCATCTTCCATATCGTCGAAGGGGTCGTTGTCGTCGTTGTCATCCTCGTCTCCGTCGCGGCATCCATCTCCATCGTGGTCCTCGGCGAACTCTCCCCAATACTGGGCTCCGTTGGGACAGAGATCCAGATGGTTTTCGACTCCGTCTCCATCATTATCAGGGTCCTCCGAGGCGTCATCGCAGCCATCGTTGTCGGCATCCAAGAAATCCCCTTGCACGCCCACAGGACAATTGTCCTCTACGTCTAGGAACCCGTCGTTGTCGTCGTCTCCGTCTTCTGTAGAGTCCCTACAACCATCGCCGTCGTGATCTGTATCGAAACTGGACGTCCATCCGGTGTCACCGAACTGGCAGTCATCTTCCGTGTCGGGAATGCCGTCGCCGTCGTCGTCATCCCAGTCTCCTTCATTGACCAGATTTACGAGAATTGAGGCGCTGGTAGTCGCCTGAGACATCGTCGAAGATTCCACAGTGATAGTGACTTCGAATGACTGGTCCTGATTTACCTCCCTCAAGCTGGGTGCTCTGAGGAATAGTTCCAGCTCGGAGTTTACTCCCTCAACGAGAGTGGTAGTGGACTGGTAATTTCCGGAAAAGCCTAGGTCCGAGAACCAGTTGGGCATAATCTCGGATGATGAAGCGATTACTATGTCACTCCCTCCTGGAACTCTTGGGCCCCTCAGAACGAGGTCTATCGATACCGCTTCCCCGGGAGTCAATGATATCTCTTCATCCTGGTTTTCAGCTAGGACTAGGTCCATCTGGTAGACATTCTCTGACCACATGCATACGTCCCACTGGTCCTCAGTCACGGTCTCTGATTCTTCGCAGTCCGGGGTTGTCCAAACGATATCCCTGTTTGGCCAGTCGAAGTTCACGATTGGTTGCGAGCCGGAGCTGATTCCGTCCCCAAAGACGCCCATCAGGTTGGTTGTGCTCTGGGCGATAATCCTAGTATTGATTACCGCGTATGCTTCATTCAGGCTCTGGCCCAGTGGGAGTTGTCCACTTTGATCGACCTGTGGCGTAGTTATTCTTGTCCAGCGTAGCTCAACCACTCCTTGCCCATCGGCGGCGTCAGGTGAGGACTCGAACCACGTTACGTGAACTGAGCCGTCGTTGTCAAAGTCCACTCTAGGGTTGGCCCCCCACGTCATGTCTGAGCCCGGTACGACAGAGTCTGCGACGACTGCGACAGTGCTGAGGTCGAGTCCTTCTGCCTCACCATCGAATGGTCCGGCACGGGACATGTCGAGCTGCATGTAGTGCAATTGTGATGGGGCGGTTCGACTGTGCTCCTCGGATCGGCCGTCGACCCAGACGACGTGTACGTTGCCTTCATCGTCGGTGTTCACCTCCGGGCTAACACTCCATCCGTGGCCGTTAGTGAGGCGGGTGTCGTTCACTATCACTAGGTGTCCGATGGTGCTCCAGCCAATCCCGTCCTGCCACACGTAGTCCACGGACGGCCCCGTGTCCTCGACGTACTCTCCAGTTTCTGGGTCGACGGTGTGACCAGGGTCGCCCATGCTCCATGTGCTCCTTGGGTTGCTAATCATTGAATACGGATCGAGCACAGATAGGTATGTCTCTGTCGAGCCACTGCTCGTTGTCAGAGCTATGATTGATTGGACTAGAGCGTTTACCTCGTCCGTGTAGTTGGCGACTGGGATGATTACGTCGTCTATCCATGCTGCATCATTTCCGGAGTTGACACTGCCGTCCTTGGCATATGTCCATTTCAGGGTGTGCTGACCCAGAGAGACCGGAGTCGAGAAAACCCCACTCTGAGTACCGGACCACTGGGCCAATTGAATGCCATCAAGATAGAACTTGAGGAAATCGTAGCCAGCCTCAGATGATACATTGTAGGAGAAGGTGACGGTTCCATTGGCTAGAACTCCAGTGAACTCTAGATTGGTGCTCTCCCCGTGCGTTATTGCGCCTGATTGCGCGGAGTAGGAACCAGATATTGGAGTGGATGACGGGTTTGTTGCTGAAATGTATGTGTAATCGGCTGATACTGATGTACCCCCGTCTCCATAGGTATCATTCAGGAATATTGTGTAGTTGCCTGCTCCAGTGAAGCTCACTAGGACTCCACTGTAATGGTTGTACACCGAACTGCTATTGAAAGAGGCGACTGTTCCATCGGGCAGTATGACGTCCATGCTGAACTCCGAGGCCCAGCTATCCACATTCACAGTCAGGTCTACGGTCTCTCCGGCCGGGTGTGTGTAGTTACACGAAACAGAATAGAAGGAGGGGTTTCCTGTGGTCCCCCCTATGTCGCACAAATTTGCCTGGGAATAGACTAGCCCGTTGTCTGCGGCTTCCACCGACCACAAATCCGAAGAGCTTGAGGAGCCCCATCCATTGGTCAGGTATCCCGACTCGAAGTCTCCCTCGAAGTTGGCCATGTTGTCGGACGGGTAGAGGAACATCTCGCCCCCGGCGTCCTTCGTCGCCGTGGTTAGGCCATCACAGGTTCTGTCTGCGAGGCCGGTGAAGTTCCCATTGCATTGTGCTAGATCCATCATATGGGACCTAACGTGGGTGTCATTGGCCCATATGGTGTTAGCACCGTATGAGGTGGTTCCGGCCACTGGTATAGGGATGATGCCTGCATTGACGCAGGCGTCGTGGGCCTCTCTGATACTCTGGTAGTCATCGGCCTCTTGGGCTTGCCATCCATTGCCCGAGCCTCCGTAGGGGCCCTCGTCGGAGACGGGGATGATGAGCTTGGTCGCGTTTGGATTCCATGCGTGGTCTGCAGACGAGGGGGGGTTCCCAGGAGTCATTGATGAGTAGTCCCTCCATGATGTGCAGGCCCATGTCGATCCAGGTCCCCACATCTCACTGTAGTACCCCCAGTCCGTGGGAATGCTGAGAGCAGATTCGTTGTAAACCACCTCAGTGAGTGCTCTGATTCCACCTGAGTTGTCCGATGGGATTTGGCCGAGATAATCGGCTCTTGGGCCGGCTGTACCGTTACCTCCAGCGATATACCCGTCCTCGCAGTTTTTGTGGCCAGATGCATGAGCCATCTGCCCGCTTAGGGCGTAAAGGGTCTCTAGAACTGTTATACTCGCCGATTCTAGGAGTGGCTTCACTCCTTGGAAATACTCTCCGCTGGTCAGGTTTCCTCCGTAGAAGACCGCACACATGTCTTCCCACTCTGCTGTCATCGAACCAGATGTGTCCAGAAGGCCGACGTACTCGATTAGGCTTCCACGAGTGTCCTCCCAGACCACGATTACCGTGTTATTGGCCCCTATCGAAACTGCTGGGTTGCCCTTGTACCCTAGTGCGGGCGTGACAAGCGTGTTGTTGATTACGACCTCTACTCCTCCTGTGGAGTTCATTGCGACCATCTTGTAGTAGATCAGAGGAGTCCCAAAGTAGAGTCCCTGTGGGTCGTAGGTATCGACCCATACGATGTGCATAGCGTCATTCGAATCGACTGCTATGTCCGGATCGTTTCTAATCCCAGTACCATCGGCGATTGTGTATTCGCTGGTTAGAGTCATGTTGTAAATGTCTCCAGAAGATCCGTCTTGGTCGTCTTCTGATGGGTCTAGAATGGAGTAAAGTATCTCGACGTCGGTAATCGCCCAGACTATGTGGGCGTTGTTGTCAGAGTCAAGAACCATGGAGGGGCTTGAGACCTCGGTGTAGTTACTCTGGCCAACTAGAGTATTTGCAATGAGGACTGTATCGACTCCATTGGTGGAAATCAATGCGTACTGAAGCATCGGGGATGTCCCATTCTCAATCCAGACTAGGTGGACTCTGCCTTGATCGTCCATTATTCCGGTTACCTCTATTGGATTGGAGGTGTTTAGGTTGGAGAGTAGTGCCTGTGTGGCCGCTTCATCGGTGGTGTTGTTGGCTGTATTGTGCCTGGTTTGATCTGGTTCGAGAGAGATGCTACCAAGTGACATGGAGGGTGCAAAAAGGGAGGTTACCAGTATTGCTGTGATCAGTAATGAAGTCTGAGATCTACCCGAGTTTCCCCTGATCAGTATTCTATTGCTTGCGTCTACGTTGGCTCGAACCATGCCTCGGCAAGCTATAGTTAAACCAAAGTAGGCATACCGGACATGTCCATTAGCATTAGAAAAATGGGGCTATTGTTGGTTCTTGAGAGCCTCTGTAAGCTCAGGTCTTATTGCCTCCCAGGGGAAGTGGCCTTCGCTCGTTGGGGTTCTTCCGAAATGCCCACCTGAAGCCGTCTTTCTATAGATAGGTCGCTTTAGCCCTAGATCTCTGATCATAGCGGCAGGCCTCCAGTCGAACACGCTAAGGATTCTATGAGAAAGCTCTTCGTCCGGAATGGTGCCCGTCCCGGAGGTGTTGGCTAGCAGGCTGATCGGGGTTGGCACGCCTATTGCGTATGAGACCTGGATCTCACAGCGATCAGCTAGCCCAGCAGCCACCACGTGCTTGGCCGCCCACCTGGCGTGATAGGCCGCGGTCCTATCGACTTTGGATGGGTCCTTCCCGCTGAAGGCCCCCCCTCCATGCATCCCGCCCCCATATGTGTCTACTATGATCTTGCGTCCAGTGAGTCCAGCATCCGAATAGGGCCCACCCGGGTCCGCGAATCTCCCCGTTCCGTTGACTATCAGTGTGTAACTGGGAGATAGCCAGTTCGGGGGTATCGCGTGTTCCACTACGTGCTTGCGGATCTGTTCCCGGACGAATTCCTGCTCCGCGTCTATGTCCCCTCCGAATTGCTCCTTCAGTGCGTCGTCGTGCTGAACAGCGACCACGACGGCCTGAACGTGGCTTGGGTTGCCCTCGGAGCCGTACTCCACCGTGACCTGGCTCTTTCCATCTGGCCGAATCCAGGGTATTTCCCCGTTTGACACTATCATGTCGAGTCGTCTGCAAATCCTTTGAGCCAATGCTGCGGGAAGGGGCATTAGCCTTCCATCCATCCCTTGTGTGCCCTCTGTCTCCTTGCATGCATAGCCGAACATTATCCCTTGGTCCCCTGCTCCTTGGGAGTCTATGTCGCCATCCACGCCCTGACTGATGAATTGAGACTGAGTCGTTATGAGGACAGTTACTTCGCAGGTTTCTGAGCTGGTCGCGTCCATTCCTATGGAATGGTTGGTATACCCTATCTCGCAGGCTGCTGTCCTTGCTATAGACTCATACTCCGCATCGCTGATTTCTCCTGCTAGGGTGACCTCCCCCGCTAGTACGATGAATGCCTTGTCCTCGGTGCCCTTGACCAATGTCTCGACTGCGACTCTAGCGTTTGGATCGATTGCCAAGCAGGCATCCAATATTGAGTCCGAAATAGCATCGCAGAGCTTGTCTGGATGGCCCGCCGTGACAGATTCGGCGGTCCTTGCGGGGGGAAGTCGCTCTGCCATGATGACAGAGGGGGGAAGCTTCCCTCATGAGTGTTGTTAGAAATGAGGTCTCTTCCAGTAGATTGGGATGAAAAGGGCAGAGTCCTTCCGAGGCCTGTGGGCGATGTTGTCGCGGAGTTTGTTTGGACTGGCTCGCGTGACCGTGCGGAGCTGCTTCTGGCTTCCATAGAGCCCGACGACAAGGAGTTCTTCGAGGGCGAGGTTTTGGAAATTCAAGATGGTGCCGAATTGAGAATCCGAGTGAGCTCGGATACCCTTTCTAAGGCGAGGTCGACGATGGATGATATTTTGGCTTGTCTTTCGGCTGTAGAAGCTAGTTTAGCAGCTCTGGACGGCGAATAAAGGATATCTTCTGGTTCGGACTATTCAAGGCAGTGATTCGACACCGCGATGCGTGCTTCGTGTCCCCCACGACAGGTCTGACCTCCTCTGGTCGGGTGATTCCGCTACTAAATTACTGCTCGATTCTGCAGATAGGTGGGTTAGCTCGATGGTTGCAGATGAGGGAGGAGGCGGCAGGGGGGGCTCTGAGGTCAGGCGTGCGATAGTAGTCGCGAAAGAGCCCGGGGTCTTCTGTGGGAAGCTAGTTGTGGAGAGGTTGTTGTCCAACCACTATCCATCATGCTCCACAGAATGGCAGATCGAGCCGGGGGAGAGGTTCAATGAAGGAAGTACTATTCTGAGAATTAGTGGGGAGTGCGGAGAAATACTGCGCTCTGAGAGGATTATCCTGAACATTCTAGGGAGGCTTTCTGGCATTTCGACCAATACTTCGAATTGGGTTTCTTCGATTGGAGGCATTGGCATAGCATGCACCAGGAAAGTGGATTGGGGACTTCTAGACAAGTGGGCGGTCCACATAGGTGGGGGCCTTACACACAGGCTCAGCAGAGCTGATGCCCTCATGATCAAAGATAGCGAAGTACTAGCTGGGGCCAGGCCAGAGGAGATTGAGTTGGACTCCCTTCGCCGATTGGTCTCCGAAATAGACATGGAGAGGGACGTTGCATTCACTGTGGTGGAGGTCAGAACAGTGGAGCAGGCAGTAGTAACTGCATCAATCTGGGACTCTAGGCAGAGGGAAAGGGGGGGGCGCGAAAGGGTCGTTCTTCTGTTGGACAACATGGGGCCGGAGAAGGCCAAGGAGGCGACAATTGCTCTGGAAAGTAGAGGGCTAAGGTCTTGTTGCGTACTGGAGGGGTCAGGAGGGGTGTCCCTAGATTCACTTAGGGAATGGTCGAACAGTGGTGTGGATCTTGTATCCTCGAGTTTACTGAATAGGGGGGTTCCTCCTCTTGACATGTCAATGAAATTTGAAGGGGGAAGTTGATGGCAGAAATTCCTGACAGCCACCCTCGAAAGGCCTCCCTAATGGCACGGCAGAAAATGGTCGATGCGTCATCAAAGGGACTGTTGGCAGATTCGGCCATGATAGCCCATGGAAGAGGAGAGGCGTACGACTATTTGATTGGGGAGAGGACGATTGAGTCGGCTTCCCTAGCAATTTCTGAAGCGGCGGCTAGACTTGTCGAGGCCCGAAATCCCGTGATCTCTGTCAATGGGAATACTGTCGTTCTTGCGGGGGGCGACTTGATTCGTCTGGCTGCTATAGTGAACTGTCCGATTGAAGTTAATCTGTACTATAGAACGGAGGATAGGGTTAGTGGGCTTCTCTCTCTTCTCGATGAGCAGAGAGAGAGCGTTGCCTCGGGAAGCCCCCCCATGGGTTGGCAGGGAAGTTGGAGAGATAGGGTTCTCTCGGTTCCCCTCCTCGGTTCCGATCCTGATGGCTCGATATCTGGACTCGAGGGGCCCCGTTCGATGTGCTGTTCGAATGGGATTGGGCGTGCCGATGTGGTACTCGTCCCACTAGAGGACGGTGATCGATGTGAGGCACTAATCTCGCTCGGGAAACAAGTTCTAGTGATTGATCTTAATCCCCTGTCCAGGACAGCTAGGAACGCCACTGTGACGATAGTGGATGAGGTTTCCCGGGCCGCCGCTGAGTTGGTAAAGAGTGTGTTGAACCCGGGCGTGAGCACCGAATGGAATAACGAAAAGTCCCTCAAGGAGGCTTTGTCTGTGATTTCAAATGCTAGTAGCCTGATCTAGGGATATTGCTTCTTGAGCAGTTCGACACACCTAGTTGCTATGGCCCCCCCGACTTCTGTGGTTGTGGCCTCGCCTCCTAGGTCGTACGTTACCGGGCCCCCCTCTGCAAGGTGCTGCGAGATGGCCTCCTCGAGGATATCTGCACAAATCATGGCGGTCTCGTCTTCGTGTCTGATACCAAGATGGTGAAGCATGAGCTGAACGGAAGAAATTGCTGCTATCGGGTTGACCTTGTCCATTCCTGCATACTTGGGGGCCGAACCATGAACTGGTTCGAACAGCATATGGCTATCCCCTATGTTCGCACTTGCTGCCATTCCCATGCCCCCTTGCAGTACCGATGCCAAATCAGTAGCTATGTCCCCGAACATATTCGGAAGAACAACAACATCAAGGTCCTCAGGGTCTCTCACTAACCACATTGTGAATGCATCAATGAAAGCCTCGCTTATCTGTACATTTGGATATTCTCCAGATATCTCTCTGAACACCCTCCGGAAGAGCCTGCACCCTCTTGAAACGTTGCTCTTGTCAACGCAAGTAATCTTCTGGGGAACTCCCGTGCGGTCCTCCCTTTTCTTCGCTAAGTCAAAAGAGAACCTGATCACCCTTTCACTTCCATTTCTAGAAATCGGACGGGGGTCCCACTCAACCTCTCCTTCCAGTCCCGGGAATTTTTCGATGACTATTGGCTTGTCCTTCTCGCCTCCCTTTGCAGCTTGGGCGGATCTACGAAGGAGGGAGTGATAGAGGCCTTCTGTATTCTCCCTGACCAACACCATGTCGACCAATTCGGGTTCCCATATGTCGGTGAACATTCCATGCACTTTGTGCTGTACTCCTTTGTACAGTTTGACAGGTCTGACATTCGCGTAAAGATCCAATCCGGAACGAAGGCCGAGTATGCACTGCCCTCCTGCGTTGTCTCCATTTGGGAGTTTGGCATCGGGCCAACCTATTGCACCCAGCAGAATTGCGTCTGAGTTATCTCTGCAATGCTCGAAGGAGCCTTCTGGCCACTCCATACCCGTCTCCAAGTAATACTGCCCGCCACAGGGGATTTCTGTTATGTCGAATGAGAGGGGGCTAAGTTCCTCAAATACATCCATTACCCTCCTAGCCTCACGAATGACCTCCTTTCCAGTGCCATCGCCCGGAAGGATGGTCACCCTATACTCCGTCATCGGGCTCTGCACCCGCTTTTCATTCATCAATTAACCCCAAGGAAAGTTTGGAAGTAAATTGACGGGATAGTTGATAGACGGTCACCACGAATGAGGTAGATATGGAGAGGGGGACCGACGAAGGCGAGGGTTCTCCAAGGATAGACGTCAGGACTCTCCCAGAGTCCGTTGCAACATTGTGGGAGACGATGCTGCGGCTGGATCCTTCATGGGACCTAGCTAAGTGGTTAGACGAACGCGCTAAGGAGGAGTTGGGCTTGGTAGAGAGCCATCTGGGGAGGGAGAAGTTGCGAGTAGAGCAGCGGCTTCATCGGATAGAGACACTGGTTAAGAGGCTCAAGCGCCAAAGAGAAGTCCAGGGAACCAGATTATCAGACCCCAACCAAAAGAATCTATTCGATGTGTTTGGAGGCGTGGAAAACAAGGTCGAAGCCGAGGATGAGTTCGAAGCCGAACAGGCTGCCGTCGACTTCGGCTCGATGGATGTAGGGGATGATCCCCTCTTGGCAATAGTTTCTGAGCATGTGCTGGGAATACTGGAGGTTTCTAGGTTGGCTGGCTTGGCTCCGGTACATTTTGATTCTCTAGTCAGTGAGCTTGTTCCACTAGGAATCAGGGTGGATGACTTAGATGAAGCTATAGCATGGCTCCTTCAGTCAGAAGCGGTTGTGGAGATTGATGAGGATACATTTACCTTGAGTGAGTGAATATTGATTTTTCGACAGGACATACAACCATTCAAAAAAGGAGCGTTTGTCGTTCAGCACGGTCACGATGGTTAGTGATGCTTCGGGCTGGTACGCGAGACTCGATCAAGAGTGCCCCGACCGTGTTGAGCAGATTCGTTTGTGGTTGGATTCATGGGAGAATTCAACGAAATCAAATGTGCCAATTGCTGCATCCCTCCCGAGAAGTTGGCCCACACTTCCTGCTGGACTTCTGTACGATCCTGGCGCGGTTTTAGACAGGCTATTGTCGAGGTATGAGGCTGTTTCTGATGGGCGTTCCCCGAGAGGCGCTTTCTCTACCCCAGCTCGATTAGTTCAGGCGATACTGTCAGATGAAATTGGGCAAGGCAGTAAGAAAAGGAAGGAAGAGGAGCCTGTGACTCTGTCAATGTCTGCAATCCCCCCAGGATTCAGGGATTATGCAGAGAGATTCAACAATGACGTTTCTGGTTCGAAGAGAAGCGAGGATGAGGGAGAGGAGTCTAGAACCAGGTCTGGAGTGCCGCTGCCATTTGCAGACCCCTCATGCGGGGCAGGTCTAGTTGCTTCTCAGGTTATTCGAATTCACTCCCAGAGATTAGAGAATTACAGTGCGTCGGTGAAATGCAATGACACTCTGAAACTAATCGAGGGTTTTCAATTTCTTGATTCGTCCGAAATAGCTGTTGAAGCATCAAGGAGGAGGGTTCTGATTACCCTTGGAAAAGCCGGTCTGGTTGATTTAGAGGGGGATGGTCACGAAGGGATGGTCGGCAGAAATGAGGCCGAGATGATATTGGAAAGTAACATCAGGGTTGGCGATTCGCTTCTTGATGAATGGCCTTGGAATGAGTCTCCTAAGCTCATTGTCTCGAGGCCGCCTTGGATTCGAATCAAGGATAGATTCAGGGGGCAAGAAGAGGGGAGCAGGCTAAGGAAGGAGCTTTCAGGAAAATTACGTAATGCTGTGGACTCCAGCGGGGGTTTGAGGTTCTCTGCACTGAAAGGAAATGTGAATCTCTACCGGCTTTTCCTAGAAAGGTCTCTTCAGCTGGTTTCCGAAGGAGGTAGGGTCAGAGTGGTTGTTCCGGATTCTCTGTTGAGGGAGAAAAGCAGCGCGCCGCTTAGGAAATTGCTAGTGGAGAACAACGACTGGGGGTCCACTTGGTGCTTCCCTGAGCCCCAACGTATTTTCCCTGGGATATCGCAAGGATTCGCAGTTTTGGGGGTAACTGCGGGTGGTTCTACAGATGTAATGACAAGCTTCGGACCGCTTGGGGTTGACCAAGTCTTACCAGACATAGGTGTCTCGAAAACATCCCCCTTCCTTGAACTGGAAAGGGGGCCTTGGTCATCGTGGACTGATGCTACATGGGCAGTACCTAGAATGCCTTCCAATGAATATGACAGGATGAGGGTTCTAGACGCAATAGGGAGGCTTGCAGACAAGCCTAGGCTATCAGAGAATTCTAACTGGCTATGTTCTGGTTCGGATACGATCAGGGTCAGAGTGGGAGAGATCGACCAAAGCGGTTCATCGTCCAACATCTCCGATTGGGATGGAGGGGAGTCGGGGATTCCATTCATCAGGAGTTCTCACTTCTGCCTAGAGGGCGGTGATGTTCTTGTTCGGCACCCCGCTTATGACGAGAGGTTACCAAGTGATTCGGTCCGAATTTCCCAATCTATGTGGAAGGGGGAAGACAAATCCACGGGTTTTCCAAGGATTGCATGCCAAGCGATTCTGAACTCTGCGAACGATAGGCGTTTGCGGTGGGCTGTAGTGCCGGGGGATTGTGTTCTTGGAAACTCAGTAAACTTCCTGGATTTACCTAATTCAGTAAGGGCCGTCCTCAAAGAGGAAAGGGGCAGCCTAGAAGATGGCCTTAGGTGGCTTTGTGAACAATTGAATGGCGAGGATCTTGATTTGTGGTCGAGGGCATGGGGGTCCAATAGCAACGTGAACAACTACGAGATTGAGAGTCTGCCGTTTCCGATGCCAGACCATAGAGAATGGCTTTCTGAATGATTATGGAAATAGAAATTAGTATTGCGGAAATGGTTTTCCGCTATTATGAAGATCCTAGTGGGATACCGAATAGACTATTATCGTGTTTTTCCGTACGGTAATCGTGTTATCGCGGTAGCTTTGTGATGGGGGATGAATAATGGGCATTAATCCGAAAATTGGCATCACCGGTTTACCGCGTTCTGGTAAGTCGGCAGTCCTTGACAAGGTAGTGAAGATGATTGTGGAGGAAGGTGGCGATTCGAGTGGCGTTCCAGTGATCGCAGGAATGAGGTCTGAGGCGATTGTGGAGGATGGAGAAAGAGTCGGTTATGCTTGTGTAAATATCGTGACTGGGGAGAGGGGCGTCATGGCCCATAGGGATATCGACTCGAGGAAT
>CAYFGD010000025.1:0-13279 GCA_964342715.1 uncultured Candidatus Poseidoniales archaeon | reverse complement strand
ATCTGGTTGGTGAGTGGGTCGCCACTCTCATTGGTCAAAGAAAGACTGACCCTCCACTCTGGGTCGAATGAGACGGCCCTCTCCACTACGCCCCCATCGAGGCCGATCTGGAATGACTGAATCGCCGATAGTATTCTTGTTCCGAAGAGGTCTCCCTCTTCAGGGTCTGACATCTCGACAACAATGGAGTATGTGCCCGGCTCAAGTGAGACCTCTGCATGTCCTTCTTGGATCCATTCAGTTCCGTTTGACATGACTACCTTACCAGCACCGGCCATCATCATTGGATCTATCTGGAACCCATAAGAAACGGGAGTTCCATTGGATGAGTTTCCATCGTTTGTGTGGTCCATGAACATGTCCACTTTCAGTGTACCGTTGGCCGGGTTCAGAATCATCTCTACTGAGGTGTTCTTGTCGTCGATGTTCATCTGTATGGATGATGCTCCTAGAATGTCTGGCCCCTCTACCCCAAAGGTCCAATTGCCCTCTGGAAGAACCATGTCGAAGAGTCCGTCGACGGGAACTTGCTCTCTCCACGTTACTTCATGCTCGTTACTGTCAGCTGTTACAGTAATCTGCTCCCATCCCTCGAATGAGGGCGAGTAGAGATTGTTGGCCCTGTTTACACTGACCATTCCGGATATTGCTATTCCGGGCCTTGCGACCATGACGACGTCCTCCATTCCCTCGGACACAGTGAACCTGTCTCCGGCGACTAGGGAAGCGACGATTCCCTCAACAGTAGCATCGACAACCGCATCCTCGGGTAGTGAAATGCTGAATTCGCTAGATTCATTGGTTACTGCAGTAGTACTGAAGCCATCCCAGTGGAATTCCACTAAGACGTCTGATCCTATGAGCTTGTTTTCGTCTGGGTCGAACTCGGCTGAAACATTCTCCTCGTAGTACACTATTCCCGAGACTATCAGGCTCGTTCTGAATTCGAAGGTCTCTGATGAGTCCGCCTCAACATCGATGATCTCCCATATCTGCTTGGTCTCGTCCAGAGTGTGGTCCAGAAGCCATTCTCCTGGCGTTAGTTCGACGTAGTATGTGCCGGAGTCATTATCGAAATTTGCCTCGACGATGCCTTCAGATCCGTCGTTGGCCTTGAACGAGACATTCAGGTCTGGAACGTTCTGGCCGTCTTCGAGAAGTTCGAAAGTTATGTCGAAGGTCTGGGAAATCGGGAATGGGATCTGAACATCCGTCGCTTCGTTGGCGTCGAAAATGTAGTTTTCCATGAATTCCGGGAATCCATCGTTATCAATATCTATCTCAACGGTGTAGTTGCCGGGAACAACAGGGCCGAAGTTCATCTTCCCATCTTCGTCAGGCATTATCAAGCAAGGTGCGAAGTGGGTCTCTTCACAATCTTCTACTGCGTCTGAGAAGCTGTCCCCATCTTGGTACAAGGCGACCCCGCCTTCGAGGACTGCATCTGACTCATCTACGAGTTTCCCTCCTATCGTGCTGCCCATGATTTTGATTTCGGGGACTTGAGGCCCCGGGTTGGAAGAAACAATGAATGCCTCATTTAGAGTGGCTCTGGAGCCATCTTCGAGAATAACTGTCATTTCATACTCACCGGGGATAGCGTCCATTAGGTGGAAGGTTCCCGGCTTTACCATTGGGCCACTGAATGACCCCTCGCCGGTGAAGGTTCCAGTCCCATTGATTGTGCCGTACGTGTCCATTGCCTCCGAAGTGTCGACCTCGAAGCTTCCTGTAGCCACCATAGATGCATGGTACATTCGTTGTGTGAAAATTGTAGATCCGTTTGACGTGAACCTTCCAGATGCGTTAACCTCGCCGTCTATCAGGAAATCCCCGGATGAGAGTTCGCAGAAAGAGGAGTTTTCTGGCATTGTACCGTTATCGTTGCAACCGGAAATCTGCGATTCATCTGCATCGGTAATTGATCCACTCAGAGTACCACGGCCATCGAAAAGTCCCTCGCCCGTTAGGGTGTGATTATGCATTATCTCCTGTGAGAAGTTACCAGTGAAATCTGAGACCGTGACCACGGATGTAGATAGAACAGAGCCCTCGCCGGTGAAGGTGACCTCCCCGATTCCGTTGAATACGAGATCTGCTCCCGTGACGGTTCCATTGGATGTTGATACCGTGTATGGGTCCATCTGTATCTGGTCCCACATCGGGGACAGCTCCATCTGAACGCCGACTATTGGTTCCCCCTCAAACTCAGGCGCGCCAGACCAAATCAATTGGCCCGTTGCTTGCGTAGGGTCGACACTTATTGTGACGTCGATTAGTGACTCTCCGTTCGAGTGTCCGTCGGAACCTGAGATATTGACTATGTGCTCCGCCAGCCATGTCGATCCCGACACGTTTCCGAGAATCCCGGAAATTGGATTTATGTTACGATTTGAGCTAGAGTCGGAAAGAATCTCCGTCATACCATAGCTTCCTGACAGCACAGTCGACCTGGCGGAGTCTAAATCTGGCTCGCCGAAGAATGCCGAGACTCTGATCTTACCAGCCGGGGCTGTGAATGAGAACATTCCGTTCTCGTCGGCATCAGTGGTCCCTATTGGAATCCAGTATGTCCTGCCGTCCCTGTCAACTACATCACCATTCTCGTCTGCTGCCTCTTCGCCGCTGAATGCGTCCCTCTCAATCAGTATCCTAGCATTGGGAACTGGGCCTATTCCCTCTAGTTGAACGGTCCCTGTAAGAGTGGCGCCGCTGTAGTATTTCAGTATCTTGACCTGGGTGTTTGCATTACCAACTACTGGATCGTTGCATTCCTCGTCTACCTTCTCACCCGAATCGTCCAACTCGCACGGCAGATCGTACCAATTTGCCAAGACGAAGTGGTTCATCATGGCCCCCGGCATGGGAATTGCTGATTCTAATGGGGATCCGGGCGTACCGGTGGTGTAGAAGTGAGGTGCTGGTTGAGAAGCGTCGCCTGGTAGGCCGAGTGTCGACGAGCCGTATCCCACGTACACTCTTGCAACCATTGTCTCAAAGAATGAGTCTTGATGCTGATAATCGATATCGATCATCTGAATCACCTCGCTCGCGTCCTGAGCTGCCCCTGACTGTTGCCTTACAACGTCATTGAGGTATTCCTCCTCATATTCCTCAGCGGTCCTCGGGATTACAGGACCGTCGGCCCCTCTCTGGGTAAGGTAATTTGTAGAAATGTAGTTGTCTAGATCTAGTCCCGAAAGTGCGGTTGGTGCATGGAAGATTCCTGTGGTCTGACCTCGATGATATGAATAATCCTCGTAGTAAGATCCTCCTAGGGGGTAAAGGCGGTTATCCACCGCGAAGTAACGGATATCGTTATTCCTCTCGACAGTGACTCCCAGACCCTCTTCATAATCCTGAACTTCGTAAGTAACAGAAGACGTGATTGCGTGATACATGTCAACTAGTTCTGAGGAGTCGAATGCAGTAAGAAGGAAGGCCCTGCCTAATGCAAGTTTCGAATTCGCCCTGTGTAGGCCAGTAGAGACATCATCGAAGTCCTTAATCAGGTCATTCGTGTATCTGTAGTTTCCAATCATGTAGTGAGTGGTGGATTCCTCAAAGTCTGAGGACCTGCCTCTTGCCTCGTCAAAGGAGGCCCTGGCATCTGTCTCATTCATTGGCTCGCCATATGGCTCTCCATCAAAATATACCATCCATGACTCCTCGTCAGCAGGAATGCCACTTTCCATCAGCGAATATCCCCTCAGAAGTTCTACGACTCCATCGGTGGCTATGATTTCCATCGAACGTTGAGTAACGAACGAGGAATCCCCCACATCTATAGACAGGATTGAGTCGAATTCCTGCATCTGATCTTCTGTTTCCATATGCTGGGACATGACATCATAGAACTGAGATGTGAAATCACCATTATTTGACCTCCTGTCGCCTTGGGCAAGTGTCATGATGAATAGTGCTAGAGTGTCATCTTGGCCCTGAGATAGAAGCATTCCTCCGCTGTTTGGGATTCCCGATTGGAAGTTGTCAGCAACTGTCGGATGCTGTCCTTGGGCCAATGCCTGGAAACCATAATCCCACCAAGAGACGAATGCGGGCCTTTCACTGAAGCCTACATCTGTGTCCTGGTGCGACAGCCATTCGTATGCAGTGTTCCAGTCTGCACCATTGAAGCCCGGCCCAAAGGTGCCCATGTACCAAAGCTGGCCGGAGTCTGAGTCATACTCCGCGCCATTGAGTATCGAAAGATCCCTCAGGAAGTCTGGCGAAATCTCGTATATCGTCTGGTCAACATCCGAAGCGGCTGCCTCGCCCCTTGGAATTCCAGAATCTATTCCATAGGTCATATGCTGGCTTGCAACCAGCATGAAAACCAGTATGAGCGCTGGAATTCCGGGATGCTTCTTAGTCGCGGGCCATGTTGACTTCCTCCTTGCGGAAGGAGAACCAATGCCCGACCTCCTCCACTCCTTGACAAAGCCAGTTGGATCTGCGGATTTCCAAAGCATTGCCATTCCAAGTCCGCCAACTACTGCCATTGCTGGAGTCGCGTTGAAAATGAAACGGCCCGCGCTCCATGCCATGTATGCAGCCACAATTACCCATGTACCTAGGAGGAGTTGGCTCTGCCTTTCCTTCCTAGAGCCTCTCCAAATCAGGTAGATTGCACATGAAACTGCGATTAGTGTGACTATGGGCCCGTAAGATGCGAAAAGAACTCCTCTGCTCGGAGCCTGTGCCTCTCCGATCGTGCCGAAAATCTTGTTCTTAGAGAAATAAAATCCACCAGTGAACAGTATGTCCCATCCATTGTAGATATTGAAAATCTGAAGGAGGTATAGTGAGCCTAAGATTGCCGAGAATAGAGCTGCCCCGCTACCTATTACAAGAAGCCATGGCCTATCCCTGAAGGAGCAAGTGACCCATCCCAATGCTATTGTAAATCCGATGATGTAGAACATTGGCTGGAAACCGCTCGGATCGAAAAGTAGGTTCATCCCGGGCCACATGTAGAATGGCAGGGGAATTAGGAATGATGTGAATAGCATCTGCAGAGAAGCTGCTGTTATTGGCAGACTGTCTCTGCCTCTGAAAAGATTCATCACGACCTGTACACCATACGCAAGGAATAGTATTCCAGGACCATAGACGAAACCTTTCCACCCTAGTGCTGCGGTTGCAAAGGATATCCCAGAAAGGGTGGCGTTGGACATGACTGTGGGATTTCGTGCCCACATCTCCCTAATTCCTGCAACTAGGTAAAGCGGATTCCTACTGGGGCTTTCAAAAATTCTGTCCGTGCCAAGACCTTCCATAGCCTTGACCCAGAAGTAGAAGGCCATGGAGATGAATAGTAATGCGAAGGAGTCGTGGTCAGCAAGAGCGAATGTCGAGTGCCCAATGTGCCCAGGCATCAGTGCTATCAGCCAGGCGGTGAAGATTCCTGCTAGGTCGCTGTGAACCCTTCTTGCGATTGCAGCAAGGGGGAGCACGATTAGTGCGCCGTATATTGCGGGCAACGAGGCGACGCTCCACCACACCATCGTTGCCTCAGAGGCACCTGTGACCCAAGAGAGGGCGATTCCGCCCAGGGCGAGGGACCACGAGAACAGTGGTGGCCTTGGATTAATAGAGCCCATTGGATATGCTCTATCCGCATCGAAAATGTAGTGGCTTCTTTCTGCGACAACGTAATCAATTACCCTCTTCATGTACCACGGATCGGAGCCTCCAGTCATATCCCACAACTGAGTACCGGACGCGTTCATGGCGGGGAGAACATTCCAACCCGTCCTAACCGCTAGGGCGAAGAATAGTGCAAGGCCCACCAATATTCCGTAGTAGTTCCTGTTCCACCAAGCCCTGAGTTGGCTATTCTCCCTACGGGGCGCGGTGTCGCCGAAATAACCCCTGGATGCGAAAATTACTGCTGCTACATTGAGCCAGAAAATTAGGAACACCCAAGCAACGCCGGATAGGCCGTCATCCGAGGATAATGTGGTTCCGAGGAAGTCGCTTCCCATCTCCACCATCCTTGCTAGCGTGTAGAGGATCCAGTTTACTGCAACCAATGCCCCCCATACCTGCCATCCTTCCGCCCTGCAGAAAGCCCAGAAAAATATGACAAATGTGCATACCAGTGCCCAGATAGATCCCAGATACACATGTTCAGAGTATTCCGTCAGGCTGTCCAAACTACCAACCCAAAGAAGAGGGAGGAGTTGGACTGCCAGAATTAGCGACAATACTCCCATGGTGGCCATTGAAGATTTGTTCGATGTTTCGAAAGTTGGAAGATCTGCGAACAGAGAACCTGAACCCTGATTGTCGAGCGTCCCCCTCATTGCAACAGCAAGTATTGCACCCAAAGCACATGCAGAAGCCCAGAATGCGAATAGTATCGAGGCGGTGGCTGACCTAGACGCATCAATCAGTTCTGCTTCTGTTCCGGCCCATGCGGAAGAGTCGAATTGAGTATGTGCCGCATGAGAAACAGCCAAGTGAAATCCGATTACCACTGCTAGAAGCAAGTTTGCTTCCTCGTTTCTACTCAGACGGGCCATGAATAGAGTGGAAATAGCCATGAAGGCGATTGTGAAAATCGTAATGTTATCTATCGTCGAAGAAACAGATGGGACCAACATTGGGATTACCAATATTGCAATGAATGCAACCATGAAAATTCCAAATTTGTAATCTGAAAATCCTACTGATTCCGAAGTTGAAAGATCGGAGCCGGGTTGTGAAGAAGAGGATGCAGCGACCCTTCCTAGCGCAGATCCGAAAGCGGCTGCGAGAGGGAGGGTCAGGATTCTCACATATCCATCATTCTCCATTGCTCCATTTGCGACGTAGTCGACCCCGAGGAACAGCACCACAAGGGTGGCAAAAACCACCGTCACAGGGGCCAGTCCCATCAGCGGAATCCCGACTCTGGTCGCGTCTTCTTTTCCGTTCATTGGTATTCACCGTCTGCTACAGCCTGAAGGCTAGCGTCGCCGCGATTTTACTCCCTGTTATAACCGTTCTTAGAACGGTTGTGAAATCATTACTCAAAAACGGCGATTCTAGCGCCTCAGGGCCCTATGGCCTATGTCGGACCGATAATGCGAACCCTGCAAATCGATATTCTCGATAATTTCGTACGCTGTAGATATGGCAACCTCTAGAGAGGGCGCTATCCCAGTAGCGGCTAGGACCCTTCCTCCAGATGAGATCATGATTCCGTCTCTGGAAGTAGTCCCTGCATAGTGCACGATTCCCCTAGTTTCGCCCTCATCTATGGAAACCTCACTCCCCGAGATTGAACCTCCCAAAGTAGGTGACTCCGGATACCCCTCGGAAGCCAATACTACAGTCGCTGCTGACTTTCCTGAGAAAGATGGTTCAACCGAGCTTAGACTTCCCTCGGCAGCTGCCAACAGGAGTTCTCCAAGATCACTGTCGATCAATGGCACCGTAACCTGTGTTTCAGGGTCGCCGAACCTTACATTGAATTCGATTACCCTAGGGGCACCCTCTTCATCGATCATGAGCCCTGCATAGAGGCATCCTCTGTACGGGATTTCCTGATTCCTGAGGTGATGATGCATTGGACCAACTACCTCGTCAACCACCCTCCTCATCACGGAACTAGTAACGACTGGGGCGGGCGCATAGGCGCCCATGCCCCCTGTATTCGGTCCCATGTCGCCGTCGAAGGCTCTCTTGTGATCCTGGCTGGGAGGGAGGCATACGAAACCGGTTTCGTCCATTACCACCAGTACTGAAGCCTCCTCTCCCTCTAGGTGCTCCTCGATTAGGACCATTCCGTCGACATCCAAAGCGGAGGAAAGAGCTTGCTCTGCGACGTCTCTATCAGAGGTGACAGTGACCCCCTTCCCTCCTGCAAGAACGTCCCTCTTGATCACCCAGGGGGAATGGAATGAGTCCAGAGACTTGGAGATGTCATTGGCCTCTTTGATAACCAGACACCTGCCGGTGGGGATGCCCAAATCGAACATTGTATTCTTAGCGTGCAGTTTAGATCCCTCCAGCATAGCCCCTTCTGAATGAGGTCCGAAACATGGAATTCCAATACCTCTGAGTTTGTCGGCAAGCCCTTGAACCAATGGCGCCTCCGGACCAACTACCACTAGATCGGCCCGTATTTCTATGGCCAGTCCCACGAGGCCCGCGATATCACTCGAGTCGACGTCGTGGTTGACTCCCAGTTTTCCTGTTCCGGCATTTCCAGGGGCGGTGTGAATATACGCTACTGAAGGGCTTCTTGACAACCCGATCGCTAGGGAATGTTCCCTTCCTCCCCCTCCAACGATGAGGACTCTCATACGTGCCACGTCAATGCGCACAGATGGTAGGGCATAATGTATGCTGATGATGAGTTTCAGTATGGAACCGACTTCAATCCTAGCCTGTACCCTATGACATTGAATAGGCGATGGATAATTGGGGTCAGTACTAGAAGAGCGATAATCTCACCGTGCAACTGCTCGTGTGTGAAAATCTGGTCGTCGAATAACAAGAACGCAAACAGGAAAATCGACAAGGCGAATGTGACGGTGTCCAGTAGGGGGGCCTTTGAGCTCTCATCACCCTCTCTCTTGAGACCTCGTCGCCGCTTGAAGAATGATCCGAGTGAGTCGCCCAGCATGCAGGCTATTCCGAGTGTGAAACCCATTGTAAAAGCCGCTGCCCACTCACTTCCGAACCAGAACCAATCCGATGAGTCACTGAGCATCAGGGGGTCGACAAAGGGCCTTGCATCGGGAGGGGCGCGAGAGTCCCACGCAAAATGTGCTAGTATCGTGAGAAGTCCTGAAAAAACGGCCCCGCCTAACAGGCCGTTCCATGTCTTGCCATCGCCAAGAATCCTGTAGCCATCACTCCATTCCCTGCCTCCATCGATTACCAAGACGCTGAAGCCAAACTTATCCGGAATCCACTTTCCAAACAACATAGCCCCAGTATTGGCCAGGTAGAATGGCCCATACATCATCAGGACTGTGAGGATGTTCAAAGCGAAGTCCGCAGAGTCGGGAGCGGGGAACAGCGGCGATACAGGCACGGACCTGCCACCGGCGATTGGTGTATGAGCGATTTGGTTACGCTGGACAATGTGTGCGATGGCGCAATTGCAGGGAAATCATTGATTTGCCTATGGGCCCGGCTTGATTCATGAGTGGACGCTCGGCGACGATAATGACAGTGATTATGATAGCATCGATATGCGTTTCTTGCGTAAATACTTCTGCCGAGGATGCGGAATTGGTGATTGACTCAGATGTGACGTGGGGGTCTGATGAGGCCATTGAAGGCACAGTGAGGATTGCTGAGGGCGGAACTCTCACAATTCTTGATATTGATGTCAGCGTATCTTCTGGCTCTATGATTGTAGTAGAAGAAGGAGGGTCATTGACATTGGATGGTTCCAGTATTTCCTCGACTTCACCGCCCACTGGAATCTCTAGTTATGGCTATTGGGATGAGGAAAGGAGGGGTGCCTTTAGGGTCCCATCTGATGGCATCGAGGGAGGTTTCTCACTCACTATTCACTCCGTAGGAGGGAGCAGTTACTATGGCGGACAGGCATATGTGGGCGATTCCGATCCCGTCTCACTGAATGGGACCGAGCACACGTTTGATTTTCCGGATCTGGGGGGGGAAGAAGTCTGGATTGGCCTGATAGGTTACGGGTACTCGTCAGTTTCTGTCTCGAGTGTTTCGATTGATACAGGGAATTCTCAATTCTCCATTGATGGGGTAGACCTAGACAGCGTAAACATGATGGCTTCCGGCGAACAGGGATTCCAAATCTCGGTTGCTGGAAATATGGAAGTCGACAATTCGGCTATTACGGGAGGAGAGATAACGATTGTCGGATCTGGATCATTGGATTCTGACGGCGGCACATTCGACAGAGTTGGGCCGATCATCATCTCAAGTGACGATTCCTCAGTCGACATATACGGCGATTCTGTATTCATAGACAGCTTAGACGATCATGATATCAGAGGAACTCCTCACTGCGAAATCGGCTGGGGAGACTCAGTTCTCGGCTCCGGCGACTCAGTAAGAAGTGGGGGGCTAACTGACAGGTGGGAAAGGAGAGTCGTAGATCAGAGGCTAGTTTTCGAATCGGTTGGTGTTGTCTTCGAAGTCGATGGCATGGGCCCGGATGAAGTGACTTCATTCCAGTCTTTCAGCGACTCAGAAGGAGTCGGGTTCGTGGACGGAGGAGGAGAAAGAACGGTACAAATTAGGTGGTCGGACGGCACTTGGTGGAACGAGTCTGCGACCATCAATATTGTTTCATACAGAACTGGTTGGAACCCCGAGGCATCGGGCATTGACAACTACGGTGGAAGTGCCATACCACTAACCTGGAATCAGGAACAAGTGATTGATCAGTTCACCCCTGACATCGAGTGGGTGTCAATTGGGATAGTGGGAGAAGGTGAAGCCTCGACTTCACAATCTGTGGCTGTCTTGGCAGAGTTTGCAAACAGGGGAACTGCCGCAGCGAGTTTCTACATCACCTGCTATATTGTTGAGACTGGCGTTCAAGCTGACATCGGGGGATTCCAAGGAGTAGTCGTAGGTGCTGGAGAGTCAATGGAGCTTCAATTTGGATGGAGAGGAGGAGAAGTTGGTACATTCAGTCTCGACTGTGGGATACTGACTCCCACACAGTTAGTTGACGATGATGCGTTCGGAGGCGGATCAATGACTACTGGTTCAGTGATTTGGAATGAGCCAGTGGATGATGAGGGTTTACCGATGGCTTCGATTCTAGTCGCAATAGCAGTAGGAATCGGAATAGCCTTGGTATGGGTATACAGAAGAGCGGCAAGTGGTGAAGAAGAGTATTTTGAGGATGATGAACTAGACGAATACTAGTCATCAACTAGCAGCTTGAGACTACTGTCCAGGCCTCATCTGTTGCAGGATTTCCCTCATCGTCTGCACCTTCTTCAGAATATTCGTAGAATGAGGAATGAGAAACAACACCTCCATCGGACCAAGGGGAAATCTGGGTTACCTCTATGATGAAGTGGTAACATCCGTAGTCACTCTCTTGCCAGTCTTCTTTGGGGATGTATAGTGTGTTCAATGCAGCGTCCTGGACTGAACCAGCTAGCGGCAGCTGGGAACCCTCGGATCCAACCATTGCGGACCCGGTGCCGAACTCTCCAGAATTGCTGTTCCATGACGCCTGGCCATTCACAACAGTTACAGTTGGATATGTCACGACGCTGCTTCCCGAATACTCCATTCTAGCGTTGAGTGTGTAGTCGGCCTCAACGAGGCCTGCCGGTGGAAGCCCACCTAAGGTTTCCAAACCGGCCCAGGCGGTCAGAGCGACTCCTACTAGGCAGCTATTCTTGTTTCCCTCGCAGTTATCTGAGTTTGTAGATATAGCACCGCTCGTCGATCCTTGTACGCCATTAATTGTCCTAGACAGGGAGGCTGAGTCCAGAGTGGCCGACATTACAGTTGAGCCGGCGGTAATTTGTATCGTATATGGCGAAGAGGGGAGGGCATTGTCAGTGTAGAAGTCGGAAACAGAAAATGAAATTGAACCATAGTCCCCCTTCCCATCGCTCTTGCTTATCGAGAATGACTTTGTTCCCGACCATACCACAATTCCGGATTGTTCGATGGAAACGTCTGCGTCTATGCTGGGACTTGTCAGGGAATTCTGCCTAATCTTCACTTCCATGGTGTCGCCGTCATCGCTGAACTCGATCTCACCCATAGACATCTCTCCCTGAAGCACGGTCCCAAGGATCAACGGAAAACCCAGCAAAACAAGATAGGCTCCGACCACAATTAGCGCCCTCATCTGACTGAATCCCTCTTTACCGGGGACCCCTATGCCGAGCCTCCACCACACTATAACGAATGAGATAACGACTATGGCTGGAACCAGGATGCTCAGAGGAATGAAATCCAAGTAAACTCCGAACCACATTATCACTGCCAATGGGGCGACAGCGAAAAGAAGGAGGGTTTTGATAATGTCAACGAATCCAACGTCCCTACCAGATGGTGGCGAAATGGCAGTCCCGGGTACAGCCTCAGCCACTACCTCATCGACCATTTTCTGCTCTTTTGCCTTCTCAAGTAGACCCCCATTACTCATTCAAGCACCGCCTATTTCGGTAGAGTGGTCGGGCATCGCAGTTATCAACCCGTTGCCAAACAGGGCCGAGCTTTGGCATTCTAGAATAATCTAGAGTCTAGAGGGGAGATTTCGCCATCATCGGTTATGAGCAGATCATCTTCGAGCCTGTTCCTTCCCGCTATAGCCGCAGCGGCCAGTGCCGTCATCATCAACGATCCCAATGCACCGAATCCTGGGAGGTAGACTCCACGGATGTAAATAGTCATCGACTGTATCATGTAATTTGGAATCCCCTCGGTCCTAACTGAGTACTCCGAAGTAGCCTTGAATTGAAGGTTGAAGTATTTGTCAGTCCAACCCTGATTCTTTGGCGTCCTCATCTGAATCCTAACTTTCTCCGCTGGGGCCAGCGACTCTATTTCAACGGAGACAAGAGGTATGCTGAGCTGGAAACCCTCGTCGTTGAGTTCGTCGTAGTTAACTATCTCAACATTGAACCTGTCCATGGCGTTTCCATCATTGTAAACGTCGAAGGTCAGAAGCATGTCCACCCTTGGCCTCAGTTGCATAAAGGCAACATCAGAAGCCACTCTGAGCCTACTAAATTGCTTGATTACTGCTAGGACCTTGTAGGTGGTGGGAGTCCCAACTACAGTGATTCCATTAGCCTGAACTACCTCGGCGGTAATGGAAATCTGGTGCTGCCCCTCGGGCATCCTTAGATCTGCTCTGAGAATCACCTGGAAGCTAACATCCGCCCCGGAGCCAACGGTCATGGAGGCAGGGCCAGCCGAGATTAGTGACCCCGATTGGATCTGTATGTTCACCTTCTCGCTGTGAATGGTTGGGTTCTGGAGCACGCAGTACACTATGGAAGTCCTGGTTGCACCGGGGTAAACCTCGATCGCTTGGGGGTTGTCACAGGTCAGTGTGATGTCAGGAGTAGGGTTAGTCTGTGCCTGCACCGATGCGGCACCTGCCCACGTGCTGAGGAAGTAAACCATCAGAATCAGCATGCTGGTCCTAACACTTCTACGCGTAGCCATCGTAACGATGCCCACAAAGACCGTATTTGAGACTTCGCCCAACTAGTACCCCAATAATCCCGATTATTGAGCCAATTTGGGAGGCGGTTTGGTGGACCCGACCGGATTTGAACCGATGACCACTCGGTTATGAGCCGAGCGC
>CAYFGD010000024.1:0-13648 GCA_964342715.1 uncultured Candidatus Poseidoniales archaeon | reverse complement strand
CCTGTTATGCATATTGGATTCACCAATTTGATCAAGACATCCCTAAAATCGACTTGTAACACCTGCAGTAAGATTCTGCTGCATGACAAGCCCGACACCCACCCAGTAGATCCTGAAAAGTCCGAGCAGGACTACTATGAGGAGAAGGTAAAGGATGTCATGATCAAGCACGGGGTAGGATCTTCCGAGTTCAAGAACGTAATCAAGGATATCGAGAAGGAGTGTTCCAGCAAGAAAAGGACAATTTGCATGCACTGTGGTAGTGAGCAGGGCAAGATCATCTTGGACAAACCATCTACATTCAAAGAGAAGAAAGATAACAAGGGCGAGCACAAACTAAATGCTCGTGACATCAGAGAATGGCTGGAGAGAATCCCAGATGAACATCTCATATTCCTTGGGATGGACAAGGACGCAGCAAGGCCCGAGTGGACCATAATGAAGGTCCTTCCAGTCCCTCCCATAACCGTAAGGCCCTCCATTACTTTGGACAGTGGTGATAGGTCCGAAGACGACTTGACCCACAAGCTAGTCGACGTTCTTAGAATCAATCAGCGCCTCAGAGAAAATCGTGACGCCGGTGCGCCCCAGTTGATTGTCGAGGACTTATGGGAGCTCCTCCAGTACCACTGTACAACATATTTCGACAATCAGACTAGTGGAATACCCCCTGCTAGGCATCGTTCAGGAAGGCCCCTGAAGACTCTAGCTCAGAGACTCAAAGGAAAGGAAGGAAGATTCAGGAGTAACCTATCTGGAAAGAGGGTAAACTTCTGCGCTAGGACTGTAATCAGTCCGGACCCAAACCTCGGAATTAATGAGGTCGGGATTCCCACCCAAACAGCCAAGGAGCTTACAGTACCAATCAGGGTTACTAGCCGTAACAGGGAGCAGCTAAGGCAGATGATCCTACGTGGCCCCGATGTCCACCCTGGTGTCAACTACATCATCAGAGGTGACAAGTTCAGGGTCAGAATCACCGATCGAACCAAGTTCATATGGTCCGGTTTCAGATGCCTTAACCCTGAGTGCCATTCCGGAAGTGAAGATGAGCCTTACACAGGATATAGGCCCGATCTCAATGAAGTTCTCCCCGCTCCAAACTTCCTTCCCGGATTGGAGCTAATGAGGCAAATGCGAAGAAACTCGATCGGGGACTTGGAAGAAGAGTGGGGCGTGGATCTAGAGGCTACCCTGAGGAATCTAAGGGGCGAGGACGAGAGGGGACTGCCTCTACCAGAAGCAGACCAAAGGGCCTCAATTTTCCACAGGTGGAAGTGGGAGATGGAGAATCCAGGAGAATACCTCCCGGAGCATCTAGAGGTCAAGTGCCCCCATTGTGGAAGCCCAGAAGTCGAAGATGACTATGGAAATGCATACAGCACCGATGTAGAAGACAGGCTGAGTACTCACGACTTGGACGGAAATCCAAAGCCCGGTGTAGTGGTCGAACGCCACCTAATTGATGGAGATGTAGCCTTATTCAACAGGCAACCATCACTACATCGCATGTCTATGATGGTCCACGAGATCAGGGTCATGCCCGGCAAGACATTCAGATTCAATCTCGCCGATTGCACGCCCTACAACGCGGACTTCGACGGCGACGAGATGAATCTTCACGTGATACAAAGTGAGGAAGCCAGGGCAGAGGCAAAGATTCTCATGCGTGTTCAGGAGCACATCATAACCCCTAGATACGGCGGTAGCGTCATTGGAGGCATCCACGATCATATTTCGGGAGCTTACCTTCTAACTCACGGAGACAGGGTTCTGCCGAAGAATTTGGTAATGCAGGTCCTAGGTGACACCAATTGGGATGGAGAGCTTCCCCCTGAAGTTGAGAAGGACGGCATTGTCGGATATCGCGGTAGCGACGTCCTAAGCTTGATCGTACCTGAAGGCTTCAATTTGGATTATATCAGCAGAATCGGTGACAGTGTGAAGGTCACTAAGGGAGACGTCTCAGGAACTATTGACAAGAGAGGTATCGGCGCAGAGGACGGAAGATTGCTGGACGCAGTTGTTCACACCCATGGCCCGGAAGCTGGCGCTGAATTCTTGGACAGGATGACCAGGATGACTATTTCCATATGCACATCGATGGGCTTCACTACGGGGATAGACGACGAAGACCTACCTCCTGAGGCCAAGGCCGAGATCGCGAAGATAAACCAGAAGGGAAGTGACGCAGTCGACGAGGAATTGGCAAAGTTTGGCAAGGATGGAAGAAGGTATGAGACTAGGCCGGGAAGGACTCCGATGGAGACCCTGGAGGAGAATATCCTGATGATTCTGGATGAGGCCAAGACCGAATCAGGAAATATCGCTAAATCATATCTTGGGTCAGATAACGCTGCTGTTATGATGGCAACATCGGGTGCTAGGGGCTCTATGGACAACCTCGCAATGATGGCCGGCTCTATTGGTCAGCCCAAGGTCAGGGGTAAGAGACTAGAACGCGGATACCAGGATCGCGTACTTGCGCACTTCCCACGCAATGCCAAGGGCGCCCAAGAAAAGGGATTCGTCGGCTCGTCATTCAAGAGGGGACTTGAACCCACGGAATTCTTCATGCTTTCTGTATCAGGAAGGGAGTCCCTCGTCGACACCGCTGTAAGAACGGCAAAGTCAGGGTATATGCAGAGGAGACTGATTAACGCGATGGACGACCTTAAGGTCGCAAATGACGGAATGGGTTCAGTAAGAAACACTGCTGACAGAATCATACAGTTCGAATATGGGGAGGATGGCATTGACCCAGCAAGAAGCCGTGGCGGTATGCCTTTCGATGTCTCACAAGTTCTTGATGATGCTCTGGGAGGTGACAACTGATGGTCGTTAAGAGTGCAACAAAGAAGAAGCTGATGGATCTTCAGATTGACGAGGAATATGCTCACAAGCTTGCAGACGACAGAAAGTGGGACGATGTAAAAATCCTAACTGCCGGACAGATTGCCCAAATTTGTGGAATTGACTCGGGAACGGCCCAGAGAATTCATGACCTTATGGCGGCTTCTTCCAAGTCAGCAAGATCAGCCGCTGCATCTACCGAGAAGACGATGGTGCGAAGGAAGTCAGCAGCATCGCGCCGAAGGCGCAAGTCAATGATGCCCCTTCAGTCCTATGACGCCGATGAAAAGATGGTCCAGGTGATGAGGGATATAGATCACCGGGACGAGATCTACATGCAACTCCAAGTGGCTTGCGAGGAGGAAAATCTTAGCCTTACGCCTAGGATGATCATGGATCTGACAGAGGGAATAAGGTCTCGTGGTGAAAAGAAAGTAACTCCTGCCAAGGCTAGGAAGGTGGTTCAATCGGCAAGGAACTCCCTAGCAAGGTCTAGTGCCGACCCCCATGAGGCAGTCGGAATTACCACTGCCCAATCCATAGGGGAGCCTGGAACGCAGATGACCATGCGGACATTCCACTATGCGGGCGTAGCTACGGTCAACGTTACACAAGGTCTACCAAGGATCATCGAGATTGTCGACGCAAGAAAAGCCCCGAACACCCCTACAATGAGAATATTCCTTGAGGAATTCAATAGCAAGGGTAAGCCCCTGAGGACGAATGAGAAGCTAGTGAGACAAATCGCCGCAGGATTGGAGGCCACTACAACCAGTGATATTGCAAACATAGACGTCGAGGTCGCACAGAGATATCTGAGTCTCAAACTCAACAATTCCAACATGCGACTCAAGAACATGAACGGTGCCGAGGTAAGGGACAAGTTGCAAAGAGCACTCAGGCTTTTCATTCAGGCCGACTCCGACGAGAAGCCCAAGGAACTCAAGATCATCCCCGGTGTTTCAAAGGAGCAAGACTTGGAAAATCTAGCCACAGATCCTCCTACCTATACTGACCTTCTACAGCTCGAAGACAAGATAAAGAAACTCCAACTGAAAGGAATCAGGGGGATCGAGCGTGCAAATGTTCAAGCCGGCGAGAATGAGGAATACTACATTTCCACAATAGGTTCGAACCTAGCTAAGGTCAGTGAGTTCGCAGGCATAGACCGTTCTAGGACATATACCAACAATATCAATGAGATCCACTCATACCTTGGCATAGAGGCAGCTAGACAGGCCATCATCAATGAGATGAGTGACACATTGGAGGGCGCCGGTCTGGACGTCGATGTGAGGCATCTCCTCATGGTCGCCGATGTTATGACCAGCGAGGGGGAAGTCAGAGCAATAGGAAGGCACGGAGTCAGCGGTACGAAGCACAGCATATTGGCCCGTTCGGCTTTCGAGGTCACAGTTACTCACTTATTGAGGGCCGGGATAATCGGGGAGCGCGATGAACTCAAGGGAGTAACCGAGAACATCGTCGTAGGACAGCCTATTGCACTCGGTACCGGCAGTGTTGATCTGTTCTACATTCCCGAACAGGCATGAGTAAAAGGTGGAATAGAGATGGACCTGGGTAGAAATCTAAAACAAGGCCTGAATACAGGAAAGATACTTTTCGGCCAGAGGGAAACCATGGGTGCATGCGACAAGGGAGAGGCAAGGCTAGTTATTGTGGCTGCTAACTGTCCTGAGGAATTTATTGCTGGAATGTCTGACAGTCATCCGAACATAACGGTTCACAGAGTCGGCCTAGTGAATAGACAACTCGGAGCTGCTTGTGCTAAGCCTTTCCCCGTCAGCGCACTTTGCGTCATTGATCCCGGACAGAGCGATTTACTTTCTCTGCAGTCTAATCTCTAGTCGAACTAGAGCACGTCTCCTCATTCTATGCATCCAAATGGGCGATCGGTGCCTATACCTTTCAAGCGTACTACCCCTACCTGAGCATGTGGAGGGGGCAGTTCGCGCACTACTCTCGTCAAGAGGGGTGAGGCTTGAGCCGCCCTCACTCGTAATTGAAATCCCAGAGTTCAGATTATTGGGCGTTGCAGAGAAAGTACCCGAGATTGGGGTTTCTGTCGGATCACCCGTCTTCGTTTGGCATGTTGAATCTGGACTGGTCCCGATTTCTGAGGCCGACTTTGAGAGGTGGTGCGTCGATGCACCCTTGGGAAGAAACTGGATTTTATGCGAGAGGGATTTGCCACAGGGCTTCGATGAAAAGTTACCATCCGGAGTTGAATTGGTAGCATGGTCGCCCGAGACACTCTCAAGGTGGATTGGCGATGCAGTAATTTCCGGCGAACTCGTGGCGAGCTCTCCAAACGAAAGTAAGGTGGAAAATTCAGAAGCCGAAGCTGAGATTGAGGAAGAAGAAATTACAGTGATTGTTCCTGCGATTGTAGATTTAGACTCATGGTTAACTCAATCAGGCAGGGAAGGCTCCCTAACATCCCCCGTTCTACTAAAAGCTAGGCTTTGGAAGATTGAAGGTTTATTGATAGGCCCCGAGGGAGATAAAATACCGTCTAGTTGGGAGCTAATTGAGGACCCATGGTCTTCTACACTGGCACTCAGTGAGTCAAACTTAGAAAATTCAAATTTGATGATAAGGATGATCGAACCTCCGTCCAGTAGGTGGTTGTCCGATGATTCCTTATCGGACAGGCTATCATCAATTCTAGATAAGAAGATACAAGGGGGGAGCGAAGAGAGCAAGGGCCCAGTTAGAAGCATAATGCTAGAATGGTGGAGAGCAGATACAAACACACTGTCGATGACGAATCGAGCTGTTGGAATTCCCGGATGGACAATAGATACCCAGGGGCGGGAGGGCGTAATCCTACACAGTGGTAATGGGAGGACTTATCCAATCCCAGTCTAGTCCCTCTGTAATGCCATCAGCTCATCGGTTGACAAGGTGTCTCCCGACATTAGCCTAGACATCAGGTCAGTAACTTCGGTCTTGCTCTCTCCTTCCGCCTCACCGCCCTCTCTTTCATCTATGGCTTTCATTAGGTCCTGCATAGAATGTATGCATCTCAGCGAAACAATATACAAATTATGCAGGGCATCGGCCTCTCTCTTAGACTTTGTAAGTCCAGAGTGCGCTGAGTTTGCTCGTTCTCTTAGCCTATCTACCTCATCTGAAAGCTCCACCATTAGATCGTGTGCCTCTTGGGCCTCCATCACTGCTTTCTCCACCCTGTTGTGAGCATCTTCCTGTAGTCTCTCAGCATTTCTAACCTTAGATTTCAGTTCACCCAAGCCACCACTCGATTTGTTCCTTTCAACTGCCTCAGTTAACTCCTGCTTGAGCTTCTTCATTTCTCTGAAGAACTTCTTCTCACTGGCCCCTGTGAATCCCCCCCTCTCATATTTTCTCTCCAGTGCATCCATCTTGGATCTAATCTTTGATGGCGGGGGGCCCGATGGGCGCTTCTCCCTTTTGCCGTTCTGTTCGGCCTCTGATATTCTAGACCGAAGCTCGGTTCTCACTATCTTGAGTTCATCCGATCTATCCGACCTCTCAATCTTCAAATCCTTGACCTTGGAATTGGCCACGTCTCTTATTTCCTTCTGGCTTCTAACCTCGGAAATCAACTCCTTGACCTGCCTATTCACCTCATTCCTACTATCTAGGTAAGTTCTAACTTTGGCATTGTACTCGTCTCTAACTTCCTTCCTTCCATCCAAATCAGACTCCATTGTTTGGCATAGGGGCTCGAACAGCTCTCGAACTTCCGAGTATTCCAAAGCAACTCCCCCTTAATTCCGAGATTGAAATTCCATATAAGGGCATAGCAGGGCGATTAATGCTAATCCTCCCTCTTACTGGCGAGATTACCCTTTCTTGGCCCTCTTCTGGAGACTCCCAGGCGCCTTCTTCGATTGCCGGTTGGCGCCTTCTCCTTCTCCTCTACAGGAGGTTCCGAATCCGATGATGCAAGATCCGAAAGGCTCCCCGATCCGAGTAATGCGTCCAACTCAATTGTGCTTAACGTACCACCCGTCTTTGCCTTGTCTTTAATTTCTGAGAATCGGACCTTCCTGTTTCTACTACCGGTAATTCTTCGATATGCCTTTACTCTCCCCAACTCCTTCCTAAGCCCCCTTCTTTCGGACTCAATTTTCTCCAACTTCTTGTCAATATTGGAAATTCTATTGCTAACCTTCCTGACATCAGATCTGGATATTCCTTCGGTCCCGATTCCAGACTCGTCAATTGCTTTGCTTGTGACGCTCTTCCGCTCCTCCTTCCCCTGGTCAAGTTTTGAAGTTATATCCTTCATTTTCTTTACACTAGCGACATATTCAGAGTGAGCCTTTTCTGACTCAGCCTTCACAACAATAGAAGCTTGAATTTCAAAGAATCTCCGAAAGGCGTCGAGCTCCCTAGGAAGAGTCGGCACGGCGGTAAGGTCATTGTCTATCGTTGTCAGCCTCCTGTAGGTTTCTGATAACCACTCGTTGAGCACGTCCACTGGGGGAGGGATGAGGGCATTCACTCGGTCCCTCTTAGATCTAGATTTATCTGCAGCCTTCCTCACTTCGTGGAATTTCCTCAGTAACTCCCTCCTCTCTGAATTGGCACCCTCAATCAGGCCCACTGCACCTCGAAGAATCTTTACTTGGCTTACTAGGTCACCCCTTTCTTCTCTAAGCTCCCTTTTTTGACTATCCAGTGATCTTATCTCTCTCTCAAGCCCTCCAAACATTTCCTGCAGCTCGTGACCGTCCAAATCTTCCAGATCCTCGAATGATGACTCCAATGTGCTACTCATTCCCCCTCACCCCTCGCTGTTTCATCCCCATTGCTTACCTTAGAGAACGAAGATGCTCCTCCAGACATGACCCTGTGCATGTCTGCTAGGAGGTCATCATGACCCGAATCGATATCTCCGAAACCGTCTCTAAGACGTCTCCGCCAATACTCAATTGCCTTGGAAGACTGGGACAGAAGCTCCTTGGCCCTATCCAATTGCCTGCGTACATCCCTTATTTCTTCTTGAAGGGAGGTCTTCTTCTCGTACAGCGGCTGAGCCTTCTTTACTTTCTCCAGCATCTTTGTATGCGCTCTCTCGGAATCTCTGAAGTTGGCCACCATTTCTCTTCTGGCCTCAACGTATTCAGCCATCTCGGGATTTGCGTGCTTCCTTTCCTTCAGCCATTTCTCATTCTCCTCAATCAGCTTCTTCCTCCGAGAGATCAACTTCCCCTCGGATTTATGGTCGAGCGCCGAAGTCTCTATTTGCGACTCAATTCCTTCGAGCTCTTCTAGCAGCTTCTCCTTCTTCCAGCCCGGATCAAGGTTTACCATCCCTCCTGATTCCGATAACATATCTCCAAATTCTCTAACCCTGGTTAGCAATGTTCTGCCCCTTTCCTGACTTTCATTCCTTTCCTTTTTCAGGTTTGAAACAGACTCATTGGCCAATCTATGTGATTCTATTGCCTTCTCGACTTTAGGTGAGAGAGCGTCCTCCTCCGCCTCTAGGTTCCTTATCACGCCTGGAAGCTGTTCTTCTAGTACCCCCCATCTCGCTAGTAGCCCCTCGGACAGCTCCTCGGGTTTGACCCTCAGTAGGCCTTCTGCGTCCATAACATCCGGCCCACCCGGGACAGTCGGTTAAAGGTCACTATGTGACCTTGACAGGGGTTTGATTGATACGGGCCCTTTTCCGAGCCAATACCATGGGTGAGTGCCATGGGGGCGGCGTGTTTTGCTATCTCGGACCTTTTTTGGTCGCCTTATTGGCATTTCTAGCAGCACCCGGCCTTACCATACAGGAGACAATATCCTCTGATGCTGAATTACTCCCCGAGAAAACTGTCCTAAATTCTGGAGACATAAGCAACTCAAGCGAACCTTCGTTCATTCCTGCAGGATCTAATGAGGTCGCAATAGTGGGAGAACCGGCTCATTTTGGAGACTATCTCACTGCCTCAATTCTAGTCCATAATCAAGGAAACTCTTCTGGGGCAGTATCAATGGTTATTTCTTTTGACAATTGGTCTTCTAACATCTCAGGAGAGAGCGTAACTATCACGCCTGGCTCAAGCCGCGACGTTTCAGCATCCTTCTCTCTGAACAGGACAGGGCAGGTTGATATTCAATGGGAAATCGTTAGCTCCGTGGATGCCGTAAGTGATGACCTCACTGGCACAATAACGGTAGACTCCCTTCCTCCTCAGTCCCTCAGCCTCATTGTAGAAAGTGAGAGCTGGACACTTTCGGACGGACTTCAGATTTCTATTTCCGTGCTGCTCTCAGATGGACACCCAAGAGACGTCGAAATTATTGCCGATTTGTTCAACATGGGAGTTCAAAGAGGGTCCCAGAGCCATACAGCAGATTTGTCGCCTGGAATTAGGGACATGTCCTTTGACTTCGGTAACCCCGATGTCGACTTTATTTCTTTCAGCATATTGCCAATAGGGTGGGTCCCATCCGAGCAAATAAGCGTCGATCACCAACTATCACCACCAGTCGTATTACCTTCCGTTTCTTCTTGCTCCACAGTGCCAGAAATAGCCATACCTGGAGACTCATTAATCATTGACTGTGTCGTTGCAAACTCAGGAGATTCTGCAACTCTTTCTGGTACGATTTCAGCAATCAGGCAATCTGATGGACTCATCCTCTCAACATCAGACACATCTCCACTTTCTGCGGATGAAGAATCAATCTACTCATTAGTTGTGCCCATGTGGCCAGATGAGGGAGACGCCATCGTTGAAATAACGTGGAATTCTGAGGGAATTTCTGCTATGCAGAGCATCCAAATCCAGACTCGCGAACCACCGGCTGAGGGTTTCAAGCTCCCCTTCGATACTTCCGCAGCGCTCCTCGGCTCTGTTATTGGATTGGTTGTGGTAATGGTGGTTCTTGCTGTTTGGAGGGTAATTTCAGAGAAGACTCCGTCTACGGACTCGGGAGGAACCTTCAAGCTACGTAGAGAGTCAAGAATTGAGAGAAGGGCCGAGGTTCAGAAGGTGGAAATTTCGTGTCCGTCTTGTGAGCAGAGGCTAAGCGTTCCTAAGTCTCATGTCGGCGGCGTCAAGTGCCCATCCTGTACTGTCCAATTTCAAGTTGGATCATCTGAAAATATTCCGGAGGGAGATGAGGATTTGAGTGAAACTACCCAGGCCACTGATCCCCCTACACCAAAAGTCTCCAGTTCAGCAGAAGAAATACTGAGTTGCCCGTCCTGCGAACAGAGACTGAAGGTTCCATTGGATAGGAGACCCGTCATGTCTCGTTGCCCCGCATGTAGGACTGAATTCATGGCTTTGAACGAGGAGGTGGATAGTTGATTGAACTGAGTGAATATGAGGAAATGTACCTCAAGAGAATGTTCGAGTTTTTCGACTCAAAGCCAGGTGCCATACTCAAGACCACACAACTAGCTGAACTCATGGGAGTGAGTCCAGCATCAGTCACTGAGATGATCCAGAGGCTAGCATCCAGAGATCTTGTTACCCATATTCCGTACAAGGGCTCAAGACTGACACCTGACGGATTTCATCAGGCGGCTAGAGTCAAGAGGAGAGAGTGTCTTTTGGAAATTCTCCTGTCTGAAGTTATAGGCTACACCGGTGATCTTGAGGAGGCGGCATGCAAGATGGAACACGATATGGGCCCGGACCTTGAAGCCGCTATCGATAAGATGCTGGGCTACCCCGAAACAACCCCATCCGGTAAGAAAATCCCGATAATCGAAAGATCAGTCGAGGTTTCTCATGAGGGATTGTTACTCCCGATCAGCATTATTCCAGTCGGCACGGATTCAATTGTTGAGATCATCGCACTAGAACCAGTGGAAAGAAAAACACTGGAAGGATTGGGAATTAGCATTGGCTCTGTCATAAGGAAGAATAAGTCAGAAACTCTATGCGACGGAAAAAGGATCGAGATGTCCAAGTCAATTTCAGGAAAGATTCTTGCAAGAGTTAGGAGGGAGTAGTTTGACTGATGAGGAAAGTCTGGATGATCTAGCCGATGAGATTTCGGACTTCACCCCTCCCGCTCCAAAGCTTGAATCAGCAATCAGGCACGACTCTCCTAGGGAAAGCGATTGGAAGGAGGTCGAATTGAGACAAAGGGAAGGATCCCTGATTACACTGGACAGGGTTTTGATAAGCGGAGGGGCCCGCTTGATCTTACTTCTCCCACTATTTGCAATCGTTCTATTTGGTGCAGCTCAGTCATACGGTGAGAACGACAACCAGTGGTGGGATACTCACCTCATGGAGGCCTCTGGTGGACTTAGCCTAGTTTCCGCTACATACGCATTAACACTGCTAATAATAATCGCAGATATCGCTCTACTTTCATCCCTGCTAAGGATGATGTCTTTTTCTCGTTCGATATTCCACCAGGAGGCAGAGTCATTGACCTCATCAGGAATTACCTTCCGCAGCTCTCACGGTTATGCGGAGATGAGGGCCACAATTGACGGCTCAATTAGACAGGTGACCGCCACCTCATCTCTGATGATTATTTCTGCATTACTTTTGGGCACCAGTCTCTGGCTCTCGAATGATGACACAGGGATGCCGATATTGATTTCATTATCCACTGGGTCCCTATTGGCGGGACAGGGGGTACATTTGATTTCTCATCGTGAAAGATTCAATTCATCAGAGCCATGGGGGATGCTAGATGCGTTCTCACCACCCATTCATCCAGCACTTCTGAATAGGCCCTTCAATGACGTCATTAAAGCACATATTGACCCCCTCCTTACTATCAGGATTTCCGAGTACATCAAAACGGTAAGAGGGGGGCTCAAGGAAGGGGTCGGAATCTCCGAGCTTCAGGAATCCCTCCTTCATCTATTGCACCTGAGGAGATCGTCATTAATTTCAGAGTCAGAGTTTAGAGACTCCTTGGGGCCCTACGTCGAGAGTTCTGCAATTGACGGACTTTTCAACCATCCAGAGCTAGGCGAGGAAACATGGGATAGATTGCTAATGCATGCGAGAAACGAATGTAAGCCATTCTTCAGGCTGTATGATAGGATGAGGATGAGGAGGGGAGTTAGTAAGTCCGATGGGGGGTTCTGGTTTGATGTTGACATGGAGAATTTGGTAGTTGGCCAGGCCAATCTATTCGCATTCGTGCTCAATAGGAGCGGCGAGCCCCGTGACCTTTTCCTGAAGATTCAGACTCCCGACTTCAAACCCAATGAGTGCGTATACAAGCTCAGATCTCAGCCACTGGACCCTTCCTTCGACCCCATGTCGTCCACTTCCCTTTCATCTGAGATGCAGGAAATGACCAATCACACCGGAATCGTATGGCAAAGTTTGCTCCCCTCTATAAAGGGGGAAGCTACTGTGACTGTAAGGCTCGAGGACGACTCTGGAAATCTGATTTCTGGTAGGGTACTTAACGTACAAGTTGGAAACGACCTAGCCACCAGACTGAGGAGGACACTGGGTGCAATGTTTATGGCAGGAGCCGCAATTGTCGTGCTTTCCCCAATAGCTCCATTCGCCGGCTCTTTATTGGGGTTGTAAGAGATAGTTCCATTCAATAGTGAGTCCCACTTCGAAGACTCGTGCAGAGTGATGAGAATAGCCCTGATGATGACCTCAGGACCAGGCTTCATGCCATGGAAACTCGACTGAGGAGGATGAGGGATCAGAGGTCATCCCACAATGAATCCGCTAGAAGGGCAGCAGACTCTAGGGATTCCGTTCAAGAGCAGGGGAAGGAGCTCAGGAAAGCCATCGAGGATAAGCTAAACGAGCAGAAAGAGGTCAGGTCAAGGGCCAAGGCACATCAGAATCAGAGGGACTCGATTCAATCTAGAATCAGGGAAATCATCTCCAACAAGAGAGGCAAGAAGGGAGATGAAGGCAAGGCAAAGACAGGAGTCGTTGCACTCTCGGAGACTATAGCAAGGATTAGCAGTATCGAGAACAGGATTATGACGGACGGGAACCTCACCCTCAAGGCAGAGAATCGAATCCTCAGAGAGCTAAAATCATTAATTGCAAGGAGGGATGAATTGCTCCCTGCTGCGGCAGAGTTTGAGAGTATCAAGATAGATCTCGGCGATTTGGAGAGCACAATACAGTCTCTCAAGGCAGAGGCCGATGCTCAGCATAAGGCCATGACGGATGCACACAAGGAGGCAGACGCCATATGGGAGGAAGTAAAGCCCATGCTGGAGGAGAGGGATTTCCTCAGATCAGAGGGAGATAGGCTGCACTCGTTGTTCGTGGAGTCTCGAGAGTCTGCAAATAGCATTCACACAGAGATCGAGGCGCTTCTGAAGGAGGTCAACAAGGCCAGAGATGAGATGAGAGCTAGGAGAGAGGAGAGGGAAAGGGCCATCAAGGACCACAACCAATCTGTGAGGGACGCACTGAAAACTCCCGATCAGGATGAGGAATTAGCAGATTCATTGACCGAACAACTCCTCAGCCAAGGGAACCTGACCTTGGGAGGTTCGATGTCGGGCGATGCTGAAGGTTCACCTGTCGCCAAGGAAGAGAAGCCCTCCAGTCGTAAGAGGGTGCGTAAGCCCAAGTCATTCAGGGGCCGTTGAGACGGTTACCAACCTCGATCTTCCAGTCTGACTTCTAGGTCGTCCAACTCTAATCCAGGCATTGCCTCTCCTACCATTTTACAGGCGTCTCTCACTATCGTGGGATCATCAAAGTGGTGTGTTGCCATAACTATGGCTTCTGCGGTGTTTGTCGGATCAGAACTCTTGAAAATTCCCGATCCAACGAATATTCCATCCATTCCATGACTCATCATAAGGGCCGCA
>CAYFGD010000023.1:0-13749 GCA_964342715.1 uncultured Candidatus Poseidoniales archaeon | reverse complement strand
TTCGGGGCCTATCCGAGGCAGGCCGAGGGCAGCGATGAAGTTGCTCAGAGTCATGGTTCGGCTAGCCTCTAACTCGTGCAGAATATTACTGGCTGACTTCTCGGCCATTCTCTCCAAGCCCAGAAGTTCTTTCTCCCTCTCGCTGAGCCTGTAGAGATCTGCTAAGCTTGAGACTAGCCCCGTGGAGCACAGTTGCTCAGCTAGCTTCTCCCCTATGCCGTCCATTTCCAGCTTCCTGCACCAATAGAGGATAGCCCTCTCCAACCTGGAGGGGCAATTCAGATTCATGCACCTGATGAAAGCCCCGTCCTCGATCAGTGCTGTCTGGCATCGCGGGCAATCTGTGGGCATTGGTATGCTTACCCTAGGCGGGAGTGGGAGGTCAAAGGCGGTTCCGTCGGAGTGCTTCCTGCCAGAGAGGTCGGCATCCTGAGCGGGTCCGAGGACTTCTACGATCTTGGGGATGACGTCCCCCCTGCGAACTACTCTAACCTTGTCTCCTATCATCATCCCCAACCTTTCTACTTCACCACGATTGTGGAGTGTAGTGCTCTCCACAGTGACTCCGGAGACGACAACTGGTGCGACTTTAGAAACGGGAGTTACGTTTCCGGTTCTGCCGGTTTGCCATTCGACTCCCATGAGCACGGTTGTAGCTTCTTCCGGAGGAAATTTCCAAGCCAGGGCCCATCTTGGGTGGTGTGCTGTTCGTCCTAGGAGTGTTCTTTTTTCGAGCCTGTCGAGCTTGATTACCACGCCATCAAGCTCCCACGGGGCCTTTTCTCTTTCCTCGGTCCACCTTCTGGTTATCCCTAGGATCGTGTCGGCTGTTTCTTGATCGTTGCCACCCGAAACGACTTCGTTCCCTGCGGCCTTAATTCCGATTGACTCAAGCCACGAAATAACATCTGAATCGAATGCGAATGGCGGTGGTTCAGGACTATCTGGATGTCTTGTTGATTCAGAGGGGAACTCAACTCCGTAAGCTAGGAATTCCAAGTCTTCAGCCCTGCCCTTTCCTGCATCAATATGCTTCTGCCTCAGAGAGCCGGCAGCCAGGTTTCGGGGGTTAGGTGCTATTTCTGAGTATTTTCTATTGAAAATTTCCAGAGGCATGACGACCTCGCCCCTGACATGGCAATCGCCTTCCCATCCAATGGCCTCGGGGATGTTTGGGATTCTCCTCGCATTTGCTGTAACGTCCTCGCCCCTTACCCCATTTCCCCTTGTGGCGGCTCTTACCAGCCTGCCTCTCCGGTATTCTAGTGAGAGCGCAGAACCATCGAGTTTGGGTTGGCAGACGAACCTGCGACCGTTGGCCGTCGTCTGGGAAACGAAATGCCTAACCTCTTCCTCTTTGTTGGCCTTATCGAGGCTTCGCATGGGGAACTCGTGGTCGACCTTCACTGATCCCGGAGGAGGATCGGAGCCGACTCTCATCAGCTGTGGATGCTCAGGATCAAGAGATTTCAGCTGATCCCATATTTCATCAAATTCTGCATCACTAATCTGAGGAGATGCTTCGTTGTAGTAGAGGTTTGAGTGAAAGGCGATGAGCTCCGCTAGCTCTTCTATACGCGCCTGGTTCCCCGGGCCATCTGTGGATGCTCCCACCATGAATTTCGAGGAGGGGGTGCCCCCTTGAACCTGCGGTTTTTGCCGGGATAAGATGGGTGAAAAACGATGATTTCTCCTCTTGATGATTAGTGGTGGGCCTGCCAGGATTTGAACCTGGGTCGCGCGACCCCCAGCCGCGAAGTATAGGCCAAGCTAACCTACAGGCCCCATTAGGGAACTGTGCGCGCGAGTCGCACATCAAAGCCCTGTCGCTACATCACTGCTCTCTGGCAATGCTGAATGGAGCGACTTCGTCTATTAGCTCCACATGGCCCAAGAACATCCTCCTGCAGCAGTATCTTTCGAGTCCTGCGTCGTCCATGGCCTTGCTTGGGTCCTCTCCTTCTGCAACTGCCTTCTTGTAGTCCTCGTATGCGTGCGCGATAACCTTGCCGCAGCTCCAACATCTTACTGGAATTATCATCTTCTTTACCTCACCTGTACGACTTCTGCCACTTCTTCCGGGCACCGCGTCCCATTTGATGCTTGGGTTCCTTCCTTCGAGGGTCGTTCACGAGTAGGCTTCTGTCGAACCTCAGGTACTCGTCGCGTAGTTCCTCGTCGTCTCCTTCGGCCCCACCGTTCCACTTTACCAGACCTCTAGCGATTGCGGTTCGAATTGCATCTACTTGTCCCATCTGTCCGCCTCCTTCGACGTTAACGATAACATCTACGTCCCCGAGTCGGTTCATAGCCTCGGCAATTTTTACGGGCTCTAGGGCCTTTCTTTGTGCCAGACTAGGTCCCATGATGTGAATTGGTTCGCCATTTACCCTGACTCTTCCCTTTCCATTCCTCACTGTGGCTCTGGCAACTGCGGTCTTCCTCTTCCCACTGGTGTTCACTGCCACCTTCTTCGCCTTCTTCCTAGCCATATCACTCATCCTCCCATCTTGTTGAGTCCACTCCTAGGGCAGAGCTGATCTCACCCAATCGGACGAACTTCAGAGGCAGTGGCCTGTCGATTCCTGCTGTGTCACCCCATACGTGCCCATCTGGAAGCTCATCACCACCCAGGTTCGAGGGAGTCCCTATCATGACTCTCAAATCCCTGAGTGAATTACGGCCACTGCTGTTCTTTTGGTAAGGCAGCATCCCTCTAACGGTTCTCTTCAGAATCTGATCTGGCATCCTTGGGAAGAATGGTCCCTTCCTTGCGTGGTTCAGCTTGTACTTGGCCCTGTAGTCACCCAGGACCCTCTTCCTTGGTCCTGAAACTATTGCCTTCTCTGCATTTAGGATTATTACGCGCTGCTGGCCGCCGTTCTTCCGGGCTGTAAGCATCTCGGACGCTACATGGCTGGCCAATCGGCCAAGTACCTTATCACTGGCGTCATACACCAAAGTGCTGGAATTACCCAAGGATCCTCACCTCCTTGCCCTCTGGGTTCTCCTTCATCAATTCCCTGATGGTCAAGACGCGTCCTCCTGCGCCCTCAATCTTGGTCCTAGCTCCGGCACTTACACTGTAGGCGGCGACGCTAGGCTTCCCCTCGACATCTCCGCTTCCGAGGAGCTTGCCCGGTACGAGTATCATTTTCTCGTCAGCGGCGTGCCTCGACAGTCGGCTTAGGTTTGGTTCGGCCCAGTTGCTTCGACTGGATTCCAATCTTAGCGCTACGTCTCGCCATAGTGCTGAACCGGTGGACCTGCTCTGCTCCTTCAAGTCGCCAATCAAGGCGACAAGGGACTGGTTGGTCTTCCTGTTCTGCTTACTCATATGACTCCCTCGACGTTACTCGGGTAGCCGCGCCACCTGAGGCCGTGTTATGAATGCTACGGGCGCCCCGTAGGGGCGTGCGCGGGCGGCCAAAGGGCCGGGGTTCGGTAATTTCTCAACGACTGATCAGATTCTGAAGTTGTCATCGGGGTTGTCCTCATCTACGCCGGCAAGCCTTACCTGGCCCTCTGAGTCGACGAACTCGCCAGCCTTGGTGACAGAGCTGTACATTTCTGACTCGTTTGCTGACGTCCTCATGAGCATGCTGTCACCGAGAGATGATGTCATGTGGCTGATGATTGACTGCAGAGTGGCTATTGCTCGATCCCTCTGGTCTGAACCAATTTCGTGGTCTGAATACCTGGCTTCCTCGAAGATCGCGAAGAACTCGTCGAGGTCCTCTGGCGGGGCTATGCCACCAAGCATAGAGTTCAGGGCGTCCTCGAACTCCCTCGTAGTCTCGTATACCTTCTTCATGGCCCCTCGCGAACGGAAGTACCTAACCAGGTCCTTGTAGCAATTGAAGATCGTCTGGATGTAGTCGTTAGAGGCCTTGAGGGACATCAGGGAGTCCGTGAGTATGCCTCGGATGATCTCAATTCTCCTTCTCTCAGCGTAGTTTCTGTACATTATTGCGCCAATGAGCAAGGCGAATGACAGGGCCACCAGAAGAACCACTGTCACTTGAGCTGTGAAGAAGCTAGTCTCACCTTCGGCCACCGTAGTGTCCATCCTGATCAACGGGGTATTCTCCAAAGTCTCTTCCTGGAAGAAAGAGGACCCCTGGAATTCCACTGTTACTCTCCATTGTCCATTCACAGCACAGGGACCTCCCTGATCGCATTCGACCTGCCCGGGGATGTCGTTCCCGGTGTACATGAACTGGAAGTCGGCAACTCCTTGCTCGTTTGTAACATCGTAAATGGGTTGGGTGTTCACATAACCGGAGCCATTCCAGTATTGGATTCTGAAGATTACCGTCTCCCCTAGAACAGCCACATCCAATCTGTCCCTGAGTATGGCCACGGAGCCCGTGATGTTGTCTCCGACACTGTAGCCGACCGGGTCGGCCCAGTGGTTCTTGAGGAGTATGTCGACTCTGCTTCTAACCAGAACCTCGATGTCCATGAATGAGCTGTTTACGACTGGCGTGGTCTCTGCCCGACACCCACCGGGTAGCTCTCTTTCTGGTTCATACGCTACCCTCAGTGTTCGGAATCCCTCCAAGGACTCCCCATCTGGTTCAACCCCTCGACGGCTCGGGTTGTCGTCGGGGTCTCCTGAGAACCACTTCACCCAACCGGTACCGTCTTCCGTAGTCATGGTAGCTATTGGCCTGGTGTTCGTCTCTGGATTGATGTATATGTTGAGGCATTTACCGCCTATCGGATTCCCATTGACTTGAGTTAGAAGGGCCTCGACGTGGAATGACTCTTTCAAGTAAAGAACGGGGAACACTGATCCATTCTGGAAAGTGAAGGTGTCAACGTCTGACCTGAATGGCCCAACTTCCAGTATCTGTGTTGTAGAATTTGAGAACACTGGGAAGACCCTTGTTGACGTGGCGTTGCTGTACCTGAATCTGTCATTGTTTTCGTAGGAGTTGAACTGGATGTTTACTCTGGCTTGTCCCGCCTGAACTCCTGTCAAGGGGCAAATAATATCGAAGAGCCCGTTGGCATCGGTTGTTCCAGGCAGGCATGATACCACACCGAGATCGGCGTCAATCATCTCGTATGTCACCCTGATCGCTCTGTTGGATAGGTTGGCCCCTAGCTCGTCCTGTAGCTGTCCAGTGACGATCATTGGCTTCTCTATTGGCTGGCCCGTAGTCGGGTCGATCTCGGAAGTGTAGACAATTTGGTCGTCCACCGAGAGGTCAGTCCTTCCGATCAGACTGAATCCATCCACCTGGAACTGCATCACTTTGCGATAGTGATCGCTATTTACGATTTGAGTGCAGGGATCCCAAGCACCAGAGGTAGCTAGCATTTCCTGATCGAGGGGCTCGCATCCCTCGTGAGGCAGGTTCTCAGCAAATCTCAATATTACGTTCACTGGACCAAAACCGTCTGGCAGGAAAGAGTCCGGATCGTCGCGCAAGAGCTGTGGATCGAGGAGCATCTCATGATGGATGGTTCCTGCGTTCGGACACAATGTGTCAATGATCTGCCGGTGAGTCCTGTCCTCGAAATCGGTTCCTTCCATTATCAGGAGGACCTCTCCACCGTTCTCATCACAGCCGTCAAGTGCTTGTCCTAAGTCCTTCTCAAAGGCGGTTCTATTGTCATCGGTAACCTGTCCGGAGAACTCCCAAATGTCCCCAGCCTGCCTAATGTTGGGGGTCGTGCTTTGTAAGCTTACGAAGGTCCTTGACACCACCCAGAGGTATGTGTCTGATGTACTGCCCTGCCTGAATGGATCACCTGGATAGGTGTATCCGAGCGAGAAGTTGCCTAGGTCGTGGAATTCGTCAATGGTCAAGTTGACCTTGAAGACTCCGTTGTTGTCTGTGATGGCTACTCCGGCGGAATTGTCAGCGGACCATGTGTAGTTTATCGGGGCGTCCCTCACTGGCTGATATGCATTGTCTATCAGCCTAGCCTCTATGGTGACATTCTGTCCTCTGTAAAGACGGGGTATTGTGTTGTACTGGAAGTCTGTCGTTCCGATAACAGAGACGTTCACATAGGCCCCGGTTGGTGCAAGAACGGTGGTCTGGTTTCCGGTGAAGTAGAAGTTTGAATTGGTGAAGTCAGCCCTTATTCCATAAACTCCAGCCGAGTACTGAGAGTACCATGTCCAATTGTAGTCGAATTGAGCCACTCCGTTCACCATGTCTGGAACCCTTGCGTATCCTGTCTCGGTTGAACCGGCAAACACCCCGTTTCCGTCTACGTCGACTTGTAGTGCCATTGGATCATAGGGCCATGGAGTCATGGTCCGGTTCCAAACAGAGCCGACTACCCTCAAGGTCTCCCCAGTGAACATCTCTGGAACTATCTCACAGCGAACTTCGCTTTGGGGGTCTAGTGGATCCACCGGGCCACAGGGTGGAACGTTGAAGTCGCCGCCATTCTGCATTGCTATGAACCAGTGGGTGCCATTGGATGATAGGAAAGGCCTCAGATTGGCTGCCTCACCGGTCAATGTCTGGGGATCGCCGTCCCAGAGCATCGAGTATTGTTTCCCTAGGCTAACTTCCGAGTAGTCCAGATTGGCATTCGACAGGGAGGGTGCGTGGAATAGTGCCCTCCATGCTCCGAAAGATGAGCCTGTAAACTGAGTCGAGTCCCAGAAATAGACTGGTCTAGTGGAAGGGGTGATTATGTCTGCCTCAACGTACATTCTATGCATCGAACGGATGTAGAAGGTCTCCGTGTCGCTGCCCTCTAGATATGGCCATGGGAGCTCTGAGCCCAGGTCGGGCCTCGAGAACGCGATGAATGCATAATCACCAATAGGGAGGCTTGTCGAAGTGTAGTTGTACCTTCCAACCACATTGTGGGATTTTGAGAACTCGTTCCAAACAATCTCCTCATAGCCTCCAGGGACGGAGCCCGGGCCGTTGTCCATGGTCGAATTCCACTGCACTTGCTTCCATATTCCCTGACTTCCAGCTGTTTGAACGAATGTCAGAGATATCCATCCGCCGGAGTCGGCCCTGTAACCGTATCCATAACCGTCGAAAACGGTCGGATGGGTCGTGTTACCGAAGGGACCTCCTGAAACGGTGAAAGATACTGGGGCGTGTGGTAGCTTATTGTCGAAAATACCCCTGTCCCAGTCTGCGGCATAGTGCACCTTGTAGTCCACAAATAATGGCTGCTCGTCACTCCTGAAGTAGGTCCAAGCCACGTAATCTATGGTCGTATTGGCCCTTATCTCCACAGGAACAGGTTCCGTTGTTGCACCATCATGAATGAACATCTCAGTTACTTCGGCGTAGATGTCGTAGGTCGTATTGGGGCCTACATCAAGATCCTCGGGGAATAGGTACTGTCCGACCTCGAAGTTTCCATTCTCATCAGTAAGGACATTGATTGTCTCCAATGCCTTGGTCCCATTTGCAGCCCAGTCAATGTGTACTTGTACCGGCAAATCGGGTGCTGGTGTGAAAACTCCCTGAACTGGATCTAGCCAGTTCACTGTTCCATTGAACTTTGCCGGGTATAGGGCATCTAGCCATAGTACTGAGTCTGTGGTTAGGGTTATTCTGGTTGGTATCTTGTCATCCTCATCCGGTATTCCGTCATTGTCTGAATCCCAGTCTGAAGATAGGTTCCAATCCTCTTCTAGGTGGTCCCAATCAACATCTGTCCTGTTGTCTGCGTCGTCATCGTTGTCTATTGCATCGGGGCCGGTGCTGGGGTCGGATGGATTTGCAATCCCAGAACCGTTCCCAAAGTCGTCGTGGTCCCATGGGTTAGTTGACTCAGAGTCGAATCTGGTGGGCCATAGCATTACTTCGTCCTCATCCAGCATTCCGTCTGCGTCGTCGTCCTCGTCGATATCGTCTCTGAGTCCATCATTGTCATGGTCCCATGGCGATATGAAAGGTGTAGCTCCAGCCATCTCAATTACGTTGACCAGTCCGTCTGCATCCCAATCATTCTCTGACTTTCCGTCGGGAACCCCGTCATTGTCGTGGTCCCATGGGCTCTGCTCCTCTCCAACGAAACAGAGTAGCTCCTGGGCCGAATCAAGAATTCCGTTGTTATCATCGTCCGGGTCCTCGCCATCTGGAACACCGTCATTGTCGTTGTCAACATCGTAGTATCTAGGGGACATGAGCCCCTGGCCGAGCACTCCTTTGTCCCAAACTGCCTGATACCAACCGTCTTGGTCAGGATCAGTATCTGTGCCATCATCGTCATTGTCGTCGCAGTTTGGCCCTGTGAAGAACGAGCCTGGCGGCTCGGTCCCAGCGTCGTCGTCCAAATCGTCATTACTGTCGACTTCGAAGTAGTCCCATATCCCGTCGTTATCATCATCGATGTCCCAATGATCGTAGACACCGTCGAAGTCATCGTCTAGGTCCGCAGTATCGTTGAACATACATTGCGGGTCCATGTTTCCGGTAACCGGAGCGCCACAGTCGTCATCGGGATCAACGTCGTTGTTCAATAAATCCGCAACTTCGTCTGGGAAGAAGTTGGCGTTGCTGTCAGCGGTCCACTGGAATAAACCGTTGTTCAGTCCAATATATGCGATAAACAGGTCTCTGTTGTTCTTGATCTGATTGTAAGAAACGGCTGCCGTTGGGGAGGGATTGCTCCCTGGGTCGAATGTGAACCAAAAGCAGTTCTTGTTACATGTCCACTGACCGTTGGAATTGTTTCCGGTGTATGCCCCGTCATCTTGGTTGGGATCAGGTCTAGTGCTGTATGGGACCGTGTAAATCAATTGGCCGGTCTGAGTCGCGTCCAATATTGGATATCCAAAGAGCCAGGAGTACGCCAAACCACATGCATGGTCTTCTGCCACTCCCTGAAGAACCGCCCAAATTAGTGTGGCACCACAGGTATTGTCGTCGTGAGATCCGCCCATCTTAGGGTCGTTGACATCCAAAACGCCATCATTGCCCTCGTCTTGGTCCCACCAATCTGGTAGGCCGTCGGCGTCTTGGTCTGTGTCTATACCATTAATCAGAGAGTCGCCATCGATATCTATGTCGAAGAAGTTGTCACCGTTCCATGGGCTCCACTTCATCAATACGTACCAGTACATCTGTGGGACCTTGCCATTGGTGAGTGGGACTGCAGTGTCATCATAACCGTTGTAGTTGAGGACGAACTTGTTTTCGACAGTGAATGGATTGAACATCCAAGATAGGTTCCAATAGAATGGATGGCCGAGGTCCGCAGCGTAAATCTGGCCGTCATCTGAGCCGTCTATTGCATCGCCATCGCTGTGCGAGTATGATTGGCCGGTGAAGGGATCGGTGTTGTCGTTGTCGACAAAGCCACAGTTTCCGTCATCTGGGTCGTAGTAGTCGGAAAGGCCGTCGTTGTCGTCGTCCCAATCCTCGTCGTTCGCGAGGCCGTCTCCATCAACGTCGGTGTCTATGTCATTTGGACCGTCATCTCGGTACTTAGAGCCGTTTAGAAGGTGGAGGTCATTGTCGTCGTCGAGATCACAATTCGGGTCTATGTCGAGCCAGTCTAGGATTCCATCGTTGTCGTCGTCGACATCCTCCCAGTTGTTTATGCCGTCTCCATCCCAGTCGTTGTTTCCAGTGTATGATTTCCTTTCAGTGAAACATCGGGGGTCTGAGTTCACTGGGTTGGGATTTGAGAGGCTTGGACAGTTCCATGTTGCCACTAGATCCTCACTAGCGTTCATGAACGGGTCCTCCTCATTGGTTATGCCGTCATCATCGAGATCGAAGGGTATGTTTCCAGGAATTGCTATTGGGGACCCAACTGGATTATCGGGGAACTCCGATCCTCCCATATCTGTGTCAATCCAATCCCAAACCAGATCGTAGTCCTGGTCTATAGGTCGGTATCTGTCATCATCGAGATCGCGGTCATAGTCAATCTCGCATTCCCTACCGGGAGTGGTGACATTGTGGTTGATTGGATAGTCGCCCTGTCCGTCTCCATTGGTGTCGGTTTGGAGGCATGTATCCGGAACTCCGTCGTTGTCGTCGTCGACATCGTACATGTCAGCTAGACCATCGTTGTCGTCGTCTGTGTCTGCCGAATCAGGGGTTCCATCATTGTCATTGTCTGGATCCAAGAAATTTGGAATGCCGTCGCCATCCAGATCTCCGTCGAAAATCTCAGTGAATGCTTGGGTCCCGTTTCTCGGATGCCATGCCTTCTCCCTCTCGACGAAATCCACTCCCCCAACATAGTCCATGTAAGACGTGTTAGCAACTACTCTAGCGCTATCCCAAAGAGTCGCCGAGGTGGAGATGTTACCTGTCAGTAGGCTGTTCCATGGGTTCTCATCCCATAGGTCCACAACTCCATCATTGTCGTCATCGTCATCGAAATAGTCCTGGACTCCATCTTGGTCGAAGTCACAAGGCCACACGAATTGGTCTATCCTTCCATCGTTGTCGTCGTCCTCATCGTAAGAGTCTGGGCCTGATCCGTCCGTGTCGTCGTCGGTCACACCATCGTTGTCGTGATCCATTGGATTCTGATCCACCCGATATCCTACCCCCACTGGGGTGCCAGTCCACGGGTGGACTGTTGATGGTACTACATAGCGGTCCATTGAGACATTGCGGGGATCAGCTCCTTGGGAGTAGTCTATTGGGCCCTCGAGAATGCCGTCGTTGTCGTCGTCCCAATCAAACTCGTCAAGAACTCCGTCGTTGTCGTGGTCGAACTGATGGGTACCAATGCACCCGTCGAACATTTCGATTAGGTCATTGATGCCGTCGTTGTCGTCGTCGAGGTCGTTCAAATCGTCGATTCCGTCATTGTCGTGGTCCTCGGTATTTGTCTCCTCTAGGAAGAAGCCATAGCTGGGGTCTAAGTTCAATGCCGAAGGATCTGAGACCTTCCCATAAACCGACATTGGGTCGTGATAGGATGGGTTGATGAACTGCTCATGGAGGAATGGGTTCTCAGCCGCTGGCTGGCCTTGAGAACCCCCTGCCATTGGTCCATCTGCTTGATCAAATTGCTGAAACGCGGTTCTCTTTGCTACGTCTCCCCAAACAGATTCTTCTTCGTCGTATTTCTCAAAATCCTGGAAAGAGTACATCTGCGTACTGAAGAGCATGATCGCTACCATCATTATCGCCGAAAGGGCCTTCCTCGGGTTCTCATTCTTTTTTCTATTACCAGCTCCAACTGTCATAAGACCACCTAGATGTCCTCGATACACGGGTTCTACTTATGAAACAGTGCCTGATAATCAGAAGAAAGTATCAGGGCACAGTTTCAGTATCATTCACGATGATAAGAGGAGCCTCTGTTGATTTCACAGGCTCTGTATACCTGTTCCAGCAGCATTGCAGCGGCCAATTCGTGCGGGAACGTCATCGCAGAGAGTGATATTGAGGGAAATTTGTTCTTTGCCTCTCTAGTAAAACCGTCAGGGGGGCCGATGGCCATGTTTAGTGTGTTTTCTGACATCGAGGACTCTTGTATTGTCTTGGCAAACTCGGTGCTTGATGTTTGTTTGCCGCCTTGATCGAGTATGATTACGTCTCCAACAACTGAGCCTATCCTCTCTTCGTATTCTTCGGGAGATATTCTTCCTGAGTGGAAAACTACACTGATGCCTCTAGATGACACCCTCTTGGCGTATGTGTCAATCATCAACCTAGCTCCATGGTCCTTGGGCTTGCCATGCAGATGCACGACCACACGAGCCATGGAGTGGTGAGGGGGTGTACTCCTTGATAGGTTCGCAAAGCATCAAGAAACTTGGCCTAGTCGAGGGGTTGACTGAGATGGGGTGGTGGCCGTTCAGAAAGAGGCGTGAACCCGCCGACAATGACCCTCACATGAAAGGGGCCAGGGCTTGGATACAGGATCTCAGAGAGATCTGCGAAAGGAACTATGAGAATCCCACCACGGGTCAAAGCCGAGTCAGGGAGATGCAGGTCGAATGGAGTGATTCACATGCAAAGGGAGAGATCGACGATGCGCTCTTGCAGGGACTTGACAGGAGGGCTTTCAGACTACTAAGAGCTGATGATAAAGAGTGGATAATGTGGCTTGACGATGAGGATTTCTGGGAGCCAGGCTGGAAGGGTGGTTTCGATACCGAGTGATTGTTATGTTGTTCTGGATTGGTCTATTCTTGGCTGTGGGACTAGGGGTTCTATTCTATAGCAGGCACCAACCTTTCCCCGAGGTAAGCAGCAGGTTTGCCTACCTATTGATTCTGATATCTGCGGTTCTCTGGATATCAAGCACGGCGCCGAGGCCTACCTCAGAATCCGTTCCAGCAATCACCGCTGCTCTGGTAGGGGGGGTTGCCGTTGTAGTTGGTGTTAGACACATGACCGTGACTCACAAGGATGTTCTCCTAGCCCCTTTCGGGGGGATTCTAATGTGCGTGGGAACAATTAGTCTGCTTTCCGAAAGGTGGGCAGAGTCAGCACAATGGGAACAAATGGGTTCGTTCGTGCTAGCATCGCTCATCGTGATGCTAGAGATATACTTGGCGTTCCGTGGGCTCGTAATAGGGGTAAAGGGCCTGTCCTGGTCCAAGTCGGGACTGCGGCAAGTCAGGAGGGGGCTAATCGATGGGCCCAACGGAGCCGTCTCGCACTTCGAAAAATCGTGGGATTCTGAGGACCGTTGGCTGACTGCTATGAGTCACGCTGCTCTTTCGATGATCCACAAGCACAAGGGAGACACAGAAAGGGAGGCCTATCATGAGGCTGAATTGGAGAAACTGGGAGGCTGGGGGTCCGTGGATGAGTCCTGGAAAGCCACTATTCGAGAGTCTTTGGAGCAATTGTGACATCGGGGATGTTGATATCTCCAAACCCGGCCGCGGTGTTCGATGGTTCGTATCACGAAGGTACACACCGGCGCAGGAGATGGGGGGGAGACCGGTCTTCTAGATGGAACGAGGGTAGGCAAGGGGCACCCCCGAGTCAGGCTCTATGGGACGGTTGACGAAGTTAACTCACAAATAGGTGTGGTCAGAATGGAACTGAATAGGAGCGATGGCCTTCCAGAGGGATCCAAGAGGGCGGTAGATCAGGTTCTCGGAAGGGTGCAACAGGAGCTTTTCGATGTCGGAGGAGAGTGTTCTTGCAGCCCGGGAAAGCTTCCGCCACAAATGGCCCTAGTGGGGGTCAAGGAGTGCGACAGGCTAGTGGAGGAGATGGATTCATGGCTTGAGGATCTGGAGCCGCTGGAGTCATTCATCATGCCAACTGGCTCCCCAGCAGTAGCTAGCCTCCATGTAGCTAGAACGGTTGCTAGGAGGGCTGAGAGGCACGCTTGCTCACTGCGTGAGACGGGGGGCGACGGTTCCTTGAGAGGCGAAGTCATTTGCTACCTGAACAGGCTGTCGGACTGGATATTCGTATTGGGGAGGTGGGTCTCAAGAATGTCCGATGAGGAAGAGGTCCTATGGACGCCCCTAGGGAAGCGTGAGTAGTGATTCAGTGTCTTGGTTTGACAAGTACATAGCTGCACATTTTTTCAAAGATGGTTCTGTAACGAGTTGGTCGGATCTATCTTCGAAAAGAAAGTTGATGATGAGCTTCAAGATCTTACACGATTTATTCGGGGTTCTAATCGTGTTGGCGCTTACTGCTGCCGCAATAGATTGGTTGTTTTGACTGGCTTGTGGAATCAGACTGCCTTGCCTGTATGCTGAATGTGCCTTCTCGCTGAGCGTAGAAGTTCCTTCTCCTGTTGGAAAGTGATCATTGATTCGGCACTATCGAAATCCAACCAGAGATAATTGGTGTGTTCCTC
>CAYFGD010000022.1:0-14482 GCA_964342715.1 uncultured Candidatus Poseidoniales archaeon | reverse complement strand
GTGTCAGCGGCTAAGACGGAGCGTGCATCGATGGCGATGATCAGTGTGGACATCGGGAACGGCGAACAGCACGAGTATTCCTCGGGAATAACGGCGGGCGAGGTCATAGAGAACGTCCATGGGAGGAAGTCCGGGGCCGTAGCAGCCTTTGTGGATGGGGTGGAGAGGGACATGTCGCATGTTCTCGATTCCGATTGCTCGGTGGAGCCGATAACGGGCGAGTCTGAAGAGGGGTCCTACATACTCAGGCACTCCTGCGCCCACCTGTTGGCCCAAGCTGTCACTGAGTTGTTCCCGAATGCTAAGCCCACGATAGGGCCGCCAATCGAGCACGGCTTCTATTACGACTTCCACATGGACTCAATTTCGGAAGACGACTTGAAGGCCATCGAAAAGAGGATGAAGGAACTAGTCAAGAAGAACCTCCCAATCTCCAGAGAGGAGCACGACAACGATTCACTGCGCTCTTTGTTCTCGGACAATCAATTCAAGATTGAGATAATGGATGACAAGATAGGGGAAGATATCGGTTCTTCCGCTTACAGGCAGGGGGATTTCATCGACCTGTGCAGGGGCCCTCATGTCCCTAGAACCTCGCATCTGAGGTGGTTCAAGCTAACCAGCACGAGTCAGGCATACTGGAGGGCCGACAAGAACAGGGAGTCCCTGGTCCGGATATACGGGATGTGCTACTCGACCAAGGATGGACTCAAGGAGAGGGTTCGTCAGCTGGAAGAGGCTGCCAAGCGTGACCACAAAAAAATAGGGAAGGAAATGGAACTATACATGATTGACGAGATGATCGGGAAGGGGCTTCCTGTTTGGTTGCCGAATGGCGAGATTCTGAAGGGCGAAATTGAGAAGTTCGCGGTTGAAACAGAAGAGTCTTACGGGTATGTGAGAGTCACGACTCCGGTCCTCGGCAAGAGGGAGCTTTTCGAGACTAGCGGTCATCTCCCCCACTATGCAGATGGAATGTACCCGCCAATGGAAATGGACGATGGTGAATACTACCTGAAGGCAATGAATTGCCCCTTCCACCATCTTGTTTTTAGGAACAAGAAGAGGTCTTACCGTGAGTTGCCTATGAGGATAGCTGAGTATGGCACAGTGTACAGGAACGAGTTGTCGGGAACTCTAGCTGGGCTTCTCAGAGTGAGGATGCTTTCAATGAATGACGCCCACATCTACTGCACCCTCGATCAGGTTGCTTCCGAGGTCGCGGATAATATCAGGATGGTGCAAGACTACTACTCTGCGTTCGGATTTGATGACTACCATTTCCGACTCTCTCTGTGGGACCCGGAAAATACAGAGAAATACATCGATCAGCCAGAAAACTGGGAGTCGACTCAGAATCATCTGAGGAACATACTGGACGAACTGGAGGTTGACTACGTGGAGGCGATCGGGGAGGCGGCATTTTACGGGCCCAAGATAGATATACAATTCAGGACGCTTCTTGGAAGGGAGGAGTCGATGTCTACAATCCAGCTGGACTTCGCAGCGAAAGAGAGGTTCGAATTGTCCTATACTGACGAGACTGGGTCGGACAACGGAGAGGTTTTCGTAATTCACAGGGCGCCCCTTTCCACGCACGAAAGGTTTGTCGCATTCCTCACCGAGCACTGGGCGGGGAACTTTCCAACATGGCTGTCTCCAATTCAGGTTCAGATAATCACGATATCCGAGAGGCACAAAGTGCATGCGGCCACGGTCGCTTCCGCTTTGTATGAGTCTGGAGTTAGGGTAAGGGTGGATGATTCTGACAATACCATTGGAAAGAAAATCAGGAATCACCGGAAAATGAAGCCTGCTTACATGGTAATCATCGGTGATGATGAAACTGATTCCGGAACTGTGTCAATCAGATCCAGGAACGGGGGCCAGAAGAATGGGGTTCCGCTTATCGATTTCGTTGCTAGTATTTTTACTGAGATTACTACACGGGATCGAGTTCTTTCACTAGTCCCGAGGAGTGATGAAATTGAGTGACACCCGTAGCGGCAGGTCACCGATGGCAGTACTGTTTCTTGTCGTCCTAGTAGACATGCTTGGTTTCACAATAGTGATTCCATTTCTCACCTACTTCATTCAAGACCTTGCATCTGGACAAGGAATCACTGATGTAGGCAGTAGGGACTTCTGGGTTGGCGTCGTAATCGCTGTTTACTCACTTGCGCAATTCCTCTTCACCCCAGTTCTTGGTTCCATGAGCGATAGGCTTGGGAGAAGGCCTGTGTTGATGTTTGGATTATTATCCAATTCAATATTCTTCATTGTTTTCGGTTTGTCGAATAGTCTGGAGATGGCAATTGCGGCGAGGTTCCTTGCTGGTGCAGGAAATGGCAACATTGCCGTGGCTAGGGCATACATTGGGGATATCAGCGAGAGTGGCATGGTTGCTAGAAGGATGGGGATGATTGGTGCCGCCTTCGGACTTGGTTTCATGATTGGGCCATTCATCGGAGGGGTTCTTTCAGACCCAGCATCTGGGATTGGAGGGCCGTTCGATACTGCTTTCTGGTCAGCACATGAGTATCTCCTCCCATGCCTTTTCTCTAGCTTGCTTTCCCTTCTTTCCCTAGTACTGGCATATTTCTGGCTTGAGGAGAGCCTGCCCAAGAACAAGAGGAGTAGTTCAGGAGGGGGATCGCCAATCAAGCAACTGTCCGGTACCATGTCGAGTATAGTTGGCATACTCAGATTACCGACAGTATCTACCTTGGTACTGGTGAACTTCCTTTTCTTGATGGGTTTCAGCATGATGCATGGGACGTTCATCCTATTCACCGCTATGTCTCCGGAGAATGGGGGTCTCGGATGGAGTGAAATGGACAATGGATGGGTATTCGCGTTCATTGGCTTGCTGGGTGCGATAGTGCAAGGAGGCCTGATTGGCCCACTCAGCGATCGCTTTGGCATGAGGGGGCTGATGGCTCTCGGGACCATTCTCTGTGGACTGGGGATTTCGAGCCTTCCCTATGTACCATCTGATGCTTCGTGGCTTATTCTGGGCTCCTCTGCCGGGCTAGCGATTGGGAACGGACTATTCTCCCCGACTCAGTCGGCTCTTCTGACCTTCGAAGCCCAAGTGGGCAGGCACGAGCTTGGGATGGTAATGGGGGCACAAGAGGGATATGGGGCCCTTGCACGTATTATTGGCCCCCTCCTTGCCGCATACTTGTGGTCCGTAACCGTGGAGGGAACTGGGGTCTGGACATATCACACGTGCTTCAGGGCGTCTGGCGTAGTTTTCCTGATGGCATTAGTCTTGCAATTTACACTGAAGCTCAGCGGGGAGCCCCCTTCTAGGGGAGGATTCACGCAGGAAGAGTAGCGGCTGGATCTGAGTTCATGGCATGGCAATATGGGCAATACCTCTCTATCAGGTACTTTTCGGATTTCATCTCCTCGGGTGAAAGCGGTTCTCGGCACTTGAAGCACATCTCATGGTTCGACTCGAGTAGATTCTTGTCCAACGAAACGCGCTGGTCGAATACGAAGCAGTCCCCGTTCCAATGTTCCCCGCCTGTCTCCTTGAAGTATCCAAGGACACCTCCTTTGATCTGGTGTACATTCTCCCAACCCTGGTTTTCCATCACGATAGCGGCCTTCTCGCACCTAATTCCACCAGTGCAGAACATCACTACTGGAGTCGACTTGTCTTGCTTGAGTTTCTTTATGGCCCGGGGAAACTCTCTGAATGACTTGATGTCCAAGTCAATAGCGTTCTCGAAGGTGCCGACCCTTAACTCGTAGTCGTTCCTCGTATCCAGAATCAGTACCTCACGGTCCTCGTCGAGCCACCTCTTGAACTCAAGTGGCTCAATGAAGTTTCCAGAGTATTCAGCCGGTTTGATCTCGTCCATGCCAAGCGATATGATTTCTTTCTTGAGTCTGACTAACATCCTTCTGAACGGTTGATAGTCGCTTTGGGAAATCTGGATCTGGATTCCTTGGAATCTTTCATCCGCTTCCAAAAACAAGACGAAGTCATCGACCCCTTCCTGCCCTCCCGCTAGGAAGAAGTTGATTCCGTTGTGGCTCAGCAGTACTGTTCCCTTAAGCCCCAAATCGATGCATTTCTCTCTAAAAGGCTCTCTCAGTGAGTCCCTGTCCGGAAGATCAACAAACCTGTACCCGGCTATGTTAACAAACATACTCAATCCTCAAGAGGCTTCTGAGAGCCATTTCTTCATTGTGCACGACTGGCACACCTCCCTAGATGTTATCTCTCCACACTCTGAACATTCTACTACTTCCTGTTTGGAATCCGGAAAGGCATCACGGTGCAAATCGCGGATATGGTCGAGGGAATGAAGTAGGCCGTGCCTAGCACCCGGTGTCAGGGACTCGAGCTGTGCAATTACCGATCGGCTTTGTTGCCTCTGTGCACCAGGGGAATGCGGGCATTCTCCGTGATGAATGGGGAGGCCCCTAGAAATCGCCTGAGCGTGAATCTCTTGCTCCGGTATCCAACGGAGTGGGACTATTCTTGGGACTATTCCTTCTATTGGTGTTGAGGTATGGGGAGCGAGGCGCACTGACCTCTCAATCTCGCCCTTCTGGAGGTTCATCAGTATCGATTGGGCCATGTCGTCAAGGTTGTGACCGAGTGCCATCACGTCGGCATTTGCCTTTTCTGCCAAGGCGTTTAGACTCTGCCTCCTGAAAACGCCGCAGTATGAGCATGGCATCAATCCATCCGCCTCGTCATGCAACTTCCCCATGGCTGGTATCTTTCTCACAACCTCATCCATCCTCTGGAAACCCATTTCTTCGTAGCTCATGGTTACGAACTTGACCCCGAGGCTCTCAGACAGTTGCCTCGCCATCTCCAGAGAGGGGGATCTATAGCCATCGATTCCCTCATCTACACAGCCTGAGATTATCTCGACGTCCCTCCTACTTCCTATGATGTCATTGATCATTGTAAGCAATACCGCTGAGTCCTTTCCTCCTGAAACCGCGACTAGGATTACGTATGGTCTACCGTCTTCGTGCCTTGCATCTCGAGGTAGTTTGAGTTGCCTTCTGAGTTCCTTTGAGGTCCTCTTTCGGATGGAGGCATGCAGGTGCTTGGCGCACAAGTGCTGTCCACTATAGGCTTGATGAACTATCGCTGGAGAGTTGCAGCGACTGCAGGAGTTGACTGTAATCGCCTCGCCCATGGATGGTGCCGGGAGTATGTTGACTTGAACCCAATGAGTGTTATTGGAGAGAAAAATATCGGTTTTTTGATAACTTATGATGAGTTCTTGTTAGCATGGGAGAGGGTGGCGCGCTTCCCCTTAGGTCAGACATTACAGGCAGATATTCAGGTCCTTGGCCTGAGCGCCTGGTGTTCATGGCGTGCTTGGCCTCTGCCGTACTTGTGATTCCAGATGCCTCTGTTTTTCTAGAGGGTTTTCTTGGCAATTATTCACTAATTGGAGCGGTTATTTGTGCTTCTTTGATCGTTCCGCTGATAGCGGACCTGATAATTAGAGTCATGTACAGATTGATGGGACTGAGGCAGTGATGTTCACGTTGATCTGAATCTCATCAGTGCCGTCTCGAAAATTCCAGTGACCCTCTGCCACGGAAGTACGAATCTCATTCCCGCTACCACGACCAAGAATAGGCCTGCGGATATCACCTTCCCGTAGGTCAATTGGAGTTCCAGTGATTCCTTAACCTGGCCCGACCACTGCCCCCCTGAAAGGGCTCCGACTGTTGAAATTAGGAAGTCGTCAAACTCCAGAGCTATTGCGGTAGTGAGGGCGACGAGTGACATGACGCCAATCAGATGAATCAGGTGTCCATTGATTACGTTCTCGAATTGTCTGACGAAATCCGGGTCTCTTTTCGCATCCTTGGGAAGCAAAGAAGCGTACTCCATGTGCGAGATTACGGCTGATCCTGATTCTAGATAGAGGAGGAGGAGGATTGCCACTTCGATCAAATCGAAGGCCAAGGGTGAGACGAGTCCTCCCCACATTGTTGCTTCTCCTATCTGTGCTGGTAGTGGATTTAATCCAAGATCAACAGACTCTGTGATTCCCTCGAACGTGAGTATGGCGTGAACTCCGATTACTGTTAGGTAGTATCCGACTGTCCATGTTAGGAGCTTCTTTGACAGGCCCCAAATGCCCATTATTCCAGCAAGTACTGGAGCGAAAACTACGCCCAAGAATACTAGCTCGAATACGAATAGCAATGGACCCCATAGGTGGTTTATGTGATTCAATGGGTGGTCCATTACCATAATCCATGAGACCAAGAACGGCAGAAGCATCCATGCGAAGAAAACTACCGTTACTCCAATGTTGATCCATTTCCTTATGGAGTCTCCACGGGTGAGTATGTAGATCCACACTGCTGTGATTGCAAAGCAAAGAATCAGCGGTGCGGCCACCGTCATATCCCCCGTCTGATCCAGGCCCGTGAGGAAGTCCGGCAGAACTAGTGACCCGGTCTCCTGCTCGAACCACCTCAGTCCGCGAGTGTGCTCGTATGCCGGGCACCAGTAGAGTGAGTCCCCATATGACTCAACAAAACTGTCTGAGCAAGTCCCATAGAGTCTTGTCATCCTCTGCATCATGAGAATTAGTGAAGCGGTGGAGATTAGTTGCAGCAAGAGTACCTGCCATCGACGACGTAGTTGGTTGATATTGAGCGACTTGCTCATTGGAACCTCAATTGTTGACATTCGAATCACCTAACCTAGCTTAATCTGCAATAGCGCCTGCGATAGTTCAACGTCTGGCATCCAATCAATCACCTTGGCGCCATACCCGGCTATAGCCGTCAATCGATTCTGCCTCTCTAGCTTCAGAACCTCATATGACATCCTTGGAATCCTGCTAACCAGTCTCTCGAGATCTATGCTACTCGGTGAGAGGACTATCACTTCATGGCCCTTGCCGGACAAATTCCTGATTGCGGGCAACGTAGTGCCATCCCCCTCCAAACTACTGATGATGAATACAGGGGAGCCTCTGCTCATTCTCGGAGAGAGGGCATTTGTGACCGCTTGAAGAGGCATTGAGCCCTTTGCCTCCACTGATGCTAGGCCACTGAGGATCTTGAAGTACTGCTTGTCACCGGTCTCTGGGGGAAGGTAGTCCATCCGGGAGCCGTACGTCACAAGGGAGACCGAGTCCCTCCTCTTCAGGAAGTAGTTTGATACTGAGGCCGCGGCGACCGTTCCCATCTCAAGTGGATTCTTCAGAACTGTACCAATCCTTGAGACGTCTCTTGTATCCACTATTACGAAAACGTCAGTAACAGCATCTCTGGTTTTTTCGTTTACCATCATCTCTCCTGTCCGGGCCAAGGCCTTCCAGTTGATTGATCTGAATGAGTCGCCGGGCAGATATTCCCTTAGTGCGTAGAACTCCATCCCTGGGCCGGGCGTCTTCAGGGTGGTAGCGCCCGAGTACATCTTCGGGACGTCCGATCTTAGAAGGGCCTCCTCGATATCCCTGATCTGAGGGAAAACGGTGATGTCAGATCTGTCATCCAGCTTTGTCTCGTTAACGAAGAGGTTGAACGCATTCCTGTAGCGAATTGAAACGGGGCCAATGGTGTAATGCCCCCTGAGTGGGCATCTGACGACATATCGGAGCTTCGCGGTTTGGCCCGGGCCTAGGTTCATCCTCATCTGGTTGATGCCCTTGCGCATCTTCATCTCATGGGGCACATTATCGAAGAGCTCTAACTGCTGTGTCCTGCGATATGACTTGTTAGTGACCGTTAGAGAGACAATTATGTCATCCCCCTTGTACACGTTAGTAGCCGAGGTTTCCCTCTCGATTAGTAAATCGGAGTGGCCTGCTACCCATCCATTGATTGCCAATAGCGAAATGAACGCTAGTCCGACGATCATTAATTGGAAGTTTGAAATCATCATTCCAATAAGGATGAGGCTTATCCCACTGGTGAACATTATTGCAGCTTTTCTTGTCCACATTTCTAGGCCTCCGAATCAGACTCTGTCCTTCCCCATTCTTTGATTCTCTTCACTATGCCTACCAATTCATCTGTCTTGTATCTCCGGTCATTAAAGATGAAGTCGGTGAGAACGTTGTCATCCACCATCTTCTGAAGTTCGGCAGCGGGTAGGGCGTCGAACTCCTCCCTGGACATCGCGTTTACATTCCTGACCCTCGTTAGGAGTACCTGTCTGATTTTCTCTGGCCTCTGGTAGTACTCGTACCTTCGTGCATCTCCAAAACCGTAGTAGATTATTCTGAAGACGTGCCTCCAGTCGTCAGGGTCCTCTTTTCTGATTAAGACGGCCTCCAATGCAATGAATAATCCGAGGAAGAGCAGGAGCATCGCCATCCAATCGTTTGTGAAGTAGATCAGCAGGTAATAGAGAAGATTGTACGTGTCCCCCCCTATATTCGACTGCTGGTGCCTACTCTCGTCGAAGATAACGATTGCATTCTCACTAGCCTTGGTGCTGGAGTTCCCAATTAGGAGTGCCTCGGCGATGATGTCCAAGGCCCACTTCCTGTTGTCATTATCGGGGACTAGTCCTGAGTAGTCAGGTACATAATCGGGATTGTATAGTGAGTTGATGAGCATTGATCCGTCAGAAACGAAGTGGACCCTTCCTGAGTCTATATCGAGGCATAATCTATCTTGACAGTATCTTACGTAGACTGCAAATGGACCCTGCTCGTCATCCTCTATCCCTGCTGCCTCAAAGCCCACCGTTAGGTTTCCATCGTCGTTCGTGTCAAGGTAGGAATCCAGTGTCGAGCGGCCTATTGCATAGCGGTTCTCAACTGGGTTGTACGAAGAAGCCTTCTCGAATGCCGAAGGGCCGTTGGTTAGGATGTCATATCCTTCCGAGAAATCCCATGTGGATGTGGTTTGATCGAATCGATGGGCGCATAGACCGGCCATGTCCGAGGTTATTCCCTGGGTAGTCACGGTGGGATTAAGCGGGTCCTCGTCCAGCAGGTCAATTACCCCATCTTTATCCAAATCCTTCAGACAGGGATTTATTGAGGACAGAGAGCCTGAGTTGGTGGTGAAATTGAATGCGGAAGTTGTATTGACCCAGACGAAATTGTAGTCCAATTCGTGAGCGTAGGCCTGTCCATCGTAGAGCCTGTGTCCTGAGTAGTCCAATCCGAATTGGCTTGCAAGTTGTGCAGAGTACCCAAAGTCGTCTAGCAGGATCACAGTTCCTCCCCTCTGTACAAAGCTCTCAATCGCCAATATCTCAGATGTCGTGTATCCGTCACTCTCTGTGAATTCGATTACGTTCTCATCGCCAGTAAATCTCGGAAGTGATATCGTGTCTCTCTCCACACCCGATACCACGAATATTGCCTCTTCGGGATAGTCTATTTCGCTTAGGAGCAAGGGGCTAGAGACCAACGCGTTGGTTTCCACCCCTAGGCTGTTGATTTCCGACCTGAATGCTCCTAAGTCGTTCCAATCGTCACCATATGCTGACTGTTGCGTTTCTCCTTCGACCAAGTATGTCTGAAGTACTTCAAGGACTAATATTCCAATGAGAAACCAGAAGGCTGCTATGGAGGCCCCTCTTCTGAATTTTGGAGTTGAGAGCCTCCTAAGTGTAGCGTTGAAGTCGGTCATCCGCTGCCCTCCATTCCATAGGAATGGCCATCGAGCCTTAACTCCGTATTAATACCGTTGTGGGGCCATGAACACAGGCGCATCACGAGTTCAACGAGAAAGTTGTATGGCGGACCCTATGCTGGCGACTTCGGAGACGGGCACAGAGAGGAGTCCTTCTACAGTTGGCCATGGAAGGAATGCCGGATCTATTCCTGTATCAATTGCGACCAAAAGTGCGACAACGTCCCCAGTATCGATATCGATCCTATAATCGGCCATTGTTCCTAATTTGTCATTCGACTCGTCGACAACGTCCCTGCCAAGCAACTCCTTACCGAAGGTTGTCGGCAACTAATCACCTCACACTGACTCAATCCCAGCGAGGCTGTCTGGAAGCCTCCTTACCGATTGCAGGCCACTAGTCAACAGTGACTCCATTCGATTGTAGTATAGCATCATTTCGTCGGTCACAGTCGGTCTGACACGTTCTACCGCCTCTTCGAAATGCTTCTTTGTGACTGTCTTCTTCTCGGCCCTCATGGCAATTAGCCCGGCCTCCCTACAAACAGCTTCAATGTCAGCACCGGTGTAGTTCTCCAGCCTGGATGCTATATCGTCCATAGAAAACTTGCCAAGGGGCATGTCGGCCGTATGAATCTTGAGAATCGCCTTTAGCGCCTCGGGATCTGGCGGCGGGACATGTAGAACTCTCTCGAATCGCCCGCTCCTCAGCAGGGCTGGATCTATCATTTCCGGCCTATTTGTCGCTGCAACGACAATCACTCCCTCCATACCTTCGACTCCGTCCATACTGCTGAGTAATTGGTTTACGACTCTGTTCATCACGTCGGAACCGTCGCCCGAACTAGAACGGCGCATTCCAGCAATACTCTCGAATTCGTCCAAGAAAATGATCGAGGGGCTGGATTGTTTAGCCTTCTTGAAGACCTCCCTTACTGCCTTCTCTGATTCACCCACCCACTTTGAAATCAATTCCGGACCCTTGATTGTGATGAAGTTAGCCTTGGCCTCATTTGCTATTGCCTTGGCCAAAAGTGTCTTTCCTGTCCCAGGTGCTCCAAAGAGGACTATTCCCCTTGGAGGGTTGATTCCGAAATGTTCGAACATTTCTGGCTTGGTGAGAGGCCACTCTATGCTTTCCTTGAGTCTGTCCTTTATCTCCTCAAGGCCACCGACTTCATCCCAAGATACTTCTGGAACCTCCAGGTATATCTCCCTCAGAGCACTTGGTTCGATTTCCTTGATTGCCATTCTGAAGTCGGGCATTATCACTGCCATCTTCTCCAATACTTCTGGGGGTATCTGTTCCTCATCGAGATCTATCTCTGGGAGGTATCTCCTGAGGGCCTTCATTGCGGACTCTCTTACCAAAGCTGAGATGTCTGCTCCGACGAAGCCGTGCGTATTGTCCAGGAGCCACTCAAGTTCGAAGTCATCGGAAATTGGCATCCCCCTAGTATGGATCCCGATGATCTCGGCACGGCCGTTCTTATCTGGAACTCCTATCTCTATCTCCCTGTCAAATCTTCCGGGCCTCCTCAGTGCGGGATCGATGGCATCTTGCCTGTTTGTGGCCCCAATCACGACCACGTTGTCCCTGCCCTGCATCCCATCGAGTAGTGTCAACAACTGGGCTACGACTCTTCTCTCGACCTCTCCGCTGACATCCTCCCTCTTTGGCGCAATGCTGTCCAACTCATCGATGAAGATAATGGCCGGAGAATTGGCGGCTGCCTCATCGAAAATCTCACGTAGCTGCTTTTCGCTCTCTCCATAATACTTTGAGATGATCTCTGGACCGTTTATCGAAGTAAAGTGCGCATTAGTCTCGGATGCTACTGCTTTGGCGATCAGAGTCTTGCCGGTCCCAGGTGGCCCATGAAGCAAAACCCCTCTTGGAGGATCTATTCCCAGTCTCCTGAACAATATTGGGTGCTTCAGAGGTAGCTCGATCATCTCCCTGACTTTCTGAAGTTGGTCTCCAAGACCTCCTATATCCTCGTAAGAGATTGTTTGGACCTCACCTTGATCTTCCTCATCTACGGGGTCTTCCTTGATAACTATCTCAGTGTCAGGGAGGACCTGAACAATTCCCTTTGGCTTCGTAGAAACTATGGCAAATGGGAGGGCCTCTGCAAACAATGTCATTCCGGGAATGAAAATTCTATCTCCAGCAACTACCGGCCTCTTGTTGAGTCCCCTTCTGGCGAATCCCTCAATTCCTGGTCCAAATCTGACCTTCTGCTGCTTTGCCATCACTGGGCTGAGTACCAGTCTCTGGCAAGGCTGCGTCTCAACCTTCGCAATGCCTACTCTATCTCCAAGGCTGACGCCAGCGTTTTTTCGGATAATCCCATCAACCCTGATAACTCCAAGATTGGCATCCTCTGGCCTACATCTCCAAACTATGGCTGCTGTCTTCCTCTCTCCTGATATCTCAATAATGTCACCTGGCTTGAGGTTCAGATCATTGTCAAAAGGCACTCTTGCTCGCCCGTGACCAACGTCACTTGGTATTGCCTTGGCTACTCTCAGGGTGAGTGAATCAGATGAGTCGTCGGTCATGGCGTCGTCTCCTAACAACCATCTCTCGTTCACGGGGGTTGTTAAACCCACCAATCAACGGGTGTCCAAAGCACCCTATTGGTTATCGGAACGAGGGGGCTCGATGAGTAGCATTCATGTCGGGGTATGGATTCGCGTGTCTCATGACCCATGTGCTGGAAACTGGTTTTGAGACCATCGACAGAAAAAATCCGAACGGAAGTCCCTCAATAAGAGGATACAATATCATCGGTGGAAAACTGACTCATTCTAGTGATGGCTCCACATTCGAGAGCATCAACCCGGCGTGGCTGGACGACTGTCTTGGCGAGTTTCCGCTATCAACCAAGTCAGATGTTCATGATGCTCTTGCCGCTGCCCGTCAAGCCTTCCCTGGTTGGGCGGCGACTCCTGCCCCCACTAGGGGACAGGTCATAGGAAATATGGGGCGTTTACTCATGGAGCGAAAGGATGACCTTGTTCGCCTTCAGGCACGTGAGATAGGGAAGACGCTGAAGGAGTGCGGCGGCGAGATTCAGGAGGCTATCGACACTTGCTTGTTCTTCCAGTCGGAGGGTCGGAGATTATACGGTCAGACCGTCAACTCGGAGTTGCCTAACAAGGAGCTTTTCACCTATCGCCGTCCATTGGGTGTTTGTGGAATAATAAATTCCTGTAACTTCCCGTCAGCAGTTCCGTTCTGGAAGATGATTCCAGCCATCATGTGCGGCAACACGTGCGTATGGAAGTCCCCTCAAGACTCGCCTCTTCTTTCATTCGCTCTAGCACGTGTAATGCACGAGGCTGGTCTACCCGACGGTGTCATCAATCTAGTCCATGGAAATGGCGGAGGCGCGGGTCAAGCACTCGTTGATTCGGCGGATCTTGGAATGGTCGACAAGATCTCGTTTACTGGGAGTACTGCAGTTGGCAAGATGATTGGAGAGACCTGTGGACGCAACTTGGTGAGCGCCTCATTAGAATTGGGAGGGAAGAATCCGCTTGTCATCATGCCCTCGGCAAACATCGAGAATGCTGTTGAGGGAGCTTACTGGGCGGGTTTCGGTACCGCTGGACAGCGCTGCACCAGCCTAGGGAATCTGATTATCCATGAGGATGTTTACGATGATTTCGTTGAACGTTTCATGGAGAAGGTGAAAACAACATCAATCGGCGATTCGATGCGTCACGACGGGGTTCTTTACGGCCCGATGCTGTCAGATAGGTATGCAGTTGACTTCCTGAAAGGTGTCGATATGTGTGAATCCAGCGGCGCCACGAAGATCTGGGGCGAGGGGCGCATTACCAAAGACAACAAGCCCGACGGTTTCCATGGAGATGCCAGTGAAGGAATCTACATGTGGCCTCACGTCTATGTGGATGTAACCGAGGACATGGAGTGCTTCCATGAGGAGATTTTCGGGCCACTAGTAACCATAGTCAAGGCCAGTGATTTTGATCATGCATTGCACCTTGCCAACGCTTCTCCGTATGGCCTTTCATCTGCAATTTACACTAACGACCGACTTGAGGCGTACCGATACAAGACGGGAATCAAGGCAGGGATGACTGGGATCAACAATTCCACCACCGGTGCTGAGGCTCATCTGCCATTTGGCGGGGTCAAGGGAAGTGGTAACGGAACTCGCGAGTCAGGCATCTGGGTCATCGAGGCTTACTCCTATTGGCATGCCGTGAACGACGAGCTCTCAGGCAAGTTACAATTGGCGCAAATGGATGTCGACGAAATCGAAATGGAGGAGGCGGATGCTGACTATGCAGGTCTCGCCTGACTATAGGTACGGCTCGCCGCATTGTAAGCAGGGAATTCCCGGTAGCCATGCTCCTGGCATATAGCCGCAGTTTAGGCATATCGAAGATTCTATGTCCCCACCTATCACAGAATCGGGTGGTGGAAGTCACACTTTAATCTTGAGAAAGTCGAAATGTTCGGTAAAGCAATTGCTTAAGGAGAGCCCCCCGGCCCTTAGGGCCGGGGTACTATGGCGGACTGGGATCGCGAGTATCTCAGTACTCGTGGAATTAGCGTCAAGCTACCACTCAGAAGCGGGTTCGGAAGAACCGACAGGATAGACGGCTGGTGGAAAGGTCCCACGGCTATGGCTGCCTACCTGGGAATCATGATCCTGTACTCGACATGGAGAGGAATGATGGAAGCCGATTTCTGGATTTTCGAGGATTTCGGAAGGAGTGCCGGCTATTCGACTATGGCAATAGAGTCCAACGGGAGCCACGTTCTGAGCCCTCTCTTCAGCCCCCTTATCATCCCTGGTCAAGGCACCTTCGGAGGGCCCATCCCGGAGTTCCTGTG
>CAYFGD010000021.1:0-14934 GCA_964342715.1 uncultured Candidatus Poseidoniales archaeon | reverse complement strand
CTCGGACTTCAGGTCACCATTATCGACGATTTGTGAATAATAGAGCACGTCAACACCCCCCCTAGCCCAACACGTCCGGGGAGCGCTCCCCTTTCAAAGAATCGGGATAGCTTCGCTATGAAGAGGCCTCGTATTTCGAAGGACAGCCTGTCTGGATCTCATGAGCTTCCAGTTGCCAGTATTCTCCTGTATTCAGTAAATCACCCTTTATCGCGATCATGTTTCCCTCATCGAATCCATCTGGTATCACCGTACTGGAGTAATCGACAAAGAGTACATGTGTCAAACCTGCTAACATGAAGCTGTAATTATCTGTATCCAAACTCCCTATCATCACTTCCCCTCTCACGTGTAATTGGCCCTCAAACGTACTAGGGTCATCCATTACCTCATCTATCGAGTGCTGGACCTCGGGCTCTATTGAAACGAACATTAGGATTAGCAACACCGCCATTGAACAACCGACGATCAGTAATCTCCTTTTCCTAGACAAGGAAGGGCTGGAGGATCCCGTCATGCTGATTCCTCAGGATTATGCTTGATGATATTTCTGATTGGTGGTTCAGGTGTTTTTGTAACCTACAGCCTCTTCAACTCCGGAGAATCCATGCTCCCTCACTCGGGACCTAAGGCCGCGGATGATATCAGAAACTACTGATGGACCCCTGAATACCAATGCGGAGTACAACTGCAGCAGTGACGCGCCTGAAGTCAATGAGTTCCATGCGGAATCGGGCGAGTCGATTCCCCCGACTCCGACAATCGGGACCTTGCCGCTAGTTGACTCATATAACATTGAGACGACCTCGAGTGACCTCTCCTGAAGAGGCCTTCCTGAAACACCTCCATTCTGCGCAAATGCATGCCTTGACTTCGTATTCTTGGGGACTGGTCTCTTTAGAGTAGTATTGGTGGCAACAAAACCGTCAATTCCGTTTCTAAGTGCCTCTTCAGAGGAAGATCTTAGTTCGTCATCCGAGGCATCTGGGGACAGTTTGAGAAGCATCGGTTTACCTCCGCCCCTAATTTCCTTGACTGAGTTACATGCCTTCAATACTGAACTAAGGCTAGAGTCGTCGTGCAAATCCCTTAGACCCGGAGTATTTGGAGATGAGATATTCAGAACAAACATATCGGCATGGTCCCATAGTGCCTCCAGAGTTGAAGAATAATCCGAGGGGGCCTGTTCATTGTCCACCTTCTTGGATCTTCCAATATTTGCAGCTACGGGAACATTTGGCCACATTCCTGATGCCTTTCTCTGTATCAACTGATCCCTGATTGAAGATGCCCCTGGATTATTGAATCCCATGCTATTGACGAGAGCCTGTTCTGCGTCAGCACGAAACATCCTAGGTTTTGGATTCCCCTCTTGGGGGAATCTCGTAATACCTCCATATTCTACCCATGAGAAACCCATTGCAGGCCATGCAGAAAGAGCTGTGGCGCCCTTGTCCATTCCTGCAGCTAGGCCCAATGGGTGCCTGAAAAGTCTCCCGAAGACATGGGTTGGCAGCTCCGGTGATTGGTACAGTGTATTCAGTGTCCTGAGTCCTATTGATGATTGGCCGAAACTAGAAAGTGATTTGATGGCAATTCCATGGGCCCTCTCTGAATCCATACGGCTAATTACAGGACGTGCAAACATGCTCCATCCTATTCCCATAAACTGACCCGTGATGCTATACCCTTCAAGAGTTACGTACCCCACGCGCTTACATGGGCGATTGGCCCCCGTCTATGTACGAGGCCGCAAGAAGGCTACTCAGATCAACTGGAGGGATTCTACATGTACCTGATTCATGCCTTGATTCGGCCAGAATATTGATTCTCGAGATTTCCGACGAGATACCCTCGATGGTAATGGAACCAAAAGTAAATCCTCTTGGTCCCGAGGGGGATATTTTCTATGAATGTGATGGCAGGATTGAGTTTTATTTCGGAGTTGTTGCGCCCGAAATAGAGACGTGTTGGGTAAAACCGTCCGATCGAATTGAGGATATGTGGGAGGGCTTTTCGGGAGTTGCAATTCATCTAGCTAGAGCCGGATACCCTGGTTGCCTTGGATGTGGAGGCCCTGGTTCCGAGGAAATATGGGATGAAAAATCGTCTAGAATGTCCACGTGATTTGCTGACCCCTTACGCGCGCGCGTCACACACACATGCACGCGCGCGCGTTGGAACAGAACTCTGGCCACTCATGTTTATACGGGTCTCACTTGGCCCCGGAGAAACGTAGTACTCGAATCGAATTGAGGTAGGTTGTGAAATCGTGAAGCTGATGATACTCGAATCGGGAGCCAAGGCAAAGACAGTGAAGAAGTACCTTGGTAAGGACTGGATTGTAGAAGCTTGTAACGGCCATATCCAGGATCTTCCAACTAGGAAAAGTGGTAAGCAGGGTTCCAAAGCGATGTGGGCATCTGATGGAGATAGTCTGCCTGATCCCCCTTGGGAGTGGACAGACAGGGCGGAGGGTATAGTCTCGGGAATTATCAGAAAGGCGAACAGCAAGGGGGTTGAGGAGGTGTACATTGCCACTGACCCGGACAGAGAGGGAGAGTTCATTGCGTGGAGGCTCAGCATTATTTTCTCAGATTTTCCTATTGTTAGAAGAGTGACTTTCAACGAAATTACGAAGTCTGCTGTTGAAGAAGCCGTTGCCAATCATAAGGAGGTCGATTCTGACTTGGTGGACGCGGCTAAGGTTAGAAGGTTCATGGATCGACTTGTTGGATACAGGTGCTCAAAATTTGCAAGGAGTTGGAATCTAAAGTCGATGGGGAGAGTCCAGACTCCGACTCTAGGATTCATAGTAGACAGAGAGTTAGAACGTGAGGCTCATGTCCCTATTCCCTTCCACAGCGTGCGTGCATCCAGTGATGGATTCAACTTCAAAGTAAGATTCCATGAGAAGGAAGACGAGGGAGCATGGTTCGATGACGATGGTAAGCACTTTCCCGATAGGACATTTGATGGCAATCTTGCTGAGACGGCCTACCGTGCAATTGCAGATTCGGGAGTAATGAAGGTTGTTTCAGTCAAAGAGGGGAAGAATAGGAGGAAGCCGCCGGCCCCATTCACCACTGATACTCTCCTACAAGCAGCGAGTTCGTCCCTGGGTTGGTCGATGGGGAAAACCAGTAAAATTGCATCTGATCTATACCAAGCGGGACATATAACATACATCAGGACCGATTCAACGAGAACAAGTGAGTCTGCAAGAGTTGCCGTTAGGGAGCTTATTAGGGAGAAGTACGGAGAGAATTTCATAGGCCCAGGATCACTAGGGGCTGATGCCAAGAATGGCTCTCAGAATGTCCAAGATGCCCACGAAGCTATCAGACCTACTGCTCCGGAAATCGAAGAAATCGGTGGATTGGAGGGCGACTTTGGAAGACTGTACAGATTGATCTGGAGCAGATTTGCTTCGAGTCAGATGTCCGACTCAATTAGAGAAAGGAGAGACCTGAGAACATCTGTTGATGGAATTGAGCGGGAATTGGCTGGAACTGCATCATGGCTAGTTCATTCGGGTTGGGAAGAGGCATCCTCTGAATTCCTTAAAGAGCCCAGGGTGAGCCAACCTAAGTTCGATTTGGGGGTTGGTTCAGAATGGTTGTTAGACGATGCAGAGGATAACCCACAACTAACTATTGATGAGACGAAGCCCCCAAGGAGATTCTCAGAGAGTTCCATAGTGAAACAGATGAAATCTGAAGGAATTGGTAGACCTTCCACATATGTCAGCATCGTTCAGAGAATTCAGGACAGGGGGTATGTGCAGAATGATGGCGGTTCATTGGTTCCGACAGAAAGCGGCAGAGTCCTTTGGTTAGATGTGGCACCGATATATGGGTCAAAGGCAGGAGGTATGGAAATTCTATCCTCATCATTCACATCTGAGATGGAGGCTAGCTTGGATGGTATTGAAATGGGAGCTGCTAATGCCGTTTCTATTTGGGAGTCCTTCTCGGTAGACTTCAAGGAGGCTCATAATAAGGCAATAGAGTACCGTAGGAGAACTCCTACTCCCAAGCAAATATCATTTATCGAAAGTAGAATTGTAGGCCTCGATGAAGAGACGGTGAAATCACTACTCGGCGATAAGCCAGTAGAAAGCCTCAGTGGCGAAGAGGCCAGCGAACTTATTGGTACACTTACTGAATTATCGAAAACAAATGGAGGGCCGCCGGCAAGTGAGAAACAGGTCAGTTACATATTCTCACTCATTGAGAAGTCTGGTATGACTGATTCTGACGCCTTGTCCCTAGTGGGGGTCAATGACTTGAGCGAGTTAACGGGTGGTCGTGAGGGGAGTGCAAGTGAATTAATTGGTATGCTGAGGGATTCTAACTCCTCAATGCCTGCCACGGAACCGCAGATGAAGCTAATCAGGGAACTGTCCGAACAGTTGGGGATATCGATGTCCGATGCATTAGCTATTGGTGAGCTAGCTACGGAGGAAGATGTGACGAAATCGGAAGGTAGTGATCTGATAGTTAAGCTGAAAGCCATGAGAAGAAAGAAGGGCAAAGGCAATAGAAAGTAGGAATGGCGAGGAATCATGGATTTCCACTACGATGTAGCAATAGTGGGGGCTGGTCCCGTAGGAGGTTACCTGGCCTGGAAGTTGAGAGAGGAAGGTCAGACTGTTCTTCTAATCGAGGAGCATGATGAAATTGGCCGACCTTTCCAGTGTGCTGGGTTGGTCAATCCTGATGCCATGAGCAAGGTGTCTCTTGAGGGCACTGCCTTGAGTGAGATATGGGGCGCTAGGATACATGGTCCGTCCGGAGAACCTGTAGAAATAGGCAATCCAAATAGGATCAGGACATGGTCCGTATGTAGAAAAAAGTTTGACGAAAGTGTAGTTATGAGAGCAATTGGTTCCGGGGCCGACATTTGGCTCTCTAGTACACCGACAGATGCCGAGATTTTTGATGATCATGCCCAAATTTGGGTAGATAGGTGCGGTAGTCAAGCCATCGTAAAATGTCAGATGATTTGCGGGTGTGATGGGGCGCATTCATGGGTCAGAAGGAAGTTTAAATTCGGTAGACCTAAGGAGATGATGGTTGGATTTCAAGTCGAAGTTACTGGATACCCAGGTGTTGACGGAGTTCTCGATATGTACACCGGAAGCAGTATAGCTCCCGGTTTCTTCGCTTGGGCAATTCCATCGGGAAGCACCACTAGAGTGGGTATGTGGAGTCGTCCTGACCTACTTGACGGAGATTCATGCGAATATCTCCTAATGAAGCTCATCAAGGAGTCAATTTGGTCAGATAGATTCGCCAATTGTAGAATTGTTGGTAAATTTGGAGGTCCAGTCCCAAGTGGTATGTTGAAGGAAACACTTCGCCCGAGGGTGGCACTATTTGGCGACGCTGCGGGCTCATGCAAACCAACAACTGGGGGAGGCATAGGTCCGGGATTTGAACAGGTCGACCTTCTTGTAAGTGAAATTTCAGAGGCGATTAAATTGGAAAATCACTCGAGAGATAATATGGCTAGGATTTCAAGGATTCTCGACCCCATGAGGAGGAAGCATAGCAAGGCCAAGGCCCTTAGGGACGCATTTGTCACAGAGTCAAGTGACGAAGAGCTCGACGAAATTTTCTCTATCTGGTGCAAGGAAGAGGTTATCCAAATAATCAATGAAACAGGGGAGATAGATAATCCAATTCCTCTTGGAATAAGACTATTGAAGGAAGTACCGGAATTCCGCAAGGTGGCTGGAAAGGCCGCTAAGGCACTAATTTGGGGTTGAATAATGTATAGATCGGTCCAGAGGGTTCGATATCCGCCATTCGAACACTACAATACTGATCCTGAAAAAGTCCCTTTGGTGGAGGTCTTACTAGTCTCTGAAAACGAACCCCCGCCTGAATTCAAACTAGGAGCCGAAAAGGGATGGATGGTCGAATGGAGAGATGAGAGGGAGGGCGATGAAAATCTCGTTGAGATACACACAGAGGTGACTAGAGAGACTCTTCCATTCCTTATGAGAACCAGAAATGGTTGGTACATAGAGCCCGATCCCATTCATTCCCTAGCAAGACGAATGATTGTTCCCTCAGTGATTATTCTAACAGCATCCCTAATACTCCACGCTCTAGAGCCTGCATTGATTGATTTATTGGGTGTAATGGCTGAAATTATTTACACCCCAATTAGGATCGGCCCTCTAGACTACCCTCTACTAATCCTAGTTTCTTTCCCAATCTTTATCCTGCCAATAATCATCAGAATAGTGGCAAATATTAGAGACATTAGGAGGCAGGAGAGTTACATCTCCAAACCACTTGGTAGCCCTCTAATGGAGATCGGTGAGAGTGGATCTAATTCCATCCAGATTATTGATTTCCAATCTCCGAGGGGATTCACTGCCAAAAGGTGCAGAGTCCAGGTCGGCGTAGCTGTACCAGAAAGAGGGGCTATATTGAAGGCCACCAACACTAGTGAATTGGGTCAGCCAGCTCCTGGAATGTCCACTGCACTTCCGGAAAGGAGGGTTTCGACAGCAGATGAGCATGGAACTGGGGTAGGTGAGTCGTTGCCGATGACTGTTAGCAGAGGCCGTGTGCTACTCCTAGAACCTATGAGGGTTCAATCGAGTGGTCCGTGGAATGACATGTCATCGGGTGATATAATCCTTGAAGGGCCTGACGAACAATGGCCCGGTTCAATATATTCTGCAATGATTGCTGTCCATTGGGAGATAGTTGTTGAAGGAGTTACTGATTCAGGAACTAAGATGAAATGGGTCAGACCAATAATTATGGAGAATAGCAAGGAAGTCTCAATTGGAGACCTTCCTGTGAGAAGTGGTAGAATCGAAGGGTAGTCATTTCTGAGTCGGTGGAGGGGCTACCACATCGGTTTCGAACAGCTTTACTGTCTCCAATGTATTGTATCTAGAGTCTCTTTTTTTGGGTGTGAAGCCGGCCATAGTGATTATCCTCTGGAGCTCAATTTCTGATGCCTCTGTCCTATCAGTACCGGATGCCGAAACGACGTTCTCCTCCATCATTGTTGAGCCGGCGTCATCAGCGCCACCAAGTAGTGCAATCTGCGCAATATCGAGGCCCATGGTGGGCCAAGAAGCCTGAATGTGGCTGATGTTGTCGAAGAATAACCGTGATACTGCCAGGTGCCTCAAATACTCGCTTGAAGTGGCACCTAATTCCAATCTATTGGAACCCCGATTCCTCTTTCCGAATGTGTTGTTCTCCAGCTGAACGGGCCATGAGATAAAGGATGTGAAACCAGACCCGCCCCTAGATATTGCATCGTCTTGCATTTCCCTAATTCTGTTCATGTGTTCTACTCTATTGACAGGGGTTTCGCCGAATCCGAACACGTTGGTGGCAGACGTTGTGAGTCCGAGAAGTTGGGCCTCGCCCATCACCCTGAGCCAATTTTCTGCCGAGCCCTTCAATGGTGAAATATCCATTCTCACGTCATCTACTAGCATCTCCGCACCACCTCCTGGTAGTCCGTGCATTCCTGCCTTCTTCAGTTGCTTTAGTACCTCCATTGTACTTAGACCGCAAACATCGGCAATGCCCTCAATCTCAATCGGTGAGAAACAGTCTAGATCAATGGTTGGATGTCTCGTTCTGAGTTCTGCTAGTAAATCAGTGTACCATGAAAGTGGGAGTTCTGGATTGACCCCTCCCTGCATCAAGATCCTGGATCCTCCAAGTTCCTCCAATTCGGATATCCTCTCGCTAATCTCGTCTACCGACTGAGTGTAAACCTCTGAATGTCCGGGAGGCCTGTAAAATGAGCAGAATTGACAATTTATCGTACATACGTTAGTGTAGTTTATGTTCCTATCAACAAGATACGTTACCCCGTTTCCTGGGACCATTTGTTTTCTCCTACTGTGTGCAGCATGCATTAGATCATTCAATTCTGCCTCTTCATAGATTAGGGCTGCTTCTTCGACGGATAGGCGAGGAGGGTTTCTTGAAGCCTGCCTTTCAAGAATTGTGGACCATGACACATTATCACCTTGATATGCCAACAATTGACTCGATATCATCTACATTTTTTGGGCAATTCGAGGATAGAACAACTGGCCCATCTTCTGTAATGAGTACGTCGTCTTCTATCCTAATGCCGATTCCGGCATACCTCTCCGGAATTTCTACATCGTCCCTCCAACTAGCGAAGTAGAGTCCTGGCTCTACGGTGACAACCATTCCCGGCTTTAGTACCGGGCCCGGCTTTTTGTCACCCTTTCTACCACCTCCAACGTCATGAACGTCCAAGCCCAACAGGTGTCCGGTGCCATGCATGAAATAGTTCCTAAACGGGCCATCCAGATTCTTACCAAGAGCCTCGGAGACTGTGCAATCAAGAATGCCCAACTCAACTAATCCGCGGGCCAGAACAGCACATGATGCTTCATGCATGGACATCCATGAAGAGCCTGCTATGCATGCATCAATACCGGCCATTTCGGCCTTGAGAACTAGATTGTATATTTCCTTCTGAGCATCTGAAAACTTACCATTAACTGGCCATGTTCTTGTGATGTCCGATGCATATCCATGAACCTCGCACCCAGCATCTACCAAGACCAAATCGCCGTCGCCTATGGCTTCTGAATTACTGGAATAGTGCAGGATTGTAGCATTATCGCCCCCTCCGACAATGGAAGGATAGCTCCATTGGCTATTGGAATCCATGAAGTGCCCCTCAACAATAGCCTGAATCTGCCACTCCCCGATGGATGGGAATGATCTCTCCATCGCCTTTACATGTGCTGAAGAAGCGATATCGGCTGCTTGTTGCATTAGCTCTATTTCGGCTTCTGACTTTACTGTCCTCATGGTGTCCAACAATTCCCTTGGATCTCGGATTCTAGAAAATTCGAAATCTGAAACAAGTTCATCTAGAGACGGACTGATGCCGGATATTAGTGAGGGTTTGAGTCCGGATTCAATGGCATCTAAGATTTGCCCATAGGCGTCCACAATGGAATGCGATTCGTGAATTGGCCACCCCGATATAGCGCCTTCGGGCCCTAACCTTCTTCCTTCCCAAATCTCGGAATTAGTGTCCCTAGGCCTGACAAAGAGAGAAGTGACCCATTTGTCTTCCGTATAACGGGCCGTGAAAATTGAGTCTGGCTCTTCCCATCCACAAAGGTAAAGCATGTACGAATTGGCACGGTATCGATAATGAGTGTCATTTGATCTAACAGATTTTGGATTATTGGGGATAATGACAAGGGAGTCCTGGGGCATTCCAGAAAATAGTGCTTCTTGCCTTCTGCGGTATTCAGACAAATCGAAGGGCAAGCCTGACATCATTCTCAACCCTCCGCTGAGGCTCATGTTCTTGAAATGTAGTAAAGAACTCTCAGTTTTGTTCATCGGGTTGCCACTTGGGTATGTCGGATCCTGAAGTAGAATTCCTCCTGAAGAGTATAGCGGAAGCGAGGAAAGCCGCTGATACCACCAACACAATGATTCCAAGAGGAAGGTCGTCGGAATAGTCTGGGTGCACTAATTCGACCGAAATGAAGGAGTATTCGTCGTCGTCATCGATCACCTCTACAGTTAGGATGAGCTTTTGAGATTCATTTTCTGGCCATGAGAAAGATCTCTGACATCCCTCGTAAACAGGACTGTTGTCGATTTTCCAGACGCACCTCAGGCCGTTGATGTCATTGGGACTGTCAATAGACTCCGAAGCATCAATTTCCCATGATGAGTCCGAAGAGAGTCTTATACTGTCGCCATGAACAACTGATTTACCGTCGACAATTAATTTTACTGAGGGTATTACATTGGTAATCGAAATAGATCTGGAAGTTGAGCTGTATAGTCCACCGCCGTCTACAACTCTGAGTCCAATCTCAAACTCTCCTGATGTGTCAGTATCCATAGAGAATGTGCTCTCTCCCTGAGTAACGGAAACTGGTGCGGAACCGGGTCTCGATTTATCTAAAACGGTCCAAATGTGGAATAAATCCCCCTTGCCCCAAAATCCGTCATCTGAAGGCCCCCCATCGAATAGTAGAGCTTCGTCCCCTTCCTGAGCCTCATTCGAACCGGAAATAACGGAAATGGGAGGGGAATTGTCGACTCGTATGGCTACACAATGATTCAGGATGCCGATATCTGATGTCGTAGTGGTCCATGCAGAATACCATCCATCAGAGAATCCTGAGATATCAACCATTGAAGAGTATGGGCCATTGGCAGGCATAGTTTGGAGAAGCGTAGAGTCGTCGACTTCCCCACCATCTAGACAGGTTTCGGAAAAAGATCCTGCGTGCGTCACAGAGAAGCCGAGTGTTGCTGATATTTCATTGGTGCCGGACCACCCAGAGAATTCAATTTCACCCCTTGTCCATGAGTCCCCCAATGGATACTCAGGTAGCAGTATTACTCCAGTGGGTTCTCCAATGAATACTGCAAGAGAAGAAGAAATACTGTCCTGGCCATCATAGGAAACTGTCAGGTGGAGAACACATGAGCAGTCTCCGTAATTTTCCGGATCGATAGTTACCTCCCATGGCCATTTCATGAAGTTCCCATATTGATGAGGTTCACCAAAAGATGTCGTGCCGCTCCCAAGAGGGAGGGTCACACCAGAAGCCTGGTCAGTGATTGACCATGTAGATTCTGGTGATGGTTCCACCGATGAAACGAGGAATCCAGTGATCGAAGCATTCTCGGAAATGTGCACCCCATTGTCTTCGTCGAAACCCAAAAATGAGGTGCTTCCGTCCTCGGCTGCTGTCGAATAGGGTATTGCACATATTGCTAGTAGAATAGCTATAGCAAAGAGCAGGGTCTGACGGTTCACGCTCGTGGCCCTATAGGATACGTCTTGAACCCGTTGGATTATTGTTCCTCACCTATCGGAAATCTGTAGCTTCCAGGATAGTTCTTCTAACCAGATGCCCAGAGTTCCCCTATTGACGAATTCGTGGCTAGACTCTGCCGTCAGTACACATTCGCAGGCAGCCGCTGCGAGAGAAGCTGCATCGTATATGTCAAGGCCATTCCCTAGAGCGGCTGCTAGGGCGGTAGCGGCTGCGTCATGGAGGCCTATCTGCTGACGTGGAGCGTTTGCGCGACAAGGAATGGAAAGCTCCTCACCCTCACGGAGATATAGATTGATTCCATCCACACCACCGAGAACCAGAATTGCCCCCCAATCATATGTGGCAATTAGCTCGGATGCTGTATCTGACAAATCGTCAAGCATCAGCCTCCTCCTTTGGAGTTCTAGGCCCCTCATTCCAAAAATAACGACGTCGGCACCCTTGCTTCTAGACAGGCCTGTTAATTTGGGATCTACTATGCATGGGAGATCTAATTCCTTGGCCTTGGAAATTAGCTTAGAAGCACCTGACTCTGTAATAACCCCCTTATGGTAATCAGAAAGTACGATTGCGCTGCTATTGGGCATTGAATCCAATGCGGCATCAATTAATCCGTCGCTTATCGACTCACTCAATTCTTCCAGGGGGCCTCTATCAGCCTGAAGTAGTACCTGACTCTGGTCCAGAAGGCTCTCCCTACTGCCATAAAATCTAATTTTTGTCAGAGTCTTGCGATTGGGTACCACTGAAATTCCCTGTATGGAAATACCATCTCCTGAGAGCTTCTCAAGAATCTTTGATCCTTCATCGTCATCGCCAACACATGAGAAGAAATCGACGTCCATCCCAAGTGAGTTTAGTCCTCTCGCTATATGGGCAGCCGCACCTGGTGACTCTTCTGACTTGATAATTCTCAACGCAGGGACGGGAGCGGTCGAGTTCAGATTATTGGCATATCCATGATGATATCTATCTAGCATCACATCACCGATGAGCGTCACTCTCGTACCCTCGACATCGTCAATCAAGGACCCAAGTCTCCTTAACGTCTCGGCCTCAGTTGTTCCTTCATCCGTCAACCCCATGGTCATTGCGCGAGGGTAGAAGCGAATGATACTTACTAGACCGACGGAATCAAGTTTGAGACGCCATCGTAATGGCATGGAACGTGTCGAGGGGGGGTGGATCTACGACGGGCCCGCTGCCGAAAGGTTGTGGCATAAGTCCGCAATAGGAAGGCCTATTCCAGACGGGAGGCTGGTTCTCACGGCATCTGAGATGATTTTCTGTAGAGATCACAGACACGTTGAATTCCCCAGTGATGACTGGATACTCAGAGTATCCGATGAAGACCCCAAGGCAATACCTGAAGGAGCCATACTGGAGGCCCTCAGGGTGCCTGGGAACAAGATTGTCCTGAGGAGAAACCTCGAAGGCATGGGGCTAGAGCACTCAGATGAGACATGGGGGCTTAGGTGGGAGTCAGACAAGCATCCTAGGAATGACCCGCCAGTTTCTGAGGTAAGATGGTTCACATCCGAGGATAGTTTTGATGAGCTTGAGCTTTACAAATGGACAAAAGAGGTAGAAAATAGAGGGAGGGTGGCAGAGTCATTGGTAATTGATGAGGAGATGTCAGTAGTCACATACCGTCTTTCGTTAGCTGATCCCTCGGGGGAGCTTGAACCGCCGAATGAGGAGGATTTCGTCGAAATATCATGCTATGGGTACTCTGAAACGTTCACGGGCGGCGCGTTCTTCGCTGATGTAAGTGAGTGGCCATCTGATACCATCGGTGTTTCCGTCCATGGCGGTCGACAGATAGACTGGGTGGAGAGGGAGCTAGTACACGCCATGGGTAGCCCAACAACCACCTTCGCCGCAGAGAGTGTCTCTACGGGACCGGTGGATACTGAGCTTGGGATGACAAGAACCGCTAGCCTGTTGAAGGAGCTCTTAGGGAGGGGACTCAATACACGTCCGGGATTCAAATTTGGGACGACCTGGAGGTGTTACACGGGATCTGTGGGTGAGGACCATGCTCCATGGCTAATCAATGACCCCGATGATAGAAGCAAGGAAGTGTCCGACTGGGGGAGGGCGTGTCTGACATCCAGACTTGCCTCTGGAGTCAACAAGCATTGGATCTGTCCGATATACGAGGGAGCTGGAAATTGGGTTTTTATTGAGGTCTCAAGGCCTCCAGCGGATTCCAGATGGAGTAATCCAAGCAAGAGGTGATTACTTCTTCTTTGATCCTGAAATCGCAGATATCGCTAGGAGAATACAAACTATCGGAAGTCCGTTTGATGGAGTCGAAAGCCATGCCAGCCAACCATCTCCGGTGAATGGGGATTCTGCAATTAGCAGTATGTCTATCCTTTGCTCCAAGCCGAATTCGTCCTGAAATACGACTTGCCCTCTGGCATACATCCCCGATTCCATCAGGCCCATTGGTTCTACATCAACAATAAGAGAGTCGCCTGAGGAAAGCTCTCCCTGATGAGGGATAGTGGCAATTCTGCTGACCGCGCCCTCTATTCCGATGTCATAATCCCTTGATCCTGTCCCCTCGAATTCCAAGTCTAGAGAGATTGAGGATGGCTCGTCCCACTTGATCACCGACTCGAGAGATTGGGGGGGTATCCTGTTTCCTATCTTTTGCCAGTCCGATCTTATGGAAACAGGGAGTTCGCCCTCGCAGCCGATGGTTCCCGTCAATGTTCCCAAGGATAGGGGTGTGTCGGAATAACGTAGGATTGGTACATCGGATGATCCTGCGGGGATATCTACCTCAACCACCGATGGAGTTCCAAAGTCTGCACTTACATTGACGATTAGATTACACTGAGTGGAGCTATATACAGTGGCGAATGATGACTCGCCTTCGAGGAGTTGTATCGGATTTCTCTGAGTCAGTACTGATGTTGTAGGATCAGTTGGAGTCAAAATCTCCACTGATGCTGAATTATTGGAAATATTAGTAATGACAGCAGTCCAATGCACGAACCTACCTCTGTTATCATTAATCTTGATGCCTGTGTTTCCAAATGAGTCGTTAACTGAGAAGGTGTCCCCCTCGCTTCCAGAGTCTCTATTCCTAAGCAATGCATCATCCCCATCGGCTTCAATAATTCTAGCCCAAGCATTGTTTGGGTCGTGGTTAACGGTGTTGTCAGCGGAGTTCCCGTTATTCAGATCCTGATATTCAACCAATATCCCGTGACCAGGCAATGCTGAGTCGAACCCCATATTCGAACGAAGTGAGATTAGTACCCTCTCACCTGGTGCGGTTTCTAGGGAGAGTATCCTTGTTCCCCCCAAGGTACTGCTAATGGGTGAAATTTCGTATGTGGCATCGATTGTCGTATCGACCTCAATGACGCCCGAGGCTCCAATCAGATCCAGTGTAGCTGATCCTGGCATAGAGGGGGTCCTTCCATTGTCATTCCAGTTCCCGCTTGCCATTATGTCCCAGTCCCCTAGGCCATTCCATGTATTCGAGGGGAGCTCTGAATGGACGTCATAGAGATCTAGTGCACCCATCTGGTGAAGCATCTCATGAACAACGGTACCCATACCAGAATCCAGAGATGAGATTGTGTAATGGCCGATTGTCCACTCTCCCATCTCTATAGGGTTCTGGAGTTCTGAGAAATGACTCCATATTGAGTCTGAAGATGCACCCGACTCCTGAGCAGATCCCGAGTGAAGAATCAATATTCTATCCACAAGTCCGTCGTCATTGAAGTCCCACTTGGACAGATTAACACCGCTTAGTAGTGCTTTAACTGATTCCTCAACAAGTCCCTCGACGCCTCTGCCGTCAAGTCCAGAGTCCCTAGTTCCTGGCGAGTCGGCGCCCCAGTATCCTTCATCCATTTGGGAGACCCAGACATCTTCTGAGAGTGTAACCTCCAATGATGACAATCCTCCTGACATCTGTCTGACATACTGGGACGCGGATAAATGGGGGGATCCGTCTTCGTCAATATCGAAGATATTGTCAATTTTTGGGTCGGAGTGCGGCATACCGGGAAAGGAGACCCTCAAAACAAGCCATTCTTCGGCCTCTTGCA
>CAYFGD010000020.1:0-15030 GCA_964342715.1 uncultured Candidatus Poseidoniales archaeon | reverse complement strand
ATATAGCCCCTTTTCAGGGACAAGCCAGTCGAAGGGGTGTTTTTCCCGGATAGTCCTGCACCGTACTCTATGTTATTCCACCCTCTGATCTTCTCTATCTGCCTAAGACTCCAAATGCCTCCCTCATCGGTAACATACGAGTGTAAATCAGTTTGCCCACCATTTAGTGACATTTCCTCTTCCGTCATATTATCTCCAAGCGGCAGAAGGGGCATCAGCGTTTGAACTGATGGCATAAGCCTCTATAGGGCTCGGTCAACGCTAAAAAGGGGAGGTGGCTCGCCGCCTCATCGAGGAACAGCAATGTCAGCTAGAGCAACTACATGCACCGCATCTGGAACGCCCTTGGTGGATGCGAGGAGCACATCGTTCCCGTGCCCGGATTGTGGGAACTCGATTGGCAGGAGCAGGAGATGCCGCCTCCAAGGTGTAGCTTACGTATGTGTAGAGTGCGGATTTCAGGGTCCTTGAGGAGGTTTTACTATGGGGCATGTAGTTGTGAAGTACAAGGTAACGCTAGACCAGCCAGAGGACGGCAGTCCGAACTACGAGGGTATTTCCTCGGCAATTAATGAGCTCCCTGAGGTACAGATGACTGAAATCAAGCCACTAGCATTTGGGATGATGTTTATCGAGATTCAAGCCGTTCTAGAGGATGGAGAGGGCACAGTCGACATGTTCGAAGAAAAAGTTCGTGGCACTGATGACCTAATTGGCCAGATTGAGACTCTGGAAATGGGAAGGCTCTGATCAGTAATGGTCTAGTGGAGACCTCATGAATTCCCTCATTAGAACTGTAGCATAGGTCCCTGGCGGCAATGTGAATACGAGTCTTAGTGAGGCACCTTCGGGATTCCATCTCTCCCCTTCTGAGGGAGAGTCCTCCCATCGCTTGGAAACCTCTGCGGAAGGTGGGATTTCAGTCGCCTCTTCAACAGAAAAATCCGAAAAAGGGACACATAGGGGCCTCCTGGTTCCCGAGGAGGACAGTCGTGGTATTTTCTTGACGTTCCAATCAGTAGATTCCAAATTTGTGTCTGCCAAAGCCCGCCTCTCAACTGAGCCTGGTTCGCCCTCTGCAAAGTTGGAGTCACTGCCTGGAAGAGGTCCAGTAAGTGAAAGTCTACCAAGATTGCAGTTCCTCCTACATCTATCCAAATTTGTCTCGCTCACGTAAGCCATCTTGGAAACGTCTATCCTCCCATTTGATTTGAGAGGTGCAACGATGTCGCCAATCGATGGTTCAATTAGGCTTAATCCCGATGAAAGCCGGTGGGACAGTGCGTGATTAAATGCTAGAGATTGTAGTGAGTGGATGGTTAACAATTGCAATGAATGGGGGAGCGACCTGAAGGCTCCCAACCAGTCGGAACCATCCTCGGATAATTTGACTAGTATATCACGCTCATACCCCAGGTGCTTGGGGATTATCCCCAAACATTTCACCGGATCTCTTGTTTCCCTCCACAATTTTCTGAAGGATGCGGTTTCCTCTCCTGACCTATTCCCTTCCATACCCAAATAAAGGTCAACAGCTCTTTCAAAATCCCCTTCAACCACTGCCCTACCGACCATGGGAGTCACCGGCCTATTAGCGCCGAACCTCTGGGGGCCAATCCAATTAGGGAAAACATCTGCACCTAGATTTTCACTGAGTCCCTTGCGAATCCTCTGGACCCTCATGAGGGCCTCCTTTCCATCCATCGGAGAGCCATCTTGATAGCAGCAACCGCGTACCGTGATTGTGAATCTGTTTCCATCATGATCGCTCATTCCTACCTTCTGATGCGTACGTCCTAGAATCTCGATATCGCAATCTGGAATGGAAACCTCGGATACCCTCTCCTGTGGGGCGTCTATGACTAGTATCTGTGTAGTAACGGCTCTCTTATCCTTCAGTCCCGAGGCAAAAATCCTGTTTCGATTGATTGAACATGACTTGGCTAATCTATTGATTAGCCTGTTTGTTTCCCAATTGTGGAGTGTTACCCTTGCTACGGTGAACCTTCCCTTGGGGTCCAAGGCGGGGACCTTCGAAACTTCCTCTACCCTGAAATCCTCAACTCTGACTTTTAGGAGTCCTCCGACACCGCCATCCTCTATCGGCCAACCGACTAAGCCTAACGACTCCTCAATATCTAGCGGATTCAAACTCTCACCGCACTAGGGCGTCAGAGCTTGAGCCCGGAGAACTCCTTGGAAATTCCCGAGCAGAGATCTCTGAAAACCTTCTCAGCACTCTTTCCCTTTACTGCGCGGACATACAACTCAGGATCATCCAGATCCGGGTGCTTTTGGAAAAAGTTCGCATATTCGACACTGGAATTATCATTCAGTCTGGATCTGAAAAGTTGCAGCGTGGTGTGGCTCTCCCCAGTAATCCTGACTCGGAGTTCTCGGCCTTCATTCAATAGAACCTTGATGGACATGTCGACCGGGCGACCGGACGCCCCCTTTTGAGGGCTTTCATACAGTTGTGGGCCCTAAGGGGCCCAAAGTGAGCCTAAGTTAAACACTGTATTGATTGGCGACAGGGCATGGGAGGCGCACCTCGCGATACGGGACTTGCCTTGATGTTTGAGAAAATGGCCCTCCCGGCTCTGGCAATAAGCATCCTACTGACTGGCTTTATGGTCAGTGTGGTGACCCCCCTGCCGAGTTTCACAACTGATCTGGATTCTTTCTCGCCCCAGACTGCCTCCGACCTGGCTGAAGAGAGGGTTGATTCGGCCATTCCACCGACGGGACACCGAATTTACATCCACGTCAGCCCGTCCGAGGGGGAAGGGAATGTTCTGGAAGTTGCTTCACTGCAAGATTTGCTAAGTGACATGGAAATGATTGACTCCATTGCTGACAAGGGAGGGGGGATTTACGCTCACGTCAATGCTGCTGATGTAGTTAATAGGGCGATTCTAGAAAGATCACCGGATAGCGGTGGGATTGAAAATTTCACTGACTGGTCGTCCATTCTGGATAGTTTGGTTTCCGATGACGAGACATGCATAGATGCCGTGGGCGATGACAGGGCCGTTTCCGCCGCTTCTTTCGCTTCTTCTGCGATGCTGCATACCGACTTTGAGTATGAACACGTTTGTGAGTGGCTGGAAGAAGGAACTGGAGATCCGACACCCAGAGCCTCGAGCACCCTGTGGGTGGTAGAGTTGGATGGAGAAATGGATCGGGAAGTTAGGGAGAACCTTGCTCAGAAAATCAGGAGCTCTCTACGTGATTCTGATTCAGAGAACCTGAATTACGGGGTCATCTCTGATGACTTGATTAGTAGCGACATTAACGACACAACATTGGACGAAATGGTCTGGCTTTTCCTAATTTCTATTGCAGTCGTGGTAGCTGTTTTGGCCCTTGCATTCCGTTCATTCATCATGGTGGCTGCACCACTCCTTAGCCTTACTGCAGCCCTAATCTGGACTTATGGCACAATTACACTGATGGGAATGCGTTTCTCGATCCTCGAAGTTGCGGTCGCACCTGTTGTCCTAGGCCTGGGAATAGACTACTCAATTCATTTGCAAAGGGGGTATGAAAAGGCCAGGAAGGTAAAACGTTCAGCGGCGGAGGCCTGGGTTGAGTCGTTCTCCTCTCTAAGGATGGCATTGACGCTGGCCGTCATAACCACAGTTTTCGCTTTCCTCTCAAACTCAGTTTCACCCCTTCCGCCTCTTCGAACTTTCGGCATTACTCTGGCACTGGGCGTGGTTTCTGCCTTTATTGCAAGCACGGTTACCGTTGGTGCGACGCATATAGTAGCTGAAAGGGGGGTTGGAAACAATATTGGAGGGGGCCTCCAACTTGAGAAAACTGCATCGAGTGTCACTGAATTCCAAAGAAAGAATACTGTATGGGTGATGCTTGCTGTTGCTGCGCTGACCACTGGTTCGGTGGTGGTTGCAGTTATGGAGTTAGATACAAGTTTCGAATTGACGGACTTCCTATCGGAAGATGAAATGGAAGTGATGCAGGTGAGGCAGGAAATTTACGATTCATACGATGCCGCTGCATGGAAGTCAGTAGACATCATAATTGAGCCTAGTGAGGGATCCACATCTCTGACTAACGAAAGGGATATTTTGAGGGGATTGGACTTCCTAGACACAAGAATTTCTGGAATTCCGGAAGTTGTCAATCCCGGGAGTACTACTTCGGACAGACCCTCGTACGACGGCCTTTATCCGATTCTCAGGGACGCAGTTGAGAATGATGCCTCCTTTGGCGAGTCATTCCATTTAGGAATCTTTGAGGGTGAATTAGACATTACAGACGGTTTCGAAGAGGGGGACATCTCTGCAGCAGTTGGCTCTCTGCTTTCCAATGATTCGACAGGAGATGCACTAAGGGGGGCCAGCTGGTCAGAGAGGGTCTCTGGACATGTGGCTTTGACTAAAGATGGTAGTCAATTACTGTACCTAAAAATGAGTATAGACGTAATGGCAAGAAATAGTGAAGACTCTGCGAGAGTCTCGGAGATCTTCAAACATCAGGCCGGCCTGATAGAGGAGGACGGGTTAATCGACTGCAGGGCATATGCAACAGGCGATGTTGTGATGATTGATGGTATTCTTGCTGGATTGGTGGTATCACAGATAGAGTCAACAGGGATTAGCCTTCTTGTTTCGATAATGGTACTATTCTTACTCACCAGGAGGCTGGGGCAATCCCTTGTGGTAATATTACCAGTAGGCCTAGCTGGGGCATGGGTAGTCGGTTCAATGGCTACCTTGGGCCTGAATTGGAACGTTCTGACAATCATGATTACTGCACTAACCATTGGATTAGGTATCGATTACTCGATACATGTCTGGAGGAGCTTCGAGACGAATCGGGAGAAAGGAATGGGTGTCTGGAAGGCAATGAGAGACATGTACGCAACAACTGGTACTGCACTTCTGATGTCAGCAGGGACGACGATATGTGGGTTCCTCGTGCTAATGCTTTCACCGATCCCAGTAATCAGGGACTTCGGAGTAGTCAGTTCCATCTCAGTGGCATTCTCATTCATTCTGGCACTCTTCGTTCTGCCTGTCCTACTAGCGGCAGAGGTCAGAACTGCAAACGGAGATTAATTTTCTCCGATCAACTCGTCAATAAGCGACATGTCCAGTCCTTGGTCTCTCGCAACCAAAGCTAGGGACATCCACAATGTAACCTGACCGAGTGCTCTCCTCTTCCTCTGGGCCCTTCTAACCACCTCTTTACTGTCAAGTCCTGATTTTTCTCCGATAAAGGAGATCAAGTGGGGTATTGACCCCTCTGCCCAGTCAGGCGGGTATTTTTCTGATTTGACTGAATTATTTACCACAGTTACTGAAGTTGGGGTTGACTCCTTCACAGGATCTGATGGAGCTTTCGATGGCACCTTCGGAGCATTAACTAGTTTGCGAAATATTGGCTTCCAACCCAGAGGGGGGAGTGATGATTCGATTCCCTCGGTAGGGCTTACTCCTTCCTCTGAAATTGATAGCCAACCGGCTTCAATGAGTTTCTCCAGTACTTCTGATGACTCCGACGGAGAGAACCACTGAAATTCCAAGGACCAGAGCCTTACGAGCTCGTCACTGGAGAGGTGAAGTCCAGAAGAGCCGGAGAAGGATGAATTGATGAAGCGGCGTACTTCGCCCCCCGAATCTTGACTAATCACGATTCTATGCATGCTAGGTGGTTGAAAAGATGTTCCCAATAATGGAACGAACAGTCAGTCAGTTGAATAATGTCGATACTATGCGCGGGACGACGCACGTGGCTAGAGAGTACATAGCAAGGAATCCGAGAACTGGTCGTCCACTGGCCAGGGGGAGTGTGAAGGATGATGCCGATATCAGGCTATTGCTACCTCCAGAGGGAGTCTGGAGAGTAGTCCCTGAGAGAGAGATAATCGAGCTTTCTGATGGAACGAAGGACACTGTTGAATTGCCAAGGACTGCGGGAGGGGGATTCGCTAGAAGGGGTGATGGCATACTAGCACTTCACAGGGTGAGTGAGGGTCAGACAGACGAAGCCCATTCGATTCTACTGGAGTGCCTGGATGATGATGATCCCCGAATTAGGACACATGCACTTAGCTCACTTCCATCTTTCTCGTTGAGGAAACACGAAGGACTCATACAGTGCCTTTCAGACAGGCTTCTGGACGATGACGAATTTGTTCGAGGGGAAGCAATGGTGGCGCTGAAGAAGATGGCCCCAATCTTTCCCTCGGGATGTGAGGCGATACTTCGTAGGGAATTGAGGGACATAAGAAAGGGGCACCGGGAAAATGCATTTGATGCATTGAAGATGGCATCGGAGAGTTGGACTGAGACTGGTTGCCTCCACATTGACGAGCTGATAAGAGAGGAAGAAGTCGATTTACGAAGGAGGGCTTCCAAAATTCTCAGGGTCCTTGCACCTAAGTCTAGTGCCGAGGTCTGGGATCTGATAGGATGGTGCTTAGAAGATCAAGATCATGAGGTTAGGAGGAATGCTGCTAGGACCCTGAACTCGCTTGCGGGTTCAGAGCCCAGAATAGCTGCAATTCTCGTCGAAGTTGCCATGTCGGACGATGATTCGGGAGTCCGAAAATCTGCGATTAGGGCACTGAAGAGGCTTGACATGCAGAGCCCCAGGGTGGCTAAGATGATCCTGGATGGTGCTAGAGACAGGGATTACAATCTACGAAAGGCGTGTATTGGTCTGCTGACAATTGTCCTCAGTGGTAATGAGCTCAGGGAGACGGCTGCTGAATTGCTCAAACAAGAAACACGGCCCGATCTAAGGAAGAAATTGAGTTCTCTATCCATTGACATAGAAATGGAGGGTTCCGAGGATGAAAAGAATCGTTTCTTGGCGGCACTAGATGTCCCGGCAGTTTCGGAAGAAGAAGCTCTAGATGCCAATACGGATCCTGGACGTCCCATGGGTGAACATCATAAACAGGAGTTAGGTCGGCCGGAAAGCGAGGGAAGTCCATGAGCGAAGTCGTTGACGAGAAAGCGGAGCGATTTGAGCTACTGTGGGATGGAATGGCCTCTGGAAAATACAACAGGACCAAGGCTCTGAAATTCAGACAATACATGAGGCAGCATGTTCTACAGAAGTTCCACAAAAGGAAGCCCACCCAATTTGCATCCGTACAAGACAACCACTACAACCACAACTTCTCTACTAAGGATCAGTTTCTGACGAAAGAGAACTGCAAGAAGTACTGGATGGGGGAGCTTCAGGCGGAAATCCAGGAGTCGGAGAACTTCTGATCCTGAGGAATTCATATGACTGCTAAGCCCGGTGGGTTTGATAGATGGGACCTAGAGAGTCACATCTCCAGAGCAATTTCAGAGCGAGGGTGGGAAGAGCCTACTGAAATTCAAATCGAGGCCATTCCCCATGCTAGGAAGGGGCGCGATGTTGTGGGGCAGGCGAGGACGGGGTCCGGGAAGACTGCTGCCTTTGGAATTCCTGCGATAGAAAGATGCAACGTCCTAGGGGAGATACAGGCGATTATTCTGTGCCCAACTAGGGAGCTAGCAGTACAGGTTTCGGAAGAAATGGTAATTCTCCAAGGTGAAAAGGGCCTGAATATTCAGACTGTTTATGGAGGGACGGACATTGAGAAACAGGCTAAGAAGCTCGATGATGGTGCGGACATTGTCGTGGGGACTCCGGGGAGAGTAATCGATATGGCGAAGCGTGGCCACCTGAAAATGGAAAGTATCACTCTCTTCTGCCTAGATGAAGCGGATAGGATGCTTGACATGGGCTTCTTCCCTGACGTTCTTTGGATATTTGAGCGAACCGTGAACAGGGAGCAGACTCTACTTTTCAGTGCTACATTCCCGCAGGAAGTCTTAGATGCCGCGGAAGAGTTCCTGAATGATCCAGTCCACGTAATGAGTGAGGACCTGGAGGTAGAAGTTCCAGAAATCAATCAGTTCGCGATTAAGGTTGGAAGGGCGAACAAGCTTTGGGCCCTAGGAAGGATAATTGGAAATTCCGGAAGTAACTCACAGATTCTAGTCTTCACAAACACCAAGAGGATGGTCGAGTTAATCGTTGAAAGGCTAGGAAAGTTCAGATTCAAGGCAGTTGGACTACACGGAGATATGCCTCAGAACAAAAGGGAGCGAGTGCTTGAATCGTTCAGAGATGGTTCGGAGTCGATAGTGGTGGCAACGGACGTAGCTGCGCGTGGACTCGATGTTGATGGCATCACCCACGTTGTCAATTATGATCTACCCGACGATTCTGAAGTCTACGTTCACAGGATTGGGAGGACCGGGAGGATGGGAAGAAGTGGCGAGGCTTGGAGCTTCGCTACTGGTTCAGAAGTAACTATGATCGACAAGATTTGCTCTACATGGGGACTTGAAATTCCATTCATTGAACCCCCATCACTTCCCGAAGGCCGAGAAAGGGACTTCGTTCCTAAGAGGGATGACTGGGACGAGGTTTCGGACTACTTCGGGATGGTTCGAGTTAGTATGAAAATAAATAATTCAGAAACCACGAAAAGGGAGCTCGTGGACTGGATAGTTAAGGAGTCGAGGATTCCCGAAATAGCGATTGGCGAAGTTACCTCTGACGATGAGGGGACTATTGTCGAGGTACATGTCGAGAAGGTGGCCTACGTCATTGATGTGATCAAGGGGAGGGAATTCCAAGGGCGTTCCCTGAAGCCAGCTATTGTGAATTCTTGAGGTTGTTTCAGCTACGGTGAGGGAATGGCAGGGAGACAAGAGGTTTCCAGGAGACTGGATCTGCTGGGATTCTTCTGCCCGATTCCAATACACGAAACTAAGGCGGCCATATTCTCACTTACCGCTCAACTTGAGTCGGATAAGACTTGGGTTCTCGAGGTTGTTTGTGATGATTCGGAAACACTCCGTGACATCCCTATCCTATGCAGCAGAATGGGAGTGGATCTTCTAGAGGTAGTGGAGAATTCAGGGGAGTATGTTTTCTTTATCAGCAACACTTCCGACAAGCGAAAGGGAGAGGTGGTAGCGGGATGAATGTAAAGAAAGTAAGAATTCAGGAAACTGGTGAAATTCCCGCCGATGCGCGCCTTCCTACTGACAAAGGCGAGTTCAGAATCAGAGTTTTCAATGACTCGGAGACGGGAATGGACCATGTTGCACTAACCCTTGGAGAGATGAAAGGGCCTGACCCTGTATTAGTCAGGGTGCACTCGGAATGCCTCACCGGAGATGCTTTTGGTAGCCTCAGGTGCGACTGTGGGCCTCAACTGGATGCTGCAATTGGCATGATACAGGATGTTGGGTGGGGATGCATACTTTACCTCAGACAAGAAGGGAGGGGGATCGGACTTCATGCAAAAATACAGGCATACAACCTGCAAGACAAAGGCGCTGACACAGTAGAAGCAAACATACTTCTTGGCCATCCAGCTGACGCTCGTGACTATGGTGTTGCTTCTGAAATTCTCAGTCTTATTGGGATAGAAAGCGTTTGCCTACTAACCAATAACCCTGACAAGATAGCCCAATTAGTATCATATGGAATTAATGTTGAGCAGCGGATGCCCCTGGTAGCGGGAGTTGGCGACGAAAATCGCGAGTACCTGACAATAAAGGTGGACAAGATGGGGCACGACATAACAACCGAGGAGCTTAACGGGCCAACCTGACTGGAAAATGGGGCCGTGACCGGGACTTGAACCCGGGCCGGCGGGACCACAACCCACCGTGCTAACCGCTACACCATCACAGCCGTCTGTGCATTCAACGGGGAAAGGGCCGTATATCAACCGTTATGCAACTATGGCCTCTGACGAGTGACCAACGGGTTGAAGCACAGCTTGCCCCCGTGAAGGGATGATGAGTCGCGATACAGGTGCCAAGGGACTAGCCCTGACTTTGTTGCTTCTATTGCAGCCATTACTTCTCGTATCTGCGGATACGGTCATTGCCGCGGAAGAAATGGAGGTGTTTTCTGCGGGCTCATTTGATGGCGGAGAAGATTGGAGCATTAGTGCTACTTCGGGTTTCTCCGGCAGTCCAGCACTGTACACCCAGGGAATGATTGCCGATGGAGAATTGTCATTCACACATGACAGGCCGGAGAATCTGGAAGTAGAAACTTCGTGGTCCCAATCCAGCGTCACTGGATCGAATTACAGCACTGGGTCACCGGATACCTTCTACACATGGTCAAAGGGTCCGAACATCACTGTTGGGGGATTTGATTTCTCTGGCCTCCATAGCAGACCTATCGCTAATGTATCACTTGTCCTGCACTTCGAAATACCAGATATTTTGAATTCCGACTCAGTCAGGATAATCCTACATAATGTCGGAAATGACAAGCTAGTGACGACATACACCAGAACTCTCTCGGGGGTGTTCAAAATGAACAATCCACTTGTCGTTCCAGTTGATGATATGGCTGATTGGAATTGGAACTACGTCGAGGGGGCATCTGTGACTTTCGACTATGTCTCGCAAGGAGGGGGCAGTGACGACTCGGAGGTTCGTGTTGATGCTGTTGGATTCAGAGTAAGGTATTACCAACCTTGGTATTCCTTTGAAAATTCGATTGCAATAAGCCCTCTATTAGGGCAAAACCTCCCAATTGTCGATATCGGGCCATATGATGGCACGACCGAGGGGCTTGATATCGAAACATGCGGACTTGTTCCCTCTAGTAGTTCCCCTGGAGAATGGGAATTCGATGTGGATGCCCCTCCCCTGCAACGATTGGGACGAATCCACACATATGGATCAGGGAATCATACAATTTGGGCACTACCCTATGGTGCCGGGGAGGGCTATTACCAAATTGAGTCCGGAGATTTGCTAGAACACCCGGAATCTATGCATCGGATTAGGGTTGAGATCCATGATGGTTGCATTTCAGGGGCGAGGGTGGATGTAAATGACCCACATTTAGTGGTAAGCGGCTCCGTTGCTGGTGAAATAGAAGGTCTTTCTTCTTCGGGAAGCTCGATTAGGTTCGCAATAGGCGAGTACCTGGTTGAGAGTCTGCCAATAAATCTTGGAGGCTTCAGTGTGGAGGTCCCGGTGGGGCATGCACTTCCATCGGACTCAGAGTCAGCGAATGTCGGCGTTGCGGCGAGATTTCAGTGGGCCTCTGACGGTTCCAATGAAACTACTGTTATCCATATTGAATCAATGAGCATTTCTGGAGGCTACCTGGTGGAGTGGGATCTTGATCCTTCTTGCATCCCATTTGAAGATGTGGAAATGGAAGAAGACGGAGGGGGGATTCTGATTCCGCTAAGTGCGAGATGCACCGATGACATCACTGGCCCTCAGGATTTGGCCGTCAACACATGGAGTAGTGACGAAAGTGTGATTTTGGCTTCCTCGTCCGGAAGCGATTTGCTTTTGCAGCCAGTCAGTAACGCTTTTGGAAATTCTGAAGTCTTTGTTGAGGTTATTGACGAGAGGGGGAACCAATGGTTCGATTCATTCACTGTCAATATCGAGGAAGTGCCGGATGAGCCGAGAATAGACGGGCTACCACTTAGTGTATACGTGGAGCTTGGTGATGATTTAGAGATTGAAATGGTCATCAGTGATCCTGATACAGATTTCCCCTCGGTGATGACTAGCAAGTCTTGGGCAACGGTTGGATCCGATGGAAAATTGCTATTGACACCAGTCGCCGTCGGAACACACATTGTTGAAGTGACCGTTAGTGACGGGGTAAACCAAGTTTCTCAGCAATTAGAAGTCATAGTGACTGCGAAGCCTGATCTGATTGTAGAGTCGTTAATTGTAGAAAGTACAACTGGTTCGGGAAGCGATTTCAGAGATGGAGGAGTTGCTAGAATCTCGATTTATGTTAGGAATCAAGGCATGGGTGATGCAATTGGAGTAGAGGTTAGGTGCCTTATAGACGGTGTTTTTGTTGGAACGACTGTCATCGATGAGGTTGAATCTGGGGGACTCGAAGAAGCGAGTTGCGATGCAGCACTATCCGGACCTGGGTTGCAAACAATCATGGCGGTGGCCGATGGGACCAACTCGATTCAGGAGACCGATGAAAATAATAATGAAAAATTGGTACAAATAGAAGTTTTAGAACGGCAGCGTAATTCCAATGAAGATTCGAGCGTGGACAGGGGGCCAGCAATTATTGTAGGGTCCATCGGACTGATTGCAATAGCGATTACCGCACTAAGGCTTGGCCCAGGAAGAGTCAAGAAGCCGTATGAGAGGAGAGGCAAGTGAGTTGGAATTTCTCTTGAAATTAGCCCACATCCGGCCGATAATCAACTATTTTCAGGGAATAGTTATACCACAATTGGTGTCGAATTTGTATGCCGCGATGGCAACAATGGGCGTGTATCCATGATGAAACTAAAGATTAGGCTCGAAACCGAAGAGTGGGTTTACGAAGAGCACGAGATGGCTTGACTAGTCCCTGGACCATGTTTGGGGGTATGTCCCCGGTGCCATCAGAACGGATTTCGGAACAGCGACCTCTCCAGATTCCATGTCAGGTAGAACTTCTGAGTCAACCTTCAATTCTGCGATGGCGACGGCTTCTCCCTTTATACTCTGGATAAGTACGGTAGAGCCTGCCTTCGTGCCCTCTGAGAACTTGGCTATCCCCGGCCTTGCAAGCGATGCACCATGGGAGACTGCTGCTGCTGCGCCGTCCTTTACCACAACGATTGGGAGGGAAACTAGGACCCTCTCTATGGGGGAGATAAGTTTCCTGATCGCCCTGTCGTCACCGTGCTCTCTCCAGACATGCACAGCATCGGTAAGTTGCTGCATCGTACACGCCATGGCCGAATCAAATGTGCCGCTCTTGGTCCTATGTAGTTCTATGAGCTCGCAGGGAGTTCCGACCAAAAGGCCAATGTCTCGAGCAAGTGTCCTAATGTAACTGCCAGCCTCACATGAGACCTCGATCACGAATACCCTTGATTCGGGGTCAGCATCTAGGGATTTTATCGAGTGGAATTCCCTACTCCTAACCCTTACCTTGACAGCGGACTCTTTTGGAGGGACATTGTAGGACTTCCCAACTAGTGAGGAAAGAACTTGGTCCAGAATTTCCCTGTCCACCTTCCTGGGGAACCTTATTACTCCAACATATGTCTTATCACCGGAAAGAACGATGTCGGTCAATCTTGTTGCCTTCCCACACAACAGAGTCAGCAGCCCTGTAGCGAATGGATCCAAAGTCCCTCCGTGACCCAGTCGCTTTATCCCGAGGAGTTCCCTTGTCCAAGCGGCCAATTGGTGACTCGTTGGACCCCTTGGCTTGTTGACTAGAATAATCCCTGACTCTAGAAGTTCCCCTATATCTCTTGAATATGGGTCGGTTCCACTCTTCGAGTCCGTTACAGCCTTCTCGTCCAGAACGAATAGGTTGGTTGACATTTAGGCACCAATCCTCGAGTTGACTAGGCTGAATACTTCATCGGCGTCTAGAGAGTCGGCATCTACGATCAAGTTGTAGGGAGCCATGTCGTCCAAGTCTATCCCATATAGGACGTTGTACCTTTGCATATCATCCTCATTCCTCTGCATGGATAGTGACAAAGCGGTTTGATAGTCCAATCCCTCCCTTTCCACGACCCTTCTGGCCCTCTCTTCATCGGAAACCCTGATCCAAACCCTCAGGCAGTCAATTTCCAATGAGTGTGCCCACCAACCGATTAACCTACTTTCTATAATTTCAGGAGCGTTTTTCGACACTAGTAGTTCCTTGAGCATCGTATCTAGTGATCTATCTACATCTAAGTCTTCCTTGCAGAGTCTGCTGAATTCTTCAACAGAAATTCCTCTTCTGGAGGCTTCTGATCTGAAAACATCTCCGCCATTTACCGAATTCCAGCCCCTTTCTTCCGCGATCCTATCCACCAAAGTAGAGGTGCCGCTACCAGGCTTACCACTAACGGTTAGGATAGTCAAGTCCTCATCTCCACTCATTTCGGCAAACTTCACACCTTAGCTTGCCCATTGAAGTCCTGGATATAATCTCGGAATCGCATGATGGGCAGGTTGATCCCGTCTTTGGAGGGGCGACCTGCAAATTGCCTCCCTTCTTCCTCTCGGATTTGGCGGATGACTGATTGCCAGTCTTCCTAGGCCCGTCTCTCCTCCTCTGGGACCTTCTGGTCCTAGAGTCGGGGCGGGCCTTCTGCTTGACTTCCTCAAGCAGGTGCAGAAGTGGCTCTGGAATTGGTTCTGCAGCTATCACCAAGGGGTGTACACGGTATCGAATAATCTTGATGTGTCTGTCAATAATCCTGCCAAGCGGTGCGCTCATGGTAATATAAGATGCGATCCATGCTGGAAAAATCCACATAACCCTGTCATCAAAGCTCCATGTGGGAGCCCATGGAAGGCTGACATAGCCAACCCTGAATTCCTCTACTGAAATGGCCATCCAGCTGAATATTGCAATTATGAAAACAATTGTGAACATCATTGGCCTCATCATCTGGGCCTGCTGAGCCATGGACTCGGGCATTAGTTCCATTTGCAGTTCCTGCATTTTGCTAACTCTCGCTGTATCCCTCTCCCTCTGTGCATCCCTCATCTGTGAGCTAATTTGCTTAGATCTATGGGCGTGATGAGCTTGTTTTAATGGATCAGTAAACAAAGACCTAATTATCGTGTTGACTACCATGATGCTTGAGCCGACGACAAAGACGGTGGGGACGAAGTATTCTGAGTGGAATGGCAATATTGGTTCAATAACTGAACCAGCGCTATCCGAAAGAGCGATTCTTAAGCTGTCAAACAACATCAGAGGTATCATTATTGCAAACATCACCAGCATTGGCCCCATCATCGATGACATAGCTTGCGCTTGGGCGTCTCCCGGCTTAGGCCCCTGCGCCATGTATATCGGCTCTCCATGGGTTCAATCAACACTTCGGTTGAAATTCTCTTTAGAAATTGCTCATTACTTGAAAGAATATCCGCAGACCACGCACAACGAGGCTCCGAGTTCGTTTTCAGTGCCACAAATTGGGCATCCCGTACTCTGAGACTCGGGCTCGGGCTCGGGCTCTGGCTCGGGCTCGGG
>CAYFGD010000019.1:0-16169 GCA_964342715.1 uncultured Candidatus Poseidoniales archaeon | reverse complement strand
AATCCGAAATAGTACCGAAGTCGTCGAATTTGACCTCGTTTGCTTTGGATGACCTCTTGATGTCTTTACCACGGACTGTTGCCGTCTCCCCAATGTGGCTTCCCCCTGTGAGGTAGGCCAAAGCCCCATCATCGAATCTATGATGGGCGATTACGCCCTGATCGGGCAGAGAGATAACGACTGAGTCACCTGTCTTGTAGTCGGGAGCATCTTCAAACAGAAGGTTTCGGCCATCGTGAAGATGGACCTGTGTCTTTCCGCCCTTGATGGTCGTCCTTCCAGTGACCCTGCAGGTCTTTGTGGCGGCATTCTTTGCTTGGATCGGTCTGTACCTTAGCTTTCCGTTTGTGTCGAGAATGCAGCGGTAGTTTTCGTCTCCGACGGATAGAACATCCATCAGTCCTACGCCCCTTCCAACATCTGTTTCGATGTTACCATCTACCTTGACTAGTTTTGAGTGGACTATTCTCTTGGATTCTCGACGGGTCTGTGCAACCCCTAGGACATCTCTGAGGATAACCCCAAGTGGCATGCAATGCTCCAGCGAGTGACCGCAAGGATTTGGCTTCTGGATCCATATTGAAGACTTCCTTGGAAGGGGCCAACTCCTGGGCATTGTCAGTCTCTTCATGTGGCTACTACTCATTCACCTCACCTCCAGTCCTCTCCAAGAGTCTCTTGAGCCTTAGTGTGTCTCCTTCGAACAATTTGGTAACAATGACGTTAGATGGGTGGATTGGAATCGCCTCTTCCTTGCCGTCTGATGTGGTTATGGTAACTCCATCGATGAAAATCATCCCACTGTTGGTGTCAACCTTTGCTATCTTTCCGGACACTCCTGCCCTTCCTCTGGACTGGCCGAGTCTTTTTCCGCGGGTATCTGACTTGGCGCTATTGGGGTGTCCGAAGTCGCCTCTGATCACCTCTACTTCGTCACCGACTCTTACGGTGACTCTTCGAATCGTCTGAAGCTCCGGGTCGTCGGAGATTAGTCTTGCCCTCATCCTCTTCCTGCGCACGTGCATAGAAGCTTCCCTCTGATTGAGGCGTTGCTTGCCTGGCTTGCTGCTTCTCGTCATCTTTCCACCTCACACAATCTGCTTAGCCGTGGCCGCTATTCTTGGCCACCTTTCAGCCGCCTCACGACTGACTGGCCCCTTGATGTCAGAACCCTGGACTTCTCCTCTTTCGTTAGTTAGGACGCATGCATTGTCCTCAAACTGGACCCATGTACCGTCCACACGTCTAAATGGCCTTGCCTGCCTTATCACTACCGCGTTGAAAATCTGCCTCCTGGTCTCCGGGGTGCCCCTCTTCACGGTGACCTTTGCCATGTCGCCGACACCAGCTGCTGGGTATCTTCGTGCCACTCCGCCCTTCTTCAGGACGGTGATAAGCTGCACGGTCTTTGCACCTGTGTTGTCCGCACACTCCATCTTGGCGTGTGTGGGGAGTGCCTTGGTGACTCTTCCTGGAATTCCCTTCACTGACTCACCTCCTTCTCGATGACGCAGAACTTGACGGTCTTGGAAAGCGGCCTGCACTCCATGATGCGTACGCTATCCCCGACCTCTACGCCATCAATGCATGATGGAAGGTGGGCTGGATAGGTCCGGGTCCGCTTTTCGTACCTCTCGTATTTCTTCATGTAACGGGTAATCTCTCTCTCAACTACCACGGAGCCGGACATCCCAGTGGAGCGGACCCTGCCCTCGATGATCTGGCCACGCAACCTGAGGCTTCCATAGAAGGGGCAGTTTTCGTCGCCGTCCCATTCGCCCGAGGGTTTGGCTACATCTACGCCGATGTCTCTTACTTCTGGCATTAGTGGTACCTCCTTCCTATCCTATCCTCGGGGCGCTGTGTTACGTTTGAACCGATTATCTCTCGTCCCGAGTCGATTGTGAATGTGACAATGTCCTTTGGGATCGTTATTTCCCTGGATTGTGTCCTAACTTGGATTGTCCTGCGTGTCTCATTGATGATCTTGCCAGAAACTCCGACGAGTCCCGGATCAGAAGAATCTATGACGGAGATTTCGTGAGCTAGCCATGGTAGATTGATGATATCAGACATTTACCTAACCTCCACTCTGTAGCCGTTCTGCTCGAGAACTCTCGCAGCCTTCTTCTTATGATCTCCCTGAAGCTCTATTGTTCGGTCTTTCACTGTGCCACCGCTTGCACAAGCTCCCTTCAGAATCTTGGCCAGTTGGCCTAGGTCAATTGCTGAATCGTCTATTCCCTCAACAATTGTTACCATCTTACCATACCTCCTTCTGACTACTGAAATTACCGCTTTTTGCTGCTCCTTAGCAATTTCCTGGCATATGCAAAGCTCCTGGGGGAGGCCACATGTATTGCAAATCCCGGATATTTACTCGTCCCCCTTGTCTTCCTGATTGATCTTGGTTAGCAGTCTTGCTATACTTCGCCTAGTCTGCTTGTAAGAGCCGGAGTTTGAAAGAGAGCCACCCAATGCCTGCTGTGCCCTCAGTTGCAATAACTCGTCGCGGAGCTCCTCGAGTGTCCTAACTCGCTGCTCTGGATTCATCGTGTCGATGTCCCTTGAACTAACGTGCGTCATTCACTCTTCCTCCTTTGATTCGTCGGTTTCTATCTCAGCCATCTTCTCTAGAGCAGCGTCGATTACCACCTCTGCGTCTGGCTCTTCTTCTTGGAGGGGCTCCTCAACGTCGGCGTCCTCCTCGGATATGACGTAGGCGACTTCCTCGAGGGGGGGAAGTCCTGACTCGTGCCTGTCCTTGATTATCACCTCATGTGGGAGCTTGACGCCGGGCCTCATGATCCTGACAGTGCATCCAACAGTCCCTAACTTCTTCACGGCAACGGAATATCCGACGTCCATGAATTGGAGTGCGGTCTCACCACAGAACTTGATGTGGCCCTGCTGGAACTTCTCGACCCTGTGCCTAGCTCCAGTAATCTTTCCACTGAGAATCACTAGGCAGCCCCTAGCGCCAGCATCCATAATGCTCTGTGCAGTGCTGTGCCCAGCACGCCTGAAGAACCAGCCCCGCTCCAGAGAGCTTGCCATCCTACTGGCCATAACCTGGGCATTTAGCCTTGGCTCTGTAATTTCCTCGACCTCGAGCTTTGGTTCTTGAAGTTTGAAATCCTCCCTTAGTCGTGTTTCGAGCTCTCGGATCACCTTTCCTTTTCGTCCAATCACCCTTCCGACCTGTTCTGCGTGCAGGGTCACCTTGGTGCCCTCGGGAGTCCTCTGGAAATGTAGATCACCGAATCCCGCCCTTTCGGTCTCCCTTAGGAGGTATTCACGGACCAACTGCCTCTCGACGTTCCTGTGGATGAAAGTTCGAACTGTGTTCTGGGACATCAGAAATCATCCTCCTCGTCTTCATCTCCGAAGAACTCCAAGAAAATCTCGAGATTGACCTGGTAGTGATTCTTTGGTGTGGCCCTTCCTTGGGCCCTCGGCCTCCAGTGCCTCTGTATCTGACCTCGATGAGCGGCAAGATGGGTGATCGTCATGTCCTCCGGGTCTATGGTGTCAAATCTTTGTCTGGCGTTTTCCATTGCACTGTTGATTAGCTTGATGAATTCCTTGGATGCCTTATTGGGGTACTTGCCTGGCCCCATCTTGCCCTTGCGGTGTCCTGCCATCGTGTTCCCGCCGCGACCCCTCCTAGACCTCCTGGTGTAGGGGATTGCCCTCTTCTTATCGATAACGTCCTCGAGGTACCCGATAGCCGCAGCAGCGTTCATACCTCTGAGGGCCTTTGCAATGTGGTAGCAATGCTTGTGGTGAACATCAACGTTGACCGCTCTGGCAGTCACTAGGTTCGAGCCTTCAAGGAGCTGCGTGTAACCGCTCTGCGAAGTACCTGATCTCCTGCTCATTTATTCTCACCTCACTTCAATGCCACGTGTGTCGAGGACCTAGTTGCCCCCACTCCCGGGCCAGTATGGGTTACTGACCTTCTTGTGATTGCAAACTCCCCCAGTGCGTGACCTATCATTTCTGGAACTATCTCGATGTTAACGAAATCTCGGCCATTGTGTACTCCGATGGTGGTTCCGACCATCTCTGGAAGGATGTACAGGCTTCTGCAATGGGTCTTGACAATCTTGCCATTCTTGTTTGATCGTATCTTCTCGAGTAGCTTTTCGCATTCAGGGTTTAGCCCCTCATACATCCTGACGATTGACCTCTTCGCCCTAGATGGCATCAATGAGGCGATGCTGATCGCCTCGTAGTCATCCTCCGGAGGCATCAGAGGGATCTCGAGCAGTTGGTCAAGGGTGTATCCCCTCCATAGGAACTCCTTCTTCCTACGCTCACTAATCTTGGATCTCCTCTTTCGGGCCTGCCTACGGGCGAGCTTGGGGGAACGGAAGGACTTCTTTGACCTACGAGCCATTTCACTCGACCTCCTGTTGGCGTACTCTGCCCCTACCTGTTCTTCGTGGAGCTATGTTCCCTACCTTCTTTCCGGGAGGGGTGTTCCTACTGACTGAGTTTGGCCCGTGAACAGCCTGGTGGTTTCCTCCGCCATGTGGATGGTCCACAGGATTCATTGCTACACCGGAAACCGTTGGATAGAGCTTCCCGCGGGACTTGGCCCTGTGATGTGCCGCTCCAGCCCTCATTAGGGGCTTCTCAGTCCTACCATGGCCACTGAGGACCCCGATAGTTGCCCTGCAGTTACCAGGTAGTTCCTTGACCCTTCCACTAGGAAGTCGAACTCTCACCCTGTCTCCTGTACGGCTCTCGACGATTGCCGAATTGCCTCCCGAACGGGCAAATTTGCCACCGTCGCCTGGACGAGCCTCTACGTTGCAAACAGGAGTTCCCTCTGGGATGCCACTCAGGCTTGTTACATTGCCTGGCCTTAGTGAAACGTTGTTTCCAAACGAGACTGGTTGACCTACTGAAATTCCCTCAGGTGCTGCAATGTGCCCTTCTGTGCCATCCTCAAACCTGATTCTTGCAAGTGGTGCTGTGTGAGCAGGGCTGTGGACGAGATCCACTATCTCGCCAATCTCCTCACTCACGCGTGGTAGTCTGTTAGCCGCAGGGAACCTGTGGCTTGAAACGCGGTTCTTTGGACTTGAACCTCGACGCTGTGAACGTGTCCTCTTACCCATAATATCACCTCATCAGAATGCACCCAACTTGAGTGCTGCCTCCTCTGCATCGTATCCCTCGGCAAGCCTCACTGAGGCATGCTTACCCGTAACGGTAATTCTCGTGTTTACCTTTGCAACCTTAACTTCGAATAGTTCCTCTACCGCTTGCTTGATCTGCCTCTTTGTGGATTCTCTGTGAACGATGAATTCTATCCTATTGTTGTTCTGGGAATATCCAATCTCAGGATCCGCAACCCTCCTAGCCTCTAGGGTCTTCTCGGTAATCCATGGCATGATGATGATTTCAAACGGGTCTACCATAACTTTCACCTCATTGCCTCTATTGCTGATTTGGTCCAGACCGTTAGCCTGCCCGGGTCACCACCAGGTGCCAGATCCTCTGCACACAGATCCTTAGCTACGACCACATCAACGCCCGGGACATTGGCTGCGGCCCTGTGTAGTCCGTCCCTCTGAGCAACAACAAGAAGAACCGACTTTGGAGTCCGTCTCCTTCTTCCTCTCATGGTTCCCTTTCCTGCTCTCACTGCTCGGCCCTCCTTGGCCCTTCTGAGATCCTCTCCGAGTCCGATTCCCTCCATCATGGCTACGAACTTTCGAGTTGAGTACTGTAGGGGTATTGATTCAATATCGTACTTTTCAGAAGATCCATCTCTGGATTCAGTGTATCCGTCCACAATTATTGGGAAGCTTACGCCTTCGTCGAATCTATGGCCCCTTGAAGAGACGATCCCAGGGTCTGCTGTCGCAGCGATAGCTGAGTCTCTAGCTGCCGACCTTTGCTTTGAATTGAGCTTTTGAGACCAATCCTTGTCAACCATGGGTCCATGTGCTCTGCGCCCTCCCCTAGTGTGGGGGTTCTGGGCACCTGTTTTCTGCCCAGTCTTTCTCATGATCCTTGAAACACCGCGACCCTTGCCCCACCACTCAACGGAGTGTTTCATTCCCGGTTGGGGGGCTTTCTTTCCATCGTGCTCCCGATGGCCATATGGCTGGCGCCTGTTGGCCCTTGAGGAATGGACGGCTGAGCGTATTAGGTCCTCCCTAATGTGTGTCGAGAATGCATCTGGGAGATTTACTGCCTTGCCCAGTTTGGCCTCCACAATGAATGACTCTGCTAGTAGGCCAGCGTCCATCTCCTCCTGCTCTACGGAGTTTACGAGATCGTATGCCTTTGCCTTCATGAAATCACACTCCTTGCTTGCTCGAGGTACTGACGTAGGTGAGTTCTACCTCTGGAAGCTCCCCCCTTGGGCGTATAGGGTCTCTGAACCTCAACATCCTCTTTGCTGGACCAGGGAGACTGCCCTGAATCAGGATATATGGGTTTGTGACCTCACCGTAGTGAAGGAATCCTCCTGCTGGCGTAATGTCGGACTCGTCTGGATTGGAGATTCTAAGAATCCTCTTGTTTAGTTCTGTGCGCTGATGGTATCCCACCTGTCCCGCTTGGGGAACAGTCTTTCTCACATAGCCAGTACCGAAGTCGCCTAGGTTTCCGGCCTGACGTCGGCGCTTACTGTTCTTGTGACTTAGGAGTTTCACGCCCCATCTCTTAACGGCCCCTTGCCAACCCTTGCCCTTAGTAATCCCGACAACGTCGACATCCTGGCCTGCCTGCCAAACGTCCTCGACAGTTATCTCGGCTCCTAGCCTTCCACTGGCCCAATCCATCATTGAATCGATGCCCCCTCCAGTAAGGCCGACCTCCATAATCTCGGGGGTCTTTCCCGGGACGCTCTTCACCAGGGAAGGTTGAGTAGCCACAATTAGCCTTACATCACACAAATCGGAATTCCTCAGTGAATCCATTGCTTCATCGGGAGAGCCGGATCTGACCGGTATTCTTCCGCCCCTCTTTGCTGGCTTCCTACCCTGTTCTGCATCCCTCTCCCCACGTGTTTGGTTTGCATACCTAGGCATTAGGCCATCAGGACTTGATTCGCTCATGTCAGCCCAAACTTCCCCAGCAGTTTGCATCCCGTATGGGGTCATTCTGTACCCCCTGACTGCTAGAACCTTCATTGGAGGTGATTCCACAACTGTTACGGCCTTACGGATCTCCTGGCCAGCGGAAGTAGAGTTGCTGTTGGTATCCCTGAGGAGGACATGCGTCATGCCGGCCTTCCACCCTGCAAATCCAAGAACTCTGATTTCTGATTCGGAAGTTTCCGGCCATGCCTGAATTCTGCCGTATTTCCTGAGCGCCCTCTTCCGAGGGCTAAAGCCCATGCTGCCTCGGCGGGGTCTACTCTTGTCGGCCATTTCTAGTCCTCCTTGTATAACCGATTCAGGCCGTAAACGGCCTTTACCGGGCCCAATACGTCAGGGAAGCACCGTGACACCACGCCAGCTTTCCGAGTGGTCAGCCGGTTCCGAGGATGCTTTTGCAGAGCCTACAGGTGTCTGGTACCTCACGTAGTGAGCGGCCTTGCGACAAACATACCCTATATGAACGAATCGGGATGTGTTTGGCACACCCCATAGGGGTGGTAAACGAGAATTTTCCCTATGAAACAATTTTCAACCCTGAATGTGACCTACCACATCCGTGCAACCAACTGTGAGCCATCCACTCCTCTCCGAGGGAACGATAGAGGCCCGTGCTTACCAACTCGAAGCGGTCGATGAGGCCCTTTCTGGTTCAATGATGCTAGTCTTGCCTACGGCAGCGGGGAAGACGGCAGTTGCTTGGATGGCCATAGTGGAGTCACTGAATCGAAATGGAGGATGGGCGTTGATGGTTGCTCCCACGGTTGCATTGGTTCAGCAGCATCTCAATGGGATTTCCGAGGTTATTGATCTCAAAGGACGGACTGAGGCGATTTCTGTGACGGGGAAGGACCCCCCCTCAAAGAGAGATGGAGTTTGGGGGTCATCAAAATTGATTGTGGCGACTCCCCAAGTTGTCAGAAATGATGTGGAAAGGGGGGCTCTTGATCTCTCAGATTGTTGCATACTGGTATTGGATGAGGTTCACCATTGTACAGGTAGCCATGCTATGGCCATGGTTACTGACATGTACTTGTCAATGCGGGAAGAGCCCCTAATCCTAGGGGCTACAGCCAGTCCTGGGTACAGGGCCGAGGATGTTAGAGAGGTTTGCTCCAGGATGAGGGCAGGTAGGATACACATCAGAGGACCCGATGAGCCGATGCTGAGCGAGTACCTTTCTGAATTAGAAGTGGATGAAATTTCCGTCAGGGTGCCCCAAGAGATCAGAGATCTTGCGGAGCCTCTCATACTTTGGCAAACTGGAATTGTGGATCAGCAAAGGAGGCTTGGCAGGTATGTAATGACCGGAGCGATAAGTTACTCAGGACTTTCAAACGCAATGGATAGGTCACAGGTTGCAATCTCCAGAGGCGAGTCCAGTGCATACAAATCCATGTCGCAGATAGCGACCGCAATGAGGCTTCATCACCTAATTAACTGCCTACTTAGTCAGGGTATTTCGGCCTCTAAGGAGTTTCTAGATAGGATGGAGAATGAGGAGGAAGGGCGGAAGAAGTCAGTTCTCGCATTCCTCAGGGATCCACGTATCAGGGACATTAGAAAGAAACTCTCTGGAATGGAAGAGTCTCATACCAAGATGGGAGCGGTAAGAAGGCTGGTAAGGGAACGAATAAGGAGGGACAATGATTCCAGGGTGATTGTATTCGCCACTTACAGAGACACGATAAATTCACTCGACAGGGCCCTTGTTGGGCTGGATGGAGTTAGATCGATTCAGTTTGTTGGGCAGTCCAGAAGAGGGGGCAGGGAGGGTTTGTCTCCGAAGAGGCAGGTTGAGAGATTGGACAGTTTCAGGTCGGGGGAGTCAAATGTCCTACTTGCCACATCGATTGGCGAAGAGGGCTTGGACATACCTGCAGCAGATTTGGTGATTTTCTATGAGCCAGTTTCAAGCGAGATTAGGACAATCCAAAGAAGAGGGAGGACTGGTCGAAGGCGGCTTGGCGAGGTAGTTGTGCTAATCGCCGAAGACACTCGCGATGAAGGCTCAATGGCAGCCGCGAAGAGGAAGGAACAGGGGATGCAGAGGGCCGTTCACAGAGTCAGAAGAGGACTTCCCCGAGGCCATCATTCAGATTTGTCAAATCTTGGCTCATTCACGGTCCTCGGGGAGTCGCGAATCCCGGCCTCCGATTTTGTCGTCGCAGAGAGGGATAGGAATCGTCCTGAACTTATTGAAGAAGATAAGGCGGATGCACCAATTGGGACGAGGATTCGCACAGGGCCTCTCGACCCAAGCACATTCAGACCAAGGGGCCAATCTGGCTTGGAAGACTTCTGAGGCTAGTCGCCAATTACCGCGACTCTTGTCCTAAGTTGGGCAAACCTGGAGTTGTGGTGCCCGAAAGCGAATGAAAGCATCTCGGTCAAATGGATTACCGGGATGTTGGTGCTCATGCCTGAAGACCTTCCGGCCTTTCCTTGGTAGATGTCAAGAACCGAATGGGACAAGTTGCAGGAGCTGACTATCAAATCCGCGCCCTCTTCCTTGGCCTCTGAGATAACTGCTGCTGCCTGCCTCAAAACCGTTGCCTCTTCTGAGAGAATTCCTGGTGCTCCCACGCTGGTGGTCCGCCCCTCCCATTCAACGGCGATTCCCCCGAGGGCCGTGATTAGTCTCTCCATGTATTCTGGATCATGAACATCATCCTCGCCGCATGCCCCCTTTCTCTGGATATATGGGCTGTAGTAGCCGGCTACTCTCATTTTGAAAGGGTTGATCGCCATTTTTTCGATCTTGTCGAGACCTATCTCATCTACTATGACATGGAGAAGGTGGTTTACCTCTGTCTCACCTGAAAATGTCATTCCACAGGTTCTCAGAAGTATGTCATTTACCTCCTGCATGAGAAGGGGGTCGTTCCTTAGTGAGTCTAGATCTTCCTGTAGATTACCTGCAGTGGCAGCACAGGGGGTGAGGATCTCGAGACCCAAGGACTCGGCCATTGCGAAGGTACGGGCGTTCAAGGTAATCTGCAGGTTCCTATTTGCCTGCCTGATTATACCTGCGCCGCAAGAAGTTGCTCCTTCGAGAGGAGTGAGTTGGAGGCCCAGTGACCTCGCAATCGGATTCATCGTTTCAGCGACCTCGGGAGATCCACTGTGAGCGACATTACCTGGATGGTATGCGTACTTCAGAGCCATCAGAACCTACCATCCATTTCGTTGAAAATAGCGACGACCTGGTGATGGTCCTCGACTGATGAATTGAACTGCCTTGGCATCTTTCCGATACCGGCAGGAGGAGCCACCATCCCCAGAATATCATTGAGGATGCTCCCTCCTGTCCTAGTGAATCCGAGTACCATTCTTGCCGTGACACCTGAGAAAAGATTACCCAGAAGTCCAATTGGCCCTAGTACCTGTCTGTAAAGAACGGTATCATTGACCTTGCCGCTACTTTTCACAGTCCAGCAATACCACCAGACATGCTTCCCATGCAGGCCGTTGAAAGAGTCATTTTCCAAGGCATTTGTTCGAGCCTCCAGGAGGGCCTCCGAAACTGCTGACGAATAACCACCCCTCCGGGATATTGGAGCTAGATCTGTTTCCGCCTTAATTCCATTCTTGGAGCCGATAATTCCCTCTATCTCATTCTTCCTCTCTGGAGCAGTTCGAGGATCGCACCTTCTCGCCCATGAGCTAGCTATCACCGCGGGGCCCAAGAATCCATTTGCATGAGGGACCGCATCTGAACTGGCATGCAGTAATGGTGCACTGTCATAGTCTACCAGTGAATGAAGTCTAGTTGCAATGGCTGGCTTCATTGTTCCCATGACTCCCTGTGAAGTCTGGAAACCCTCCCTAGTGGAGGCTACCATCCATGGATCGGAAGATTCCCTCTTCCTCTCCAAGGCCCAATGGTCGACAACAAGATCGCGTATTACCTCGGAACCGGGAATTGGGTCAATCTTCACCCTGTAGGAGTCGCCCTTGGGGCTAGCGATAGAGTCAATTCTAACTCGACCGGGGAGAATGAGCCTGCCATTTACTGAGATGGCTGTTGATGGGTCGTCACAGGTCCCGTCTCTGAAAGTCAGGGAACCGTCATGAGTGGCCTTGATCGCCCTCAGCACATCTAGAACCGAGGTCTCCCCTGGGAAAACACAAGCCCATGAGTCGGTTCCAGTCGAAGCTGCCTCAGGATCATATCGGAACACGGAAACCTCCACTTGGATGGACTCAGCATGGAGTGATGGAACGGTGAAACCGTCTTCTCCTTCTGCTCCTGAAGAGCCACTGGCGAACTGCTTGATGGAATCCACCATTTCTTCATGGAACAGGCCTGTGCTATCAACGGCAGCTAGGCATGGTAGTGCATCCAATGCCCACTCGGCTGCTGGGGCGTCATAATCCACGTCGCAATCCAATCGATCAATGATCCTGGTCGCTCCTAAATTCTCGAGTTGCCTATCCCATTCTTTCCCTGACTCGCAGAAGAATTCGTAGGAGGTGTCACCAAGTGCGCAGACGGCGAAGTGGACTCCTTCCATCCTTGATGCAGCATCTGAGTTGGCGAACTGCCACAGTTCCTCCGCGTTGTCAGGCTGCTCCCCTTCCCCCCATGTCGAGCATACGATGATGACTCTCTTCTTGGAGGAAAGAGAGTTGAAGTCGAAGCCATCCATGTCATGTACGGCCCCCTCCAGGCCATATGATTTGGCTTGCTTGGCGAACTTGGCTGCTAGGGCCTCAGAGTTCCCAGACTGGGATCCGAATAGAATATCCAAGGACCTATCCCCCGAAGTTAGCAACTCATCTACCCCTCCTCCGACTAGCTCAACCTCCTCTGGAGCCGTGGATGAATCGTCTGATGACTGGGGCTGGACGGCTGTTTCTGCCGATGCGGAGCCTACATTTGACTCGACGTAGACACCATCTGCTCCCACCGCAGCGAAGTGTGAAAGAGCGTCCGTGGTGAATTGGGCCGCTGGCTTGTCATAATCGACGTCGCAATCGATTCGGGGGACTAGTCTCTTGGCGCCCTGTTTCTCAAACCACCCATCCCATTCTTTCCCTGACTCGCAGAAGAATTCGTAGGAGGTGTCACCAAGTGCGCAGACGGCGAAGTGGCACCCTTCCATCGAGGGGGCGCCTTCTGCCGAAGCGGCCTGCCAAAGATCCTCTGCGTTGTCTGGCTGCTCCCCCTCTCCCCATGTGCTGCAGTAAATCAATACGCGCTGGAATGAGGGCAGTTCGGATAATTCGATCTCGTCCATACCCTTGACCGTAGGGGAAAGGCCGAACTGCTTACTCTGCTTGGCTGCCTTGGAAGACAAGTCCTCTGCGTTTCCCGACTGGGACCCGAAAAGAATCAGAAGCGGGAGGCCTTCAGACATGATATCACCTACCCAGCCTAAGGCTGGGTAATCTTTCCAATAGACACCGATTATTGAACATGATGCCTATTCAGTCCGATCTATCTGCCAAGTTGACAAGCAAGTAGGTTTTTCGAGGACCGGATTATCACATTTCTAGTCCGTCAAAGTCGGCAGCCCCGTCGGGGGAAACTCCTCTGCTGGAAATTACATCGTCGATTCTGAGTATCATGACCGCTGTCTCGGACGCGCTCTGAATGGCCTGCTCAACAACCCTACTAGGCTCTAGTACCTTTGATTTTGACATGTCGGCTACCCCTCCTTCATACACATTAACTCCGAAGTTTGACTTACCTTCCGAGTGCGCCTTCCTAAGGTCGATTATTGTGTTTACAGGATCTAGTCCAGCATTCTCAGAAAGCGTCCTTGGAATAACCTCAAGCGCTCCTGCGAATGCCTCTATGGCCATCTGTTCTCGACCTCCGATTCCCTCTGCATAAGATCGCAGATCTCTACTAATCGCAGCCAGGACTGAGCCGCCGCCGGTCAGAACTGCACCATCCTCATGTGCCACAGCGACAACACCAACCGCGTCATCGAATGCGCGCTTAATCTCGTCAACTACGTGTTCGGTGCCCCCTCTGATGAGAACGGAGACGCTTTTTGCCTCCGGGCACCCCTCAATGAATACCATGTCGGAATCACCAATCTTTCTCTCCTCTACGTTTGCGGCGGATCCGAGGTCATCGGAAGACAAGTCATCTATGTTGGTAACTATCCTTGCACCTGTGGCCTTGGAAAGTGCCTCCATGTCGCTCTTCTTGGCCCTCCTAATAGCGAAAATTCCGGATTTCGCCATATAGTGCTGGGCTAGGTCATCTATTCCCTTCTGACAGATCACCGTAGTGGCGCCTACTTCCTCGAACTTCTGAACTAGTGACTTCAGATACTGTTCCTCTTCGTCTAAGAACTGAGACAGCATGTTGGGGTCCGTAATCTGTATCTTGGCATCGACCTCTGTCTTCTTTACTTCTATTGCGGAATTGACCAGTACTATATTGGCATCGGAGACTGATCTTGGCATGCCACTGTGAACTCTTTCCTTGTCAAGTACAATTCCATCGACCAATGTGCTGTCCCTGATCGAGCCGCCCTGTTTCTTCTGGATCTTGATATCGTCCACATCTACGACAGTGTGTCCAGAGCTCGTCTGTGCGACAGCCATTACAGCGTCAACGCTAATGTCTGCGAGGAATTCCTTCACTGCCCCTGCACTCTTCCCAGTTAGTGCGGTCTTGGCGACCTCCCTCAGTACGCCCTTGTTGACCTTTAGGGCGTGTGAATCTATCAAATCCGAAGCTTTCTCGGCGGCCAGCCTGAAACCCTCGCAGATTACTGTCGGGTGTACATTCTGCTCAATTAGGTCCTCGCTCCTCTTGAGGAGCTCGCCAGCAATTACCACGGCACTGGTAGTCCCATCATAGCAATGCTGCTCTTGTGTCTTGGCGATTTCGATAATCATCTTGGCGGCAGGATGCTCTATGTCCATCTCCTTGAGAATGGTGGCTCCATCATTAGTGATTACAACATCGCCCATGCTGTCTACTAGCATCTTATCCATCCCCTTAGGACCAAGGGTTGAACGGACAGCGTCGGCGACGGCCTTTGCGGCCGCTATGTTGTTGCTCTGAGCAGACTTTCCGCTAGTTCTCTCTGTGCCTTCCTTTAGGATGAAAATTGGCTGTTGTCCAGTGTACATGTACGCTCACGCTCCGGAATTCGGGGACTGGGGCACCTTAGGGGGGGTCATAAGGACTCGCACATGACTTTCGACAGTTGTCGGGGAGAAATATCCTACTTATTCTGGTCCAGCCACCTCTGACCATAGTGTACCCACTGCTCCATAGTCCATCCCTCTGGGAGCCCTTCCTCTGGGAGCGGAGGGGCTCCGGAGGGCAGTTCGATTTCCTCTTGCTCAGGCATCGGCTCGGGCTCGGGCATCGGCTCGGGCTCGGGCATCGGCTCGGGCTCGGGCATTGGGGGAGGAGGCTGTTCGAAGATCTCCTTAGCTCCACCATACATTGAGTTAGCTACTTGATCGGACGATGGGAGTGATGGAGCCTGAGGCACCCCGTCTTCCGCCCATCCACTACCCGACACGGTCATTTCGTAGTCATCCAGTGTGGAAATCTCCTCTAGTGGCGAGGTTGCTGATCTAAGCGTTCTAGCCGCGACCAAAAGGACACCCATTATCACTAGCACTCCGACCAAAAGGAACAAAACATTGCCTCCGAACCAAGCGGCTTCTTGCGCGGTTGGACCCTCTTCTATGGGCACAGGCCTGACCAATGTGATCATGACGGTCCTGGAAATCTTATCGATATCAGAGTCGACATCCAAAGTTAGTTCGAAAGTCATTTCATCCTCGGCCAACGAGTCGAGGTTCTCCTGTGTGACGTGTAGGGTAACCGTGACTTGCCTAGTCGCACCCGTATCCAAGACGAAGTCTCTGTCTTCCTGCTCTATCCTAGCATTTACTATGTTGAAGAATAGGTCCGAGTCCCTATCCACATCGGTCCTGACGAGCTGTGAATCTGTCGGGTGGTTATTCTTGACTGAGAAAGTCAGTTCTATGTCATTATCCTCCTCAGAAATAGTGACGTCATTAGGTGGAAGCAAAACTATCCATCCCTGATCTCCAACATGGAATTCAGCTAATCCGGAACCAGTGGATGAAGCGCCAGACAAGGCGGCTTCCTTACTCGACGCGGTCAGAGTGATCGAACGATCGCCAAAGGCGTCGTCCCCGAATGAATACAGGACCGTGATATTGAATGAGCCTCCTGCCGGGATAAACGGGGTCCTGTCCCCATTGCCGTCTGTCACGAGGTTCATTGCTTCCACTGAGACATCTGGGAGGTGATCGAAATCGATGTAGAAGGCGTCATCGACGTTCCCATCATTGGTAACTTCCCAACTAACTGAACGTGGAGGGTCCCCGCCCCTGAAAACCTCCTCGAGCATGTCTAGATCCTCTACATCTACGAGGTGGGTCTCTGGGACGGTCAGGTAGACTTTCTTCTGCTCCTCGTGGCTTGGGTCACTGACGCTCCTGGCGATGATGGTGATCTCGTAGGTTTCGGGCTCTATCCCGTAAGGCATGGGGAGCTGAAGGAACACTGTAGTGTCCCCTCCGAATGGGGTGATTCCAAGAGTGCGCTGAGTATTGAGTGAAAGGCCGAGGTGCCAATTTGCATCCAAGTACAGATCATAGGACTCTTCCGAGTTTCCGTGATTCACCAAGAGTATCTCTATCGATCTGAAGAATCCGTCTGCCGGCGCCTCATATTGAGTGACGAATGGGATGATCTCTATGTCGTAACTTACTGGGATCTCAATGTTCATATTCCATACAGCCATGAAATTCGCGGGAGCCCTTCCACTGGCAATCAAAGTGATCTCGTAGACGCCAGGGGAAATTTGATCTGGGGCTATGACCTTTGCATTCAGTGGGGTCTCCTCATTGACTTGAAGTTCGAGGCTTGTTACAAGCTGGCCCGAATCGTCGTACCACTCGAGGTTCTCCATCCCCCATGTGGTATCGGCGAATGATGCCCCGAGATTCCAAGTTGCTACTTGATTACCGGTGTTCTTGAAAATCATCGGAATGGTGCCGTTTGCACCGGGCTCGAGAGTGGCTGCT
>CAYFGD010000018.1:0-16224 GCA_964342715.1 uncultured Candidatus Poseidoniales archaeon | reverse complement strand
CTCCTAGTCTGTGCATCGGCCAGAACAGTGCGTTGTATGAGATGAAACCAGTCAGGAAGTGAATCACCCCAAGCCGTTCGTCCATCATCCTGCCAGTCATCTTGGGCCACCAGTAGTATATCGCCGCGTAGAATCCGAAAACGGTGCCTCCAACTAGTACGTAGTGGAAGTGCGCTACCACGAAGTAAGACTCGTGAAGATGCAGATCCATGGCTATCGAGGGGAAGAACATCCCTGATATCCCTCCTAGAGTGAATGTAACCAAGAAGCCCAGGGTCCAGAGCGTGTGGGTCCTATACACCAGAGATCCCCCATGCATGGTCTTCAGCCAATTGAAGATCTTGATTCCCGTTGGAACCGCCACTAGCATAGTTGTGAGCATAGTGACGAACCTGAGTGTAGGGCTCATTCCGCTGGTGAACATGTGGTGGCCGTAGACAATGAAGGAAACAACACCAATTCCCGCCATCGCATATACCATGGAACGGTATCCGAAGATGGATCTCCTAGCGCTTGTTGCTATGACTTCAGAAATTACCCCGAATGCAGGAACTATGACAACGTAGACCTCTGGATGCCCGAAGTACCAGAACAGGTGACTCCATAGCAACGGGTCTCCACCAGCTGAAACGTCGTAGAATGCCGTTCCAAAAACCCTGTCCAGGTACACTTGGATTAGTCCAACACCGAAGGCCGGTATCGACAGGAAAAGCATCAGGTTTGCAATTAGGATTGACCAAGTGAATAGGGGCATCTGCAGCCATCCCATACCCGGTGCACGCATGACTGCGATTGTGGTAAGGAAGTTGATACCAGTGAGGGTCGACGACGCTACTAGCATTATCTGTCCAGCTACCCACATCGTAGTTCCAAGGTGAGCCGTCTCGCTGACAACGTATGGAGCATAACCAGTCCACCCCGTATCTGCACCCGAACCTGAGAATACGCCAGTGAAGATCAGAAGGGCGGCAACTGGTTGTAGCCAGAAAGACATCGCGTTTATCCGAGGAAGTGCTAGGTCTGGGGCCCCAATCTGAAGTGGCACCATCCAATTCGCGAATCCGTTAATCAGAGGCATCGCTGCAAGGAATATCATCGTAGTCCCATGGAGGGTGAAGAACTGATTGTACTGGTCCTGGGTGAGGAAGTCATTTCCCGGAACCGCGAGTTGTATCCTGATCATCATCGCCATGATGCCACCGACACCCAGGAAGAACATGCCAGCTACGAAGTATAGCGTCCCTACCTTCTTGTGATCAGTACTGGTCAACCACTCGGAAATCCAAGGTGCGAAATGTTCCCATGTGAAAGATTCGGGGTTGGTTCTGTAGAAGACATAGGTAAGGGTGATTATGAGTAGGACAGCAGATACCACGATCAGGGTAGATAGGACGACGAATGGATCGGCCTCCTCGAGAACTAATATTGGCGGAGAGACCTTTGCAGACAGTTTGTTCCACAGGTCCCCCGAGCTACCTCCGTTGTTCCCATCCTCGTTCCCATTTACTGAGTTCACGTGCAGGATGAATTCGACGTTTCTATCTCCAGACGGGGCCGTCCAGGTTAGAGTCCATGATGTCTGGTCATTGCCCGCCTCGGTATGACTGACCTCGTTCGCTCCGTATGCTTGAGCCGTAGCGTCGATCGGAGCGAGCTCCCCATCACTTACCCAGAGGTTGAAACCCCCTTGGTTGGAATTAGCAGCGTTCGCAGGCCCTCCTGTGAAAGAAACCACTATCTCATATTCCTCTGAGTAGTTGTACTGGTCTGGAAGCCCACTAATAGATGGTGCCACATCCGAGTTGGCCACTGCCCCGTGGCAGTTGCAACCAGTTTGTGCAACCCCATTGACACCGGTCGGGTATGAAACCGCTGCTGGAGCGATAAGCATAGCAACTGAAAGTACGGCAAGAACGACTAAGCTCCTGCCGATTTTTGTTCTCATAACTTACCACCTACGAGTGAATTTCCAACTTAGCTGCCATGATTGAGTGGGCATCACCACAGTATTCAGCACAGAGTATTACTTGGTCCGACGTCCCTTCGACAATTGTCAACCAAAGAGATGTTTGGACGTTGTATTGCACGTCTTCCTTTGTCCCCAGGCCTAAGAACCATGGTGCGTGAGTAACGTCCTCCGAGCTCATTATCGCCAAATAGGTCTCGCCTTCTTTCAGATGAAGAACCGGCACAGTGCCGTAGACCTCTATCGTATCGCTACTCGTGCTGCATAAATCAGTGGCCAGATCTAGACAGTCAAACTGCCAAACCCATTGCTTACCCGTGATTTCCATGACATGGTAGCATTCTGACTCAACTATGGCGTTGTATCCCTCGCCCACAAGCTCGTTATTGGATGATTGCCCTTCTTCGCATTCGAACCCGTGGTAGTCGGCATCGTCTATTGGGGCCCATACTGAAGCCAACGGCATCCAGGAGATGTAGGTTAACCATACAATCAACAGAAATGGGGCAACCGTCCAAGCTACTTCCAACTTCATATCGTCATTGTGCTTCGGAAAAACTCCAACCGCAATCTCATCTGGATTTTCATGCTCAACTCCCTCTTCAGATCGATACCAGAATGAGTGATGGTATAGCCAAGTGAAGGTGAATACCGACACAACTAGAGATATCCAGATGTAGTAGTCCCACAAACCATCAAAGAGAGCGTTCTGTATCGTCAATATGCTCCCCGTGCCTACGCGTGTGAATTCCCCTCATAAGCAATACGGAAAAGTCACCATCGCGAAATGCCGCTATGGTGTTGAACAACTACAAATCATAACCCCATTTCTTGTGAGAGGGAGGGGTCCAATTTGTCTGCCAGAGAAGGTCCCCGGGACCGCGAAATTAGATTCAATAAGGCTGCCAAATCAATCGCCAAATCAATTTCTAGGAACGCCCCTACGGAGGAGGGCGGAAGCCACTGTCCAGTGATAGTTGAAGGGCCCAAAGATGAGAGGGCACTAAGGGCGTTGGGATTCTCCGGAACTATTGAGAAGGTAAACCGGGGTTGGACAAGATCGAAACTCATCGCCTACCTTCTAGATACATATGGGACTAGGAACATCATTGACAAGGGCCCCTCCATAATTTTAGCAATGGACTGGGACAGGACCGGTGGACAGCTGCAGAAGTCCATCAGGGACCGACTAATGTCTCTGGATGTCACCGTGGATGAGGAGATGAGAAAGACTCTGATGAGGGTAATGAAGCCAGAAGGTAGGACAATAGAATCTCTATTGCCTCATGCACCGACACTTCTCCCTTTGATTGCCGCTAATTCTCCGGAGGAGTCGGAGGGGACTCTTTGACTGTGTTTAGGACCAGATGAGTGACAGATCTTTCTATCCCATCAATTGACATCACATTCTTGGTGAGGTCATCTAGATCCTCCCTATTCTGCGCTCTTGCTATTACCATTGAGTCGTAGTCACCAGTGACATCGTAAACCCCGCAAACTCGTCTGTCCCTTGCAATTTTCTCCTGAATCTCAATCAGCCTCCCCTTCTCTATCCTTAGTCCAACTACCACATTGAGGCCCCAGCCCAGCTTGTCTGGATCCAGCCTCACCGCGTAACCCAGTATGACGCCGCTTTCCTCCATCTTGCTCACCCTGTTGCTCACTGTGCCGAGAGCCACGCCGACCTCCTCCGAAATCTTACGGAGCGACGCTCTGGCATCTTTCTCTAGAACCGAGATTATTTTTCGGTCGGTATCATCAATCAAACCACTCACCCGGAAACATAGTTTAGAGGTCAGGCTATTGAACATATGCCATTTTCTTTGGATCCAAGATAGACGTTCGTTCAACGAGTTAGTCTTACTCTTCCTCCAATTGGTCAACGAACCCCCTCTGGGCGTGAATGATCGTTTTCTCTGAATCGCTCAGCATCAAACTGACCCTCCCGCCGATCCAAATGGGAATGCACAGGTCCCCACAAGTCAGAACGTGGCCACCCTGTAATCCTTCCAGCCCCTCTATCGTAGATGGTACGGGCTCTTGCCCAAGCAGCACGCTATCTATTGCTCCCTGGCCAATCTCCGTGAATCCACTACTAATCTCGTTGACTAGGGCGCCAGCGGCTTTGGCGACAATACGATCCACCTGTCCCTTCCTAACCCGGGCCGTCTCAAGGCCGATGTGGATTACCTTGAGAGGCCTCCATCTCCCACCAGGAACAACCGTGCGACCGCCCCTGATTCTCCTATCTGAAGACCAAACATCGGTGACCTCCGGAGTGGACCACAGGATCTTCTTTCCCCTGGACCAAAGGTTTGGTGGAACGTTCCCCCATGCTTCTTTGACGGACTTACTGACTCCCTCTCCTATTGGCTGTGGTGAGCTGGGCAGGTCTTCTTTGGTATCCGAAGGACTCTGGCGGAATTTGGGCTCGCCCCAAGAGTATTCCATTTCAGGGGATTTCTCAAAAATTGCGATGAAGAATCCGCCTCCTCCAATCCTGTCGTTCCACACCCTCATGCAGTTAGTTAGTGACTCAGAAATCCAATCTTCTTTGGGAGGCGCCATTGACCCCTCTGATTCCTCTCCTTCGGATATTGTGCCGTCCTCTTTCAACACGGGCCATGATGTCATTCCGCCTTCCCCAGGGACCCCCTCTAGGAATTTCGAACTATCCAATAGAGAAAACCCGCTACTATTCCTCAGAACTTCAGCTACCACGGCTTCATTCTCTATAGGGTCCAGGGAGCACGTCGAGTAAACTACACGACCCCCTGGCCTAACCACGCTCAATGCTCTTCCGAGCAAGTCAATCTGGAGTCTTTGAAGGGACCTTCCTACAGAGGGAGACCACTTGTCCCAAATCTCAGGATTCTTCCTGGTAGTACCAGAGCCCGAACAGGGAGCATCTACCAGTACCCTTTCGAAGCCATCATCTGGCATCCTCGGAATGTGCCTACCATCGTGGTTGACTACTACCGAAGACCTGGAGCCATGTCTCTGAACATTCGAGACTAGGGTATTCACCCTCGAACTAACGACCTCGTTAGCAACCACCATCCCTCTGTCAGAAAGATGCTCTGAAATCTGAGTGGTCTTGGATCCAGGGGAGGCACACATGTCTAGGACTAAGTTGCCCGACTCAATTCCCATGGCCAACACCGGAATCATCGACACAGCTTCCTGTCTAGTGACTCGACCGGTCTCGTGAAGGGCGGTTAGAATCCTCCTCACCTCCCCTTCTGCCTTGCCTCTATGGAATGGGAACTCCCAGGCACTCCCGGGCCCATTGAACCACTCAATTTCTTTGGCACCGACTTGCTCTAGCCAACCCTCAACCCATACCCTATCGGGCCTAAGTGGATTTACTCTAACTGTCTCCGGGAGTCTTTCGAATGATCCGTCCAGCCAAACATTAGGATCTTCTCTCCAGCAACCGACTGCACGCAGGAGGGCACTGTTGGCAGCCATGTCCTCCCATGTCGCATCCGCCCCTGCCATGATTCACCGGTCCGTTCACAGTGCATCAAGCACACGGAGGAACGGCTTCTCGGATAGACTACGATTTTCCCCTTCCCGTACCGATCAGGATGGTAAACGGTTAAACCTCCAACGAACCGCTCTGGCCTTGCGGCTGTTGTCGCAGGTGGGATGCAAGTGAGGGTACTCAGGAGAAGGATAGCAGAAAACGCAGGCGAACCTGTCTGCATGGATGCTAATGGAGCAACGAGAAAATTGGTAGAATTGGTAGAAAGAGCACAGGCGAATGGTAGGGAGCAGGGACCACTCGTTCCCGTGGAAGCGCTAGTCACCATTGAGGGGGATGATTGGATATGGCAGATAGTGGACCACGACGTGCTAGAGATGCTAAGCCATCGGCTGGTATTCCAGAATCAAGTGGGGGTTAGAAGGGAGATACTGATGACCGCCGGCCTTGAAACTGCGGTCAGCGCCGCCTCCAGAATCGTCGAATTGGATGGTGGATGCGTGCTAATTGAGACTCTAGAGCCATGATTTGCATCTTAGCGGGCTTGAAATAGTGAGGGCAGGTGCGCGGGCCGATGGCGAAGGAGAAGAAGGGCAGTGGCATCCAGCAAGCGGCTGGGCTGATCAGGTACTTCGACGAGGAGTCCGAGGACGCCATTCAGATTTCCAAGACCTCGATTTATGCTGCCTGCATAGTTTTCTCCGTAACTATCTATCTCGCTAACCACGGAGTCCTCTCTTGGATAGGCTCGTTGTTCTAGGGGTTCACTCTTCCTCAGAGAGGTCAACGAAGGGAACGTCATCCTCGAGGAGCTCTCCGGCCCCCACCTCGTCAAAGACAGGAACGACGCTCTTCGTTAATTTCCCAGGCCTTGAAGCAATGTACTCTGACGAGCGAACCTCTGTGCTCGGGTCGGCCTCGACAATCGCACTCGCCGCCCTTCCAAGCGCTCTCTCGACAGCGGGAGCGTTCCTGTCGGACAATGCCGCCCTAGCCTCGTCCAGTGCCTGCGATGCGGAGTCTAGGATGCCACCAATCCCCCCCTCCTTCCCTCTGAGTGACTTAACCGCCTCCTCTAGCTCAATTATTTCCTCATTCATGTCTTCCTTCGCCCTTCTTTCCAGATCCAACCAAGAGGAGCCATGATCTCCAATGAGCCCACTGGTGGCCTTCTCGAACTTCCTAACTCTTACCGCCTCCCAGGGGTTCCTTCCTAGGGATGAAATGATGTCATGCACGCACCTAGCCCGGAGCTCAAGCGGACCTGTAAGCTCAATCCTGTTCAGGAAGCACCTAGCAAAGAGGCCAAACCCCCAGTAAGAGTCGCTAACTATCGTGATGCCCAACTCCCCGGCTGTCGAGGTAAGCTCCCATCTTTGTTCATCGTAGCCAGGCTCAACTGAGAACTGCGGCGGATCGTGAGGGCCCATCGATCGGAGGGAGGCTTTGGCGACATCTCCGAGGTAGACCTCCCTGCCCACTCCCGGCCAATTCACCTGTCGTAGGTAACCCTCTCCATCTATCTTCATCCTTGGATTTCCATCCATTACTTGGGCGTAAAGCACGCTTCGAACTGGATCCATGCCAACTGGCCCATCACCTGCCACGTGCCACTGTTGCGGTCACTCTGATTGAACATTGCGCGTCTAGTAATCGCTAAGTCCCTCCTAGCCTAACGAACCACATGCCTCGAAGGAAGTACGGCCGCCTTCAGAAAGTGGTGGACCACCCCCCTCGAGACAACTGCAGCAGATGCAGGTCAGGGAAGCATTGCCCCATACCTGGCCACTCGGGAAACGAGGCCGATGCTAGCAGGGAGTGGAAGGGTCCGGAAACAGTTGATAAGAGGTCGAACAAAAAGAACCCGGCAAGCAAGTAGTCACTCTACTTGTTGCACCACTTCATGGCCCAGTAGATCAGAATCTGATGAATCGCCACTCATCTCGTCTAGCAATTCAGCAAGAGGCGGGCTATTCTGAGCGCGATGGTATATCTCTCTCAGCGTCTGGTCTCCTATCTCGAGGTAAACCCTTGTTGTCGCTATACTCGAGTGGCCTAGAAGACGCTGGATGGTTACCAAGTCAGCGCCGCGCTCCAGTAGTCCTGTGGCGAAGGTGTGTCGAAGTGTGTGAGGACTCAGCCTAGATTTTGGAATATCGGATGCCTCTGCTAGCCTGTCTATCAGTTTCTGGACCGACCTCGGATTCATCCTCCTCCCTCGGCTCGATAGCAACAATGCCCTTTCCTCCTGTCCCTCCGAGCTAAGCTTGTTCCTGGACCTCCTTATTGGCATCCATGCCTCCACGACCTTTACTGTGGCCTCGGTGAAAAGCACGGTCCTGTCCTTCTCCCCCTTTCCTCCTATCACAAGAGCAGATAGGTCCTCTAGATCAAGATCCTCAATATCCAGGCCACAAAGCTCTGACACTCTGAGCCCAGTGTCTAGAAGTATTGTGACCACCGGTGAAGACAACGGGTCTTCTGAGTTCCCAGCCGCCTTTCTGAGCCTACTGAGCTCTGATCGCCCAAGCGTCCTGGGTAGCGTCTTCCTTCGCGTGGGCCTCTGTATCCAGTCAGGAACGGTGTGCCCAAACCATCCCAAAAGATGTGAAATTGCCGCTATCCTCGCATTCAGGGAGGCGGGCCTCAGCTCCCCCAGTCCATTCATCCATGCATCCATTCTCCCACCATTCGGATTGGCAATAGCGTGGAAGTCCTCCACGCTAATCGATTGCATCTCGCCCCAATCCCTCTCAGTTTCCCCTGGTAGGCATGTGGTGCTGAATGTCTTGGCAGCAACCGTGTAAGCCCTGATTGTGTGAGTGCTCTTTTTCTCTGTTCTGAGTTGCTGAACCCAGCACTCGTACCAAGGCAGACTCGAAAGCCTCTGCAGCCTTGAGGGAAGCCGGCTAATGTAAGAGCCATCCTCTGTTAGTTGGTCGGCTCTTCCAATAACGCCGGGCCAGGTACTGGTCCGCTGGCCATTCAACTCTCTTTCTACCATGTTCCTCGCCTTTCAGCTCCCAAAGGAGGTGCATCCCTGTCCCTAAGGACGAGCCCAAGTGGGCCACCGAGGTCTTGAATGCTTCTCTCCCCAACCATTCTTGGCGGCTCGTTTGTTGGACGATTGTAAAACGCCAGAGACCTAGTAGGCCTCTGATTTACCCTCGTCACCACTCTCTGGATCCAACGTCGGCTCGGAAGAATTCCCCCGAGACTCCTTCTGCTCTCTGACCTGATTCAGATGATGGATAATCTTGCTCGCAACGTTGACACCCGAAGCCGCTTCTATCCCCTCCAGTCCAGGACTGGAGTTGACTTCGAGAACTAGAGCTCCTCTCGAAGACTCTAGAAGATCGACTCCTGCGATATCAAGGCCCATAGTTTCCGCGGCTCTGCAAGCGATTTCGGCATGCTTTTCCGGAATCTCAAGCTTCTCTACCTTGGCCCCGAGGTGGAAATTTGAGCGGAATTCGCTTCCTCTAGCCTTCCTCCTCATCGAAGCGACAACTTCTCCGCCGACAACGAAAGCTCTCACATCCTGCCCGTGTGACTCCTCGATGTACTCCTGAACGAGCGGCCTCATGTCCCTCTCTAGCATCTGGTAAACCAACTGTCTGGCTTGTTGCTCCGTATGCGCTAGGAATACTCCGGAACCATGGGTGCCCTCTGTCACTTTGACCACGCAAGGAGTCCCACCGACTCTGGATATTGCCCTCCTAGTGTCCTGCCAAGTGCCAACGTGTGCGGTGATTGGGACTGGGATGCCCTTCTCGTTCATCATCTGGCAGGCAAGCAGCTTGTCCCTGCTGCTAGTTATCCCGTCTCCTTTGTTTAGGACGATGACTCCCATTCTCTCGAACGCCTTTACTATTGGGACCCCCTTACCGGTAATGGAGTTCCCAATTCTGGGAATTACGGCATCACAATCCACTGGCCAGCCCTTGTTGAACACCCTGACTCCGCTATCGTCGACCACCGTGGTCAGCCTGAGCGGGTCGAGTATCTGTACTGACCAGCCAGCAGCTTCAGCCTCTTCGAACATCCTCTTGGTGCTGTATAGCTCAGGTCCCCTTGACAGTATCACTAGCCGGGGCTCCATGACCCCCGCCGACCACAAACCCCTCTTGAGCCTGTTGCTTTGCGGAATCCCCAATCAGGGCCGCTAGAGCCCTTTACAGCGTTCAGAAAGGCGAAGGGGTTGAAAGCCTCCTTATTCGGCTAGTAAGTGAGTCAGATGCCAGAATGGGAGGTGCCGAGCCCCGAGGAACTATCCTCGATGAAGGTCGACGATCTCCGGGAGAGGTGCAGGGAACTAGGGTTGACCGTCTCAGGGAAGAAGCAAGATCTGATTGACAGGCTCTTGGATTCCGGCAATACTAGCGAATCAGATGAACAGACCGAAATTGATGCCAAGGAGGAAACTCCGGAGGCTGATGTCGGCGATGCTGTTGACAAACTACTGGCTCGTTTCGAGGGAGGAGGGGTGTCAGAGCCCGAGCAGGAAGCCATTGAGGCCGAGGTCATCGAGGCCGAGGTAGTCGCCGAAGAAGAGGAAGAGGAAATCCCGGAGGAAGAAGAGCCCGAGCCTGAGCCCGATCCGTGGTCCTCCACTCTGGTCGAGGAAGAAGTCCAAGAAACAATTGAGCCTGCTGATCAGGCCTCAATGACGATAGTTCTGCCCTCTTTCGACGTCTTCTTCGAGAATTGGAAGCCAATTTCTGCAATATTGGCGGCAGTAATGCTTGCGGGAGTAGGAGCATTCTACTTCTTCAGCGCAGACCCATCATTCCAAGCCAGGCAGCTAAAGTACGGAGACGAGATGTCCTTCCAGATCAGTGAGGGGGAAATCAGCATAGTGGGTGACGATATGATTTCACTTCTCAGGGACGCAACCTCGCCTAGCGCTCTTGATGAGATATGTGATGAATTGGCTATCACCATAGATCACGGCGATGGGGAAATAGGAGTCAGAGAGGGGACTCTAAGTGACATTAAGCACGCTTCGGACTTAGATTTCGTGGGTGCAGTAAACTCCCCCGACGCATATGGTCGTGATTTCCTTGCCGCTGAGCAGTCAATCGATTATGACTTGAATATGGATCTCACATTCAGAACCTTCACTTCAAGCGGAGAATGCGGTGGCAAACTAAGCTCTCCAGATAACACCGCGGACATTTCCCTCAAGAGGTGGGTGGAAATTACTGGGAAGGAGGCCATCCGATCCGATTTGTCGGTAGACTTCACAGATAACAATGGCGAATCCTCCAATCTACATTCCATTATTTACGATTTAGAGGAGCTATCGGGACTGAATGGGATATCCCCCCTGATGCTCCCTCTAACTCCAATCGGGTTGCACGATGTCTTCGGGGACTCCGTTCTGACTGAAGGAAGTAGTTGGAATGATGATCCACAGTGGAACTCTGACTGGAGGTGGACAGTGGGTTCGGAGACTAAGTCCTCGTATGGCAACGTTTACCCAATTACAATGTGGAATCAAGACGTAAATGACTGCTTGGGCCACGCCACCATGGAGCTCAAAGTCAAGAGCAGCAGCCCATGGCCGGTCGAGCAGACCATTGACATCCTCATCGACAAGAGCCTTGAGACCAGCAACTGTGGTTTCATCGCCGGAACGGTTTCTTCGATGTCGTTGCCCGAGGGGACTATCAAGATCAAGATGAAGATCTCAGAGCAGTCAAGCAAAACAGGATCCAAGGACGTTGAGTGGTACTCCATATACGATAGCAGGCCCGGCCCTGGAGATGACAAGCCAAGCAGCTCATCTCAGAAGCAGTGGGTTTCCTGGATGCCCGACGAGTCCGTTAGCAGAGACTTCGATCTAGAGGAAGCCATAGAGTGTACCCTGGTGAACCACTCAACCTCGGAACTGGCAATCGCCCTCGAGAGCACTGGGTACATCTGGCAGGCATATTGGTCACAGCCGACCAGATCTCCACAGTGGAACATGTCCTGGGTAAACGAGGATGATAGATCGGGATGGACCGTCGTCAGGGAGATAGGCTCTGGGTGTGACATTATCGACTATGGGACCCACCCATCGGGAACATTCAGTTGGAACAGGGAGGCAGTTCCTGACACGCTCACAATGTCCCTGTTGGAACAGAGGCTTCTGGACGATCTAAGGTATGCGGAGTTGAACCCTTATCTAGAGGGATCACAGGGATCCTGGCTTGTCGATGTCCAGATAGGGTACCTACTGACATCCCCCGATGAAGGACTTCTTTCCGGCACTTTCGCAGATATTCTCACTGAAGGCAAGGTCACAATCCTCATGGACAGGAATTGGGGAAGCCCAGAGGACGGGGGAAGGGAGCACACCCTCAGACTAGCAATGGACGCCGAGACCGGAAGGATGGCAGGATGGGTCCACACCCACGGCCCGTCCACGTAGTGACCCTTCTGGCATTATTCGCGCCCCATCTATCGGCACGTTGAACACCCTTCCGAGCGCCGAAGGCGCTCGTATGAACGCCGATGAAGAGGGAGACCACCTCCCCGAGGTCGACAAGGCCCCTCTTGTTGTCGACGTCGAGTTCGTCGAGACGGAGGAGTCGCAAGACGCCCCCCTCCTCAACGCGGCGGAGCAGGTTAGCACCACTAGGGCAAGTGGGCCAATGGAACTCCCACTTTCCCTCCCGACCCCCTCTGGCAGGGCAAGGGTGGTTACCGTAATCAATCAGAAGGGAGGAGTGGGCAAGACTACCTCTGTGATCAACGTGGCAGCCCAGATGGGACTCAGGGGGCACAGGGTACTGGTAGTGGACGCCGACTCCCAGGGAAACTGCGCCACCGGCCTCGGGGTGGACAAGAGCAAGGTAAGAGCCACTACCAGGGACCTCATCTTGAATCCTGAGACCGCCGTAAATGCGAGACACGCAACAGCCGTGGATAACGTGCACATGATAGTGGGGGACAGGACTCTTGTGGGATTGGAGCAGGAGATGCTCAGGCAGTTGGGAAGAGAGAGGAGAATGACCGAGGCCCTCGCCCCACTACTGCCTCACTATGACCTGATCATCATAGACACGCCACCCTCATTGGGGCTGGTCACAATAAACGCTCTAGTTGCCAGTGATGGAATAGTAATCCCAGTCCAGACAGAGTACTTCGCTCTTGAGGGATTGGCCCTTCTATCGGGAACGATCAGAGAAGTCAGGGCATTCCTCAACCCTGACCTTGGTGTCGACGGTGTCCTCATGACGATGCACGCACCGACAAAACTCAACCAGCAGGTCGCCACGGAGCTCAGGGAGTCATTTCCAGGGCTAGTGATCGAACCTGCAATACGCCGGAACATACGCCTCGCCGAGGCCCCCAGCCACGGAATACCCATTCACCTCCACAAACCAACGAGCGCAGGCGGCCAGGACTACCAAGAAATTACATCTGTACTAGAGAGACGTTGGAGACTGGCCTAGATGGGAGAGCTGACCTCCAGAGGAGCAGGGCACGTCGCTCCAAACGACTCCCCGAGGATCGCCGTACTATGGATGATTTTCGGAAGCTTTTCTTTCGGTACCATGAATGCCCTGGTCAAGTGGGTCTCGGTCGAGGCTGACGTATGGATGGTCATCCTAATCCGCTCTGCCGTCATAGCCTTCGCAGTGGCCGGTTACGCCGCAGCAAGGGGCCTGAGCCTCAGGGCAAATGACCCCCGGACGATGTTCCTGAGATGTGCAGTGGGGCTGTTCGCGATGATTCTCTACTTCACCGCACTATCGAGGATTCCCATAGGTCAGGCAGTCACCCTACAATACACCGCCCCGCTCTTCGTCGCTCTGCTCTCAGGCACTGTGATTCGAGAAAAGGTATCGCCATCGGTAGCGGGACTGGTGGTTTTCGCATTCGTGGGAATCATTCTCATCGTGTCCCCCGATCTAAGGTCAGTAGAGCCCGACGCGCTTCTGGCACTCGGCTCGGGACTTTTCGCTGCACTGGCATACATCTACGTAAGGGAACTCAGGAAGACTGACTCCGCATCGAGCGTGGTTTTCTGGTTTGCAGCCTTCTCCGTGGCAGGCAGCCTATTCCAAGCCGCTCCTGACATCCCAGACCTATCTCTGGAGGCCGCTGCAGCACTTGTCGGTATAGGGGTGGGTGCGGGTTGCGGACAGGTGGGAATTACCATGGCATACCACCAGGCGAATGCCGCTTGGGTGAGCGCCTTCTCCTACCTCACGGTCATAGTGGCCACTTTCTACGGCTGGCTGATATTCGGGGAGACCCTTGCAGCTTCCGACTGGATCGGTGGAATCCTAATCGTAGGATCAGGGATAGTCCTCATATTCGTCTCGCCGAGTTCTGACGAGGAGGAGTAGATCACTCCCTCCAGACCAGCACGTCCTCTACTGCCTTCCTCTGTATGTCTGGAACCATTGCATCCTCAGCCGGGAAGCCCACAGGTAGGAGCAACATCGCGTGCTCGTGCTCCGGGCGCCCCAGTATTTCCCTTAGGAAGCCCATGGGTGAGGGCGTGTGAGTGAGGGTGACAAGACCCATGTTGTGTATGGCTGCAACGAATAGGCCTGCCGCTATGCCGCACGACTCCTGTGAGTAGTATGTGGGGGCCATCTCCCCTGAAGACCTCTCCCTCTGAGAGTGTCTGAAGAGAGCCACTACCCACGGCGCCTCTGTTATGTGCTCCTTGACGTGATCAGTCCCAAGGGGCTCTAGGACCTCCATCCATGCATCCGGTATCCTCTCCTCGTAGAACCGCCTCTCCTCCTGCTCTGCGGCCCCTCTTATCTTCGACTTGAGGTCCTGGTTGGATATCGCCACGAAGGTCCAGGGCTGGAGATGAGCTCCCGATGGAGCGGTGCTAGCAGTCCTCACAGCGGTCTCGATAAGTTCCCTGGGGACTGGCCTGTCAGAGAAGTGACGCGTCGTCCGCCTCCCATCCATCAGCTCGTAGAACGTCTCCGCGTTCTCTTGCATTTCTTCGGGGGCGAGCTCTTGGAAAACAAGCCGGACGAACCCCCGTTCCTCTGCGCTCATGATACCGCTCAGTCCCGTCTGCCCATCAAGCCTGCCGTCGTAATCGCGAGAATGGAGACCCCTGCACCGATGGCTAGCGCAGTGAACTCCAACGCGTACTCATCTAGAAGGCCCGGGGACTCCTCAGAATCCCCCTGGGAACTGCTCTCATTGATGCACTCCTGGTCTGAACCGCCCCAAGACCCGCTGTCGAACCAGCAGTCGGACCATACCTTCCATCCGAACCCCGTCTCAGGTACACCGGTAGTGTTGCCGTCCTCCCAATTCATCTCGATCCTCCAGTTCACGTAGGTGACAGTTTCATCCGGGATGATCGTCCCCTCCCAAGAACCCCCCTCTTCATCCAGAGTCATAGAATTGTTAACCGGGGCGTAGCAGACCCCTGAGTTGACGCATATTTGAGTGATCCAACTAACTGTTGTACCGTTCGTACTGGCTTCATCGCTCAGCATAACGGTTAGTCCGAAAACCTCTCCGGCAGACGCCTCACTGGGGTATGCGATATCCTGTATGCTAGTACCCTCTAGAGACGTGCCCTCGTTGACCCCGCTCTCCCCTGCGCAGTTAATTGGTACAACCAAAATGAGGCATACGAGCAAAACAGCGAACGCGCGCATGGAGCCCTCGTACGCACCCCCACTCATCAATGGTGAGGCATCATGCCTCAATCTCCCACAATTCGTCGCCTATCCAGTGAATCGTCGATATCGCCTTCCCCTTCGTCATCTCCATCATCTCGTCCCCATCGACAAGCGCCACGCCTATCGCAAGGGGTGTCCCTCTGTCCTGGTCTCTGACCCAGACGAAACCGCCAGCATCCACCGAGGGATCAGCGATGTGTACCCCTGCACCCATGCAGTCCGCCCCGTTGAGGAGGAAGGGAGTGGCACCGTCGTCAACAGCAGCCCAGCATCTTTCAGGCTTCCAGTGAAGTATTCCTCTGATGGTTGGAACCCACTTGAGCGAATCGCCCATCTCTACCTTGATTCCAACTACCGTCCGATCTAGCAGCAGTATGTCCCTGCCCTCGAAGTGGGCCAGCTCGATGAAGCCATCAGATAGGTCGATATCCATGCCCAAAACAACTCCGAGCTCCCTCTCGACCTCCCTTACATGCTTGTGCCTGACCGGCTTCCTCTTGCGCATGCGGGGCCCGCCCATGTGCCAGCGTGCCAGAGACTACGACAAGAACGTAGTGCTGCTCGCCGGTAAGGAGCCACTGATGTGCTCCAATCTATTGAAATAAGGGTGGTCGGTCGGCGGGACGCATGGCGAAGTGGCACGGCATCTCCCGTCGTAAGGCATCGGGCGGACGCCTGAAGAGGCCAAACCGCTATCGTGGAAAGCGCAGGACGGAGATTTCCAGCGAGGCCCAGTTCGCTTACGTGTCGAGCGAGGACCAGAGGAAGAACTACCGAAAGAGGGGCAACTCTCAGACGGTCAGAGTCCTGGGCGCGAACCAAATCAACGTCAACGACCCCAAGAGCGGAAAGTCAACAAGAACCACCATCAAGAGCGTCGTTGAGAACGGGGCAGACCCCAACTTCGTCCGACGCAACATAGTCACCAAGGGAGCTGTGGTCGAAACCGATCTCGGAAACGTACGCGTCACCAGCCGCCCAGGCATGCACGGAGTCGTCTCCGGCGTGCTCCTAGAGGACTAAGGGCACGAAGCCCTCAAGTCACCCCGCATGTGAGACACTGGTGATAGCATGGCCGGCGACCCCAGCAAGATGACCCTCTGGACCGG
>CAYFGD010000017.1:0-17458 GCA_964342715.1 uncultured Candidatus Poseidoniales archaeon | reverse complement strand
ACCATCGTTGTCGTCATCCTCGTCGGCATTGTCGCCCGTACCGTCCATGTCGGTGTCAGTGGTCTCGTTCGGGTTTAGCGGGAAGTCGTCGTCAGCGTCATCCACCCCATCGTTGTCGTCATCTGGGTCGGTGTCATTTGGAATTCCATCTCCATCGAAATCGTTCCCCTCTAGGGCGTCGCATATTCCGTTAGAATCAGCATCCACGGGGTAATCCGACGGGTCTTGGTGGTCAGTGCCGCACGCACCCTCGTCAGAGTCAGACCAACCATCGTTGTCGTCATCGTCATCTTCGACTAGTTGGGAAGACGAGGTGAATTGTATATTGTCGAGATACAATGCCTCCATTGCCGAATTGGAACTGAACTCGACTTCAAGGTACCCCTGTCCTGCCGCAGAGATACTTACGGTGGTGGATGTCCAAGTCCCCAGGTATGATGAGTAACTAGCATCGATATCATATCCTGTTGTATCCAATATCGAGATGTTGGAGTTAGAGCCCCTGAATGTGATTATTAGGTAGTCCACAGGGGAAGAGGTCTCGTATCCAGTGTCTTGCAGGAACATGTCAAAGGTAAGGGACTCAGCAGTAACGTTGTCTAGCTGCAGAGTCGTAATCCCATCCACATCTGACATCTGGTAGCCATTGTCTCCGTCAGTGAAATTTCCAACCGTCCCAGTATAGTTGATGGTCCCAAAGTAGTCGCCATCGGTCAGCCCAACTCCACCATTGGATTCGTAGTAAAGCCAGAAACCCATCTCCGAACCAGTGGTCTGGTTGTGTGCGACATGGGGCTCATTTGCATTATTCCAGAGATACCTGTCAGTATTCTCATTTCCAGTGTCAGTGTACTTCACACTCGAAATGGTGAATGGCTCCTCAAATGAGGTGTAAGCAACAACATATGTTCCAGAGCATCCACTAGCCAGTGTGTCTGGCATCCCATCCCCATCTGTGTCCGTGTCCGCACAAGGATCATTCGGGAAAGCATCATTCGCGTCATCAGTCCCATCTCCGTCAGAATCCGTCGCTGAAACGTTGTATGTCGAGGTAAGCATCAGTATGGCAATCAGTAGTGGGGTCAGGACATGGCGGCGGCTCATGAAGCTCAGAGGGGTGGAGAATCAATTAACGCTTGGGTGGATATCTCAATCCGGAGGCTCTCAATGCACTCTCCGTTAACATCTTTGACCTGTTCCCGATGCATCGCCATGAGTCCCAGGCGGGCCGCCGAACAGGTTCTCGACGCTATCGACGCATCTGGCCGGCACTATCGAGACAGCCTGCCCATGATAGCAAGTGAGAATATACTCAGCCCATTGGTCCGTAAAGCGTGTGACTCGGACCTGCACGGGAGGTATGCGGAGGGGCTCCCCGGGAAGAGGTACTACCAGGGGTGTGACGATTTTGATACCATCGAGGAGATAGGGATAGACCTAGCGAAGCGCGTCTTCAACTGTGGCTTTGCCAATATCCAGTCGACTTCAGGAACAGTATCTAACATAGGCGCCCTCAAGGCATTAGCTAGGCCAGGTGATAAGATTACGGCCGTGTCAACCGCCGATGGAGGCCACATCTCTCACGCAAGAATGGGAGCAGTTGGGCTAAGGGGGCTAGATCTCGTAACATATCCTTGGGACGAGGAAAGGATGGAGCCAGATATTGATGCGTCCTGCGCACTTATCAGGGAGGCTGAACCGCAACTAGCTCTATTTGGCCAGTCAGTATTTCTGTTTCCGACACCACTTTCAGAACTCTCAGATGCAGCGCATGAAGTTGGAGCGAAGGTGATGTATGATGGCGCACACGTACTCGGCTTAATTGCTGGGGGCCAGTTCCAAGATCCACTCCACGAGGGCGCAGACGTGATGACAGGGTCCAGCCACAAGACATTTCCTGGGCCCCAAGGGGGCTTCCTGCTATCCAATTCTGATGACAAATCGCTTCAGAAGAAACTCAACAACTCAATTTTCCCAGGGACTTGCTCATCGTACCACCTACATCACGTAGCAGGAAAGGTCGTGGCTCTGGCTGAGTTCGAGGAGTTCGGCGTAGACTATGCCAAGGACATCGTGGCAAATGCCAGGGCATTGGGGGCAGCTCTTTCTTCCGAGGGATTCGACGTCCTCGCGGAGGAAAGGGGATTCACGGAGAGCCATCAGGTTCTAACCCGTCACGGTGGTCCAGATTCGGGGGCTGGAATGAGGGCTGCACAGACTCTCGAGGATTGTGGAATAATTACCAACATGAATATGCTACCGGGCGATACTAAGGCCATGTCCGGTCCAAGTGGCTTGAGGCTAGGGGTCCCAGAACTTACTCGTGTAGGCATGGGAGTCGATGAGATGCAGGATGTGGCACGCTTTTTCGCAAGGGCGCTGATACACGAGGAAGATCCGTCATCAGTCAGTTCGGAAGTATCGTCCTTCAAATCCGGTTTCCAGACCGTCAGATACTGCTTCGAGGAAGGGCCCGCGTATCCGGGAATATGACAACTTATTCACGTCACCCCTTTACCCAAGGGTATGCGGAGCGAGCCTGCAACAGCCCTGATGCTCGTCATCCTAATGCTGTCATCTGGTTGTTTGGGCCTATTCGATCAGGACGGAGGATCCCAAATCGTCGTTGATTGCCAGGAACAGCCCTCTCATCAGGATTGTTTCGTCCCAGTGATTACCGAGGACGATTGTACTTCATTGCAGATTTTCACTGGAGACTACTGTAGGGCCATGGTCATGCCCTCTTCACTTTCATACGGAGTGGAGAAAATCACTCTAGTTTCAGGCGTAGAGATTCAGACTCTGACTCCTAGCTTCAATGGCGATGGGCCACAAAATTGGTTGGTCAATCCGAGACTACCTGAGGGCATCTCTCTGGATCAGCAAAACGGGGAAATAAGTGGGACACCCGAAGTACGCACAATTTTGACCGGCTACACAATAATTGCATCAAATGCGGCAGGGCAGGCGACTTCTCTAATCGAAATTGAGGTTATCCCCCCCGGTCCGTCCTCCGTACACTACATGACCGAGGTAATGTCGTGTGAGCTGGGTGGATTTTGCGAGGCCTATGCCCCATTGGTACAAGGGGGCGATGTCGAATCATGGGGGGCCGACCCCCCTCTCCCTGATGGTTTCGAGATTCTGGAGGACGGATCGATACAAGGGACTCCCGTTTCATTAGGCGACTCTAACCACACAATCACAGCCTCAAATATTGGAGGAGAGGCATCCGCACAGATTCGTATCATTACACTGCACGAACCGCCTAGTGGAATCAATTATCCCGGACAACCATTCTTCTGGATGACAGAAGAAGAAGCAGCTGCTATCCCAAATGTGAGTGGAGGGAGTCACCTTTCATGGTCAGTTTCCCCGCCTCTGCCTGAGGGGCTGATCATTGACCACTCGGACGGCTCAATTACTGGAATCCCATTGTTCCCCCAACAAGTTCTGCAGTATACGGTTACTGCCTACAACACCGGTGGGTCATCATCAGTCAACATTCTAATTCAGGTGTCAGAGGAATCGCCCATTGGGCTGATTTACGAGCCTTCCGAGTTCGATCTCAGAATTGGAGAGGGGATCGGTTCTGTGATTCCGCAAATAGGGGGAGGGACCCCCTCGACTTGGGAGATAAGTCCAACCCTCCCAGATGGCTTCTCGTTTGACTCTATAACAGGTGCAATTAGTGGCAACTCGACTTCCTTGCAGCCGTGGACCCATCATAGGGTTTGGGCTAATAATTCTGGGGGATCGTCAACTACTGAGGTCGGATTCAGAGTCACTAGCATGCCTCCTGACGCCATCCACTGGCCGGCCAATGAGTTCGCACTAAAGTCCAATGAGAGCACCTCCATCCCCGCCACTAATGACGGTCCCGAGATTGAAACTTGGGAAGTTTTCCCGCCCTTGCCCGACGGTTTAGAAATACTTCAGAATGGGACAATTTCTGGAACTCCAACAGCTAGGTCAGCCTGGCAGCAATACACTATCTGGGCGAACAATACTGGAGGCTCCGCTGGACTCAACATATGGATTGCAGTTCACGACCTTCGGGCCGACCAATCCGACTTGCTAAGAGACATGGGCGAGACAAACTGGGTAGGCTGGCCTTCCCCGATACTGCCGATAGGCGAGTGGGCCTTCCCCCTTGGCTTCACTCAGGAGGGATACGGCTCCACCATACCTGTGATTTCAGGCAGTCACGTAGGTAGAGGAAAGATGCTTGGTTACGGCCATGAGAGCTGGGTAGATGGGGCTGGAGAGGCGGAAACCGAGTTCTCCTTGCGAGCGGTTGAGTGGGTCTGCGGCGAAAATGCCGACGTCGGACTCGCCTATGGTGCAGGATACGATGACTTCGAGGACGAATTAAAGTCCGAAGGGCACACTGTCCATCTCTCAGTCACTCCGGCCGACCTGTCAGGTATAGACTGCCTACTCGACGAGTTCTGGAACGGTCACGACGACCAAGACAACCAGAATCTGATCGACTTCATGTTGGAAGGTGGCGGCCTGATAATGGGCGGCCACGCTTGGTACTGGTCTTACTCCAATTCCGATGTGGCTCACAACTATCCGGGCAACAAGATCGCTAAGATCTCCGGACTATTCGTCTCACACGCATGGGGCTACAACGATGTCGACCTGTCAGACATCCCACACGAACTAGCACGCCCTCATTCAGCTATACAGGCAATCAGGGCGGACAGAATCGATAATCAGACGCTCTCGACAGAAGACGCAGCAGTCGCAGATGAGGCGCTATCGGTGTGCACTGGTGTAGTGACTCTAGACTTCCATGGCTTCTGGTCGCCACTCAGGGATACGGTGAACGCAACCGGTTGGACAGTCATTGAGTATGGCACTTTGTGGCAGAATGTGGGTCACAACATGGGCGAGGATCCAGTGGCGGATACAATACTCAGGGTCGAGGCTGCCCTCACTCAAGGCCTTCCGGCCAACGAACTGCCCGTACATCCCAGTCACGTTGAGTTCCCTGGGGAGGTACCGGCTAATGCAACCAGAATCTCCCGCACAGTCACTATTGACGGAAATCAGAGTGGACTGCCTGGTAATTTCGGATATTCCCAAGCCAGATCCCATGTCAGGATGACAACCGGACTTTATGCCGCTCCCGGCGAGGTAGTAACTGTCACGCTTCCGGCTGAGTTAGTCGATTCCGGTACCTATGTTCTCGTAGGTGCGCATAGTGATGGCCTGTGGGGCAAGAGTCAGCTGCATCGCCACCCGCAGATTGTCCGCTGGTGGTATGTAGATGATGCCTCAATGGAAGTTGGGAATGCTTTCGGCGGTCCGATATACATAGCAATTGAGCCCGGCTCGACATTGGGCGACTTCCAAGTTATAATTTCCAATGCCGTAAGGGCCCCATTGTTCGTTTTGAACGAGACGTCCGACTTTGAGTGGATTTACTCCGAGAGCGAGAATCCGGCCCCTTGGGCCGAATTGGTTTCTAATGAATTCATAATGACAGTACCAAGCCACGAGATCCGCGATCTGGTAAACCCCACGGAGTTGATGGAGTGGTGGGACGTGGCCTTGGAGATGGAGCACGAGCTCTATGGATATCTGCCATGGCCGAGAGTTGAGAGGGCAGTATTCGATGCGCAGATATCAGCCGGATGGATGCACTCGGGATATCCTTTCATGGCTCACGACCTTAGTGTCGAAGGAGTAGTCAACGTATCTTACATGTCTGAGAACGGAGACTGGGGGATGTTCCACGAACTGGGTCATAATCACCAGTGGATGCCCTCGACTCTTCCGGGAACAACGGAGACAAGTTGTAACTTTGCTAGCGTACATCTGATGGAGGACTTAGTCGGAGTTGAGGGTCATGGGGCAGTGGATCCCGCTCAGAGGGAATCACGAATGAGAAACTACTTTGATGACGGCTCGAACATCTCTAACTGGTCGGTTTGGACAGCCCTCGATACCTACTTGATCATCAAGGAGGAATGGGGCTGGGGGCCTATTACAGCGGCCCTAAATGTATACTACTCGCTTCCTGCCGACGAGGTGCCAGTGGGGGATTTCGCGGAGTTTAATGCATGGGTCCTGCATCTGTCGAACGCCACCGGTTACAACCTAGCACCGTATCATGAAGCATGGGGCTTCCCCCTCTCCCAAGGGACCTTTGATTCACTAGGCCATCTCCCCGTTTGGGTCGATGACCCGCTCAGAGGGGACTTTTTCGTTTATGATCCCATTCTCCGAAATCTTTACTCGCCAGACCCATCTGATGCCACCTCCACTACAATATCTTGGGAGACTTACGATAATGGCACGAATACAACTCTGACATTCTACTATGGAACGACAGACATGGGCAACCAGACAACGGGATGGGATGGAAGCACTAGTTTTGGCAGTACAACTGTGGGCAATCATTCGCAAACCGTCTCCGGTCTGACCTGCTGTGGTACCAATTACTACGGCAGAATCTTAGCCTCGAATGGAGATAATTCACTTTGGTTTGGCCCAATAAATTGGACAACCGACTATCTTCCGGACTGAATATTTCAATTGCTAACTCTCCTTAGTAATTCTTCAAGGCTCAGCTTTGGAAAGTGTCGTTGATGCAAGATTGCGAATGGGATCCAGATTAGCGTGTGCCCTATGGTGGCGGCGAATGCAGGGAATATATCCAGATCCGGCTCACCTTGCATCGCCGAAGCAACCAATCCGAGAACAGCGAAGTGAGCGACATAGACGGTTAGAGTGATCTTTCCCAGAGGCTCGAGGAAGGAAAGCCCGTCCCCCATCCAAGGCTTGCCCCCGCTTCCCTCGTCCCCCTCCAGTATTCTGTGTGCTAGAAGTGCGAATGTTCCTGAAACTACCAAGAATGCGGGGCTGGCCGGAAAGAATGTCAGGACCGCATCTCCCTCTGTGAGGGCCCAAGACGTCCCATCCGCAACTGCGATAGCGATAGTGGCCGTTGTTAATGCCAGGCCTATGGCGACATAACGCTCCCTCACGCTCCTATTCTCGGATAGGTCGTACATTAGAGTCCCTAGGAGTATGAAGAACAACCAAGGTAAAGCCGGATAAGTTCCGTTCCATAGTAGCCTTGCCACCCACTCGGAGACCCCAACAGAGTACACCCTAGTCCAAAAACCTCCGAGCCCGGCAGCATCCCCCAGAAAAACAGGGGATGCCACCATGGCCAGCATCAGAGATGCCCTTGCCCTTACCCCCAGTCTTGCTAGGACCGGGGAAATGAGGGCCGCTACTGCAAGCAGAGTCAGGACTCCAGGAGTGTTCCACTCGAACCTCCCGCCCCTTTCGACATTTAGCAAGACGTTTACCAAGATTTGACAGATGACAAGTAGCGCCACTCTGGGCATTAACCAAGTAATCCAGGTCGATTTCACGTTATTGCCTTCAGCGACCCTCCGAGTCGCACTCTTGTGTATGCCCCAGCCTGAAATCATCACGAACATGGGTGCAGCCATACCACCGAAGGCAGCAGCCACAAAAGCAGCAGGGTCTCCAACGCTCATCCCCCGCGGGGGAATAATGGCCGCAGTGTGAACTTGCACCATGCAAAGTACCGCTATAGCCCTCATCCTGTCAATGTGGGAAAGCCTCACCAAATCACCTCCGAGACTCGTGACTTAACCACAGGCTCAGAATCCGCGAGTTGGATGGCCTCGCTGAGCATCCTTGCAATTTCCTGGACCCCTTCCTCGCTATGGTATATTGTAGCCCAGACTTCGTCCTTCTCGAGGTAGTCTCCAACTTGAACTTCCAGAGCCACACCCACTCTCCTATCTATCACATCGCCCAGAGATTTCCTACCTGCCCCCATCTCGAGGCAGGCCTCGGCCACTGTCATCGCATCAATGTCAGACACCCATCCTCCCATCTCAACCTCTATCGTGGTCGAGAAGAGATCGTCATCTAGGATCCCAAGCCCCCTCATCAGGGAATGTTCGCTTTCGAAGATACTCGTGTCCCCTCCCTGTGAACTGACCATTTCAAGGAATTTGCTGAATGCCGTTCCGTCATACAGGCTATCCTGGATCTTGGATGCACCCCCTTCCAAATCTTCAGACTTCCCAGATGATCTCAGGAGAATCCCGCCCAGTACGCAAACCAACTCTTCTAGGTCCGCCGGACCTCTCCCACAAAGTGTCTCGACGCTCTCCATAATCTCCAGCGAGTTTCCAATCGAGTATCCGATTGGGTGGTCCATGGTTGAGAGTATTGCTGAGGCAGAAATGCCCATCCCCTTGGAGACGCTGACCATTGACTTCGCTAATTTCTCCGCTGAATCCCTTTCCCGCATGAATGCGGCCCTTCCGAACTTCACATCAAGAACAAGCGAGGAGACCCCCTCAGCCGCCTTCTTGGAAACTATCGAAGACGTGATTAGGGGTAGTGATGCGATGGTTCCTGTAACGTCACGGAGGGCGTACAGCCTCTTGTCAGCAGGGACTAATCCTTCGGTCTGACCGACCATTGCAAGTCCTATATCGTCAACCTGTTCAACTATCTCGTCTGCCTCGAGTGAGGTCCTAAGTCCAGGAATCGACTCTAGCTTGTCCAAAGTCCCCCCTGTGTGCCCCAAACCTCTCCCGGAAATCATAGGTACCTTCAGTCCACAGGCGGCCAAGGCAGGGGCTAGTGGTATCGAAACCTTGTCGCCAACCCCTCCCGTCGAGTGCTTGTCGACGAGGAGTTCGGAGGAAGGCCAAGATAGAACCTCACCGGAGTCCCTCATGGATTCTGTGAGAATTACGATTTCATCAGTCGTAAGGCCATCACTGAAAACTTTCTCAAGCCACGAAATAACCTCTTCATCGGGTATTGAACCGTCAACCACGCCATCGATGAATTCATCGATGGACAACGATCACTCCTCCTCTCCGAGCTCTTCCCTTATTTGCTCCATACTCTGCCCGCTGTCTAGGCGCCATTGTATCTCGTCCCTGTTAGTTTTCTCTCTGTCGAAACCAAATCCATCTAGGACTATTATCCCGTGAGATCCGTCGTCCTTACCCTCGGTAAGGGCTCGAACATCTTCGGAATCATCGTCAAAGCTCGTCCCCTTCAGTATCGCCAGCTCCGAACCGGCATTGTCGAATCTGTAGCCAGAGTCATCAACCAAAACCTCGTCTGTACCGCTCCTCGTTCTTCTGAATGTAGTGATTCCAGCAATCAAAAGAGAGATTGCTGAAAGCGCCATTAGGCCGAATAGGAATCTGGCACCCGGCCGGGACATTGCATCCTCTCTGATCTCGAACAAGCCATCATCCTCATCCCCCTCATCTTCAGGCTCCGTTTCGGCAGTCCCATTCACGTCTATGCTAATCTGATCATCTTCTTCTAGTTCCTCGCACCCCCATTGCTCACCGTCTGGGATACCGTTCTCGTCAACATCGCTGGATGTCATCGAAAGTGCCGGCGAGCGAAGAACGCTCTGAGCGAAGGCCTCTTCCTCCCCGTCTGGTATGCAGTCATCATCCGTATCAGGGTCAAGTGGATCTCCTCCCAACTGGAACTCTCTGAGATTATCCAGGCCATCTTCGTCTAAGTCCAATGATTGCTCGCTCAAGGCAGTACCTAGGACTGCTGCCGAGTGTCTATTCAGCCCGTATTGGAGCTCCCATGAGTCAGGCATTAGGTCTCCATCAGAGTCGGTACTGGAATCGAGCCTAATCCAGTCTTCATTGAACGAAGAAAGATAAACCTCAGTTAGCTCCTCTTGGTGTATCAGGACTCCCATTTCCCTATTCCTCAGTGCAGCACTGGAGCCCCAATTCATACTCCCAACCAAAACGCTCTCGCCATCAATTATGGCGCCCTTATTGTGAAGCTTCACGATATTGTCAGACGATGCCATTAGTCTAGCTGTGGCATCCAATCCCTCGGTAGCGTTCCAATTGGTATTGAACATGTGAATTGTATCCCTTATCTCTTCGTCCCATTCAGCATAGTAGCCATTCAGAATTATTCTCAATTTCACTCCTCTGTTTGCGGCCTCATAGAGTGACCCTATGATCGGATTATCGCCGAATCCCCAGTACCAATCTAGGTCTAGGTACTGAACTGAGAGATCAATGGAATGCTGTGCTGACTCGATCATGCTGACGATTCCATCAACGCAATCGTCAGGACATGTCATGAGTTGCGCGTCGAATGGCCCTCCTATCTCAGCCGGTGTGACTACGCTGCCATTGAAGGCCGCCTCTTCCATGATCCACCCATTCGAGGGGGAGTGACTAGAAGAATGGGCCGAAATGTGGAGGTGGTTTGGATTCTCGTCCCAAGCAAGTCTGGATAGGACTAGCTCCGCCGCTTCATTTGAATTGAGAATCACCGACCACTCCCGATTGCCAACTCCATCAGGCGGGACACTAGTATCCTTCCAATTGCCAGAAGAAATCCAAACGCTCTCTGCGTCCCTGACTGCAACTTTGCTGTGGATGTATGCGTAAGGGGAACTGATTTGTGACGGATCCTCCATCCAGAGAACTGTAGCACCAGCATCATGCAATGTCTGAGCGTGCCCCCTCTGATTGTCTATTGTGCTAGATCCGTCTAATATGCCCTCCTCTAGCAATATTGTGACATCCACTCCCCTACCTATTGCATCAAGGAGCGAGTGTGAAAGATCCGGGCTCATGAATTGGTATATGTGCAAGTGAATCGACTCATCCGCCTCTCCTAACCAGTGATACAGATCATTGAACGTGTCATCCGGCCCAATCGAGGCAACCATGCTGGAGGACTCGTCGCCACTGAATTGCCCCCCATCACAAAATGTAGATGCACCGATTCTAATCCATCGCTCCTCCCAGTCCGATCCAGTATCAGTATCCGGATAATCTCCACAGCCAGAGCCTCTCATCAGTATCAACCCAGGTGATCCATCACCCGGAACTGAAATGGCAGGGCCATTCCAACCCTCAATTTCCGCTATCCCCCCTCCGTATACAATAGAGTCGACCACCGTGCCATTGGGTTCGACCAGCATTAACGAACTCCCCGAGTTTACCAACCAGGGCATATTGTTGAGGACCAAATTCCCATCCTGAGAAACTATTCCTCCATCTTGCAGTAGGTTGAACGGATTGTCCGTGAGTACCACCGAAGAACCGGGATCTATGGTCAGAGAGATAATGGTAGAATGCCATGGGCCACTCGCACGGACTCTTGTGATGTTCCACCCGTTGAGACTTACCTCCTCAGAACCCAAGTTTGTGATTTCCAACCAATCATTGCTCCTATCTGGCACTTCTCCCGGCATTATTCTGGTGAACTTGACACTGAATTCGCCGTTCCACCAGGATGGCTCAACATCTACAGGTTCTTCATCTCCCTGCTCCCCTGGGTTCTCAGAACCGGGGCTGGGCATCTGCGAATCCACCCAAGTTCCGCCCGGGGATGAAGGATCACCGACCTTTGACACTCCGTTCGAAGCTTCTCCGGTACTTACTTCGTGGACGGTGGCGTTTTCGTGGTTCTTCAGATAGACGGTTTCCCCCCCGTTGTTCAGTCTGAGAGTTCCTAATTCATTCTCCGCTATTATTGCAAACTTACCGGATTTCAGAATATATGGGGACTCTAGATCGCTGAATCCCACCCATGTTTCTGAGTTAATGGGATGGTACCATCCTCCAAAGTCGACTATTGCCCACCCCTCTAGATTTGCGTCAGAAGTCCCCGAATTGTACAATTCGACCCACTCTCCGCTTGGGAACAAACCTTGGTCCGACCCGTCAGCGTTGGGCATAATTTCGCTAATGCACACCTCGGTGCAATTGGCATCACGACTCATGATATTGCGGGCTTCAGACGATAGCGAATCTGGGGCCATGTTGCAAGCGGGGCACAAGAGGACAGAAACGAGCGTTACGAAAACAAGGCCCCTAGCGTCCCTCATGTGGGCCCCGTCATGACGACGGGGTTCAAACCCTTCGCGAGTACGTTCCACCTTGTACTACGAATTATTCGTCCTTCCTCGACATCCCGAATCCAATCAGCCCTATACCTATGACGTAGAAAGCGAGTTGTGCGTAGGAGATGATAGCAAGAGTCCCTCCGACGCTTCCACCGAAGTTCGTCCAGCCCGTCGGCCCAAGGTTATCGCTAACAGCCGCTCTGAAGTCTGCAGCTTGGTCGTCCTCTATCTCCGAGAACGTGTTGATAACGAACACCGGGTGAACATCGCCGGAATTGAAGTCCGGATTCATACTCCCCACTCCCCTCAAGTCGAGGTAGAATGTGACTTCCACATCACCGTACATTAGTGCGTTCGACAATGGTTCAACCTTCATGTCGATGTCCGCTCCCAGGTAAACAGGTAGTGCGCCTGGCATGGCATCTACGAATGTGGAAGAACCGATCAGCTTGCCCTGAATTTGGTTTGACGCAGGATCTGCGACCACTCTGTGCTCAATCATTTCGATTCCCTTGTGAGTAACAGTATCTCCAACCTCCGAATGCGCAATTGTGTAACCAATCAGATTAACATCGAACGACGAGTCTGCATCTGCAATGCCGCCCACGGTCCCACTTAGGGACGTCTCGGCGTTTCCTACATGGTCCGAAAGAAGGCCAAGGGCCGCGTCCTCTCTGTGGGGTGCCCTCCATGGCAGGTGCTCCGTCATCCCATAGGTTTGGTTCTCAGCGCATTCCAAGTCGAACCCTAGGAAGATGCCGGACTCATCGTAGTCGTAGTCGCAAAGGCCGTTGCCATCAGAGTTGATGTACCCCTGCATCAGCTGCTGTCCAACATTGTCTCCGGAGGTGCTAATCTGGTAGACAGATCGGTCGCCAGTGCTGATTCCCCCGGAGCCATAGTATGTGTCGTTGGTCTCAAGACTGACCCACGGGAAGAAGCCGAAGTAGGCATTCACGGCGTCGTTCCAGCCGTACAGCCAGTTGTTTATCGGCATCGTCACGGTAGGCTCATTGCCCGTTACGAAATTTAGCAGAACGGGCATCACGGTGTCGAAGTAGAAGTTACTAACCCAGTCCCTGAGTGCCTTTGCGGCATCCTCGGATATGCCGTACAGGTTAGCCACATACGCATCGTCCCAAACGGCCTGCTCACCATTGTCGTCAGGTAGCGCCATACCCGACAGCTCACCATACATGAAGGATGATGGGAATGAGGACTTGAGTCCAATTTCTGGGTTATTTAGTATGAAGTCCGCCTTCTCTGGGCTTAGAGCGGCCATTCCACCGAAGTCACCTCGGTTGAGCCCTATCGGGATGTATGTACCTCCCAATGGATCGTAGTCCCCGAATGAAGCAAGCCACCACTCATTGGACCCCATTGTCCCCTGTCCGCCTGCCAGTATCATCTCGAACTCAGTGGGGGTCCCTAGAATCCCGAGGCCGACCCATGGCTCTGCGTACTCAGCTATGCCAACTACCGTGAGGAGCCCAACGTTGTAGGTCTCCATCGCGCCGAAGTAGTCTCCAGACTGTAGTGGAAGGAGAAGTCCCACTACCATCCCTGGAAGCGGGATACCAGAAATCTCGAATGAACCAAGTAATCCGACATTTTGATCAAAAAGCAGAGTGTTTAGGGTATCTGGGTTGATGATGTTCACTCCGCTGACTTCCAAGAACCTCTCTCTTAGCTCAGGAGTCTCGTTGTTGATTTCAGCCCCTCCTCCATGAGCAACGAAGGTATTCCCTGCAAGGGCGAAAACCCCGAGGTCGATGGCGGCCATCTCTGCCTCGCTCGCATCTCCGTACCCATACAATGCTGCTCTTGTCTGAGTCACAGCGCCTCCATCCGGGGCGCCCATTCCAGCGACTAGCACGGGCCCAAGGTCGCAGGTTAGTGCGATGCACGTTCCCGTGGATGGGTCCACTGCATCGTACATGATGTAGTCGTCGTAGTCTGCGTATGCTGGAGTTCCATCAGTACTGCCTCCGTTGGCCATCATGTAAGCTCCCGAGAGAACGCCTGCGGGAGCCATGTCCGTCGCGTTGTCCTCATCCATCCCCATGTCATTCTGAAGATTCCAGGCGAAAGCATCAACCATTCCGGAGATGTCTTCTGCGGCCCAAATGCTTGGAGCTCTGTTAGCAAGGTCAAACTCAATCATCTGCGCAGCAAACATGCCCTTAGCGAAAATCTCCCCGTACTCAATCCCTGAGCCCATTCCGCCAATTCTCTGGGTGTTCCAAAGGATGTTGACCTGAGTGATGTCGGTGTCCCCTGGCATCGAAGGCATCCCTTCGTGCGTGCAATTCTCGCACCACTCGAAGACATCGTACTCGGAGTAGGTCATAGTCCCCGCATCGTAGTCGAAGTCTAGGATCTCTCTATTGGTGGTCACCTCATAGATGAACGGCCCCATTTTCTCGAAGCAGTCTGTGCCACATATTCCTTCCGTGGCATTCGCGACGTCGGTGTCTAGGTTGTAGGCGTAGTAAACCCTCTCAGAGGTAGAAACGTGCCAATCTTCATCGTAGTCAATGCTCCAGTCTTGGTTCCCATCTTCATCTAGTCCATCGTAGCCCTCTGCGACTTGGGTCTGAACCGCGCTCTCTATCTGGCTGTCAACGAATCCCGTCACAGCTAGGCCTATGTTCACTAGCAGGAGCAGCGCTCCGATCGCAATTGCCATGGTTGATTTGTTGTTCATTGTTGTCACTCTCCCTCCGTCGCACTCATGTGCAAGACATAAGCGTTACACTCCTAAAAATCTCATCAATGCACCAATGAATAGCCAATGAATAGCCAATGAATAGCCTAAATGAATCCGAAGCTGTCGAATGTCTGAGCGAAAGTGTAGAGCATTATCGGGACCAGTATTATCCCCATTGCGTGACTCCTCCTTATGCCGATCCTAGGAGGCATTAGCCCTAGGCCTGTCCCCACAATAAGCACCCCTACCCCGACCCAGCCCGTCGAAAGCCAAACCAGGACGCTCACGAAACCAGCAACTGAGATCACTAGTGTCCTAAGGGGCACTATTTCATGCATCTTCAGCATCCCCTTGCCCACTTCTATCATAACAGGCACCGCGAAAAGACCGGCTGCAATTGTAATTCCTAGTAGCCTCACAAAATCAGCTGGAGGTTCGACCGCGTTCCAACCGTCTATTGGGTACATCATGTTCAATGCCAGTGCGGCGCCACTTCGAGGCCTACCTACCATGTATAGGAATCCAAGAACCATCACAGTTACTGCAGTGTTCACGGAAGATAGAATAGCTATGACTTCCAAATCCTGTTGTTGACTCTGGGCACCCAGGTCTAAGTCAGGGCTAGCCTCCCCTGCCTCTTCCAGAGCCGCCCCAAATATTTCCATCTCCTCTTCAGAGAGTCCTTCCATGTCCGAAGACTCGATACTCAACGGCCTAGGGTTAAATCCGGGTTGGATCCCATGTTCGAAGTCTGCTGGAATATAGTTCGGGTCAGTCAGTCGGCCCCACATGTTCCTCGCACTCATGACCACTACAGTTGCCTGAGCAGCGGTCATCCCGGGAAGTATCGCCATAACGGAAGATACCACCGCTGAAAGGAATGTGGGAACTGCTAGAGGTTTCATTGCAGGCATCTCCCAGTTTTGTTTCTGAGGAGGTATCTCAGAAGTCGTCACGTAAATGTCAATGAGATTGGCGATTCCAAACAGCCCTGCCAGTCCGGGGAAAAGAAGGGTCGCGGATGGCATCCCAACAGGAGAACGCCCCGGCAATTCGAAAACGGCCCAGCCATAGAATCCCGTTAGTAGGAAGAATGCGCTAGCAACGAGAATCCCAGCGACCCTTGAGCTAGGCCCAAGGCTCAAGTTGAGATTCTCCCATTTCCTTTTGATCCGAAACTTGCCTAATGGAATATCGATATTGATGGTTCTCGGAAGTGGGAATACCAGTTTGCTTGTCGCGCGTTGCATCCAGTATGGCCAGGGGAGACGCGTCGTCTCCGTCAGTATTAGGAAAATTGAGATAATCAGAAGCAACCACGGAAGGAAGTCCCTGCTTGACTCATACAATCCGAGACCTGGGTTTTCCCCAAACATCAGCCTTGCAACAATCAGGAGTGGAATTGACATCAGCATCCCCATCTGGGAGCCCCTGGCCGAGTAAGCAACTCCTTGCGCGGCCTGTCCTGATATCAGCATCCTGTGCCCGGGGAGAAGGGCCAGAGCCATGTTATCATCAGGAGCCCCTACCAATGCACTTGGGATGTAGTTGAGGAATGTGTGGACTGTGCCACAAGCCACAATGATTCCCGCGACTGCATCCAAGGGTATCCCTATTCCCACTGCCACGGGCGATAGACTCAATGCGATCAGCGCGACATTGTTGACGTGGAACCCAGGAATCAGTCCAGTCAGACAGCCCAGCCCCACTCCAAAAACAAAGGAGCCAATCAGCCACGCGAAATCAACTAGAACCGGATCCATTGTCCCACCTCAACGTACATCGATGCAGAACATCGCAGAACTGTCAGATCCAATTTCTTCCATGCTCAACCTTCCAACCCACTCAACGGGTTCCCCAATCGATAGTTGGTCGAGGTACTCCGTTCCATCGCCAAGAAGGCAAACCCGCTCATCTGAGCCGGACCTAGAAATCCATTGGCCACCATCTTCATCTGCTACCACTTCACCAGTTAGTTGAACCATTTTTCCAAGGTCCCATCTCCAGGAGTTGTATCCATCCCCCCAATTCAGAACGGAGGGGGCTGGTGCATCACCGAGAATCCACGATCTGGCCTCCAGCATTACTCGACCGTCTGCTACTGACCACAGAACTGTGGCATTGAATCTAATTTCCTGGTTGGCTTCGATAAATTCCGAATGCTCCCCGACGAATTGAATCCTAATTTTGGTATCTCTCGCATAGTAGTCCTCGCCATCCCCTACATACCCCTTGTCATAATCGGGAGAGATGGGATCGGTGATCCATCCTTGGAATGTGTAGTCCCCACCAATGTAACTGAATGGGTTCGTCGCCACATCCTTTAGTTCCGTATACTCATCCCCGAATTCTCCAGTTTCCCTCCCCGAAGTCGTGTTGAATCCCCTGTCTAGGCACACAGCGGCCTCGTCAAGCGCCCAAACTAGTCGGCCCCCCCAGTCCCCCGACCTTCCTTCAAATTCAGAATCAGAGAGGTCGCTGTCCGAGGGGAGAAGGCACAACCTATCTGTTGGAGCAGGCCCTGTTACAAACCACTCCCCGTTGTCAAGGCTAACAGTTCCAGTTACGATCACTAACTTGCCTACATCGTATGTCAATGCGTACGCTTCTGCCTCCCAGTCAACATATGCGACTTCTCCCTGATTAAGGACTTCAACCTCGCTAGCCTGAACCAGTAACCTCCATCGATAGGAGCGTTCGTCGAATTGTAGCCACCCCTTCATTCTGACATGGCTCCCAGATTCGACCCACTCTATCACTCTCCCTTCGACTTGGATGTATAGTAGGTGGTCGGCCCCGCCATATACCTGGTTATC
>CAYFGD010000016.1:0-17588 GCA_964342715.1 uncultured Candidatus Poseidoniales archaeon | reverse complement strand
CTCGAACAAGTTTACCCGCCATGGAAAGACAAAGGCAACCCTGCGTTTGGTGGAACAATACCAATTTCTGGACCCCATGAGAATACACACACAGACGGACTAATGCTAATTGGTGATGCTGCTGGATTCACCTCTCCTCTGTTCGAAGGCGGTTCTCACTTGGCACTCAAGTCCGCGGTCTTCGCAGCTCAGACGGCAGCAGCAGCTATCTCAGAAGGAGATCTAAGCGCCTCAAGGCTCGCCGAGTACCCTTTGCTGTGGAAGAATGAGTTCCCACCGTATGGAAAGATTCTCAGAGGCAAGAACGCGCTCTTCAACCTCTCAGACGACGAGATGTCACTGATGGCCAGGTGCTTCCCTGATGAGATGTCCGACATGGGCGTCGGAGGGAAGGCAATGGTTGGCTTCAGGATTCTACTACGAAAGCCAGGATTATACCTCAAGAAGATAGTTCCGGCCATGTTGGCATTCGGTTACAGTCGAGCCAAATTTTACGGTTGGTGACTGTTTGCTTCCCCTTCTAGGGCAACTCCTACTGCTGATTGCCATCTGCGCTTCCCTTCACCACATAGTTAGGCCCGAAAAGTCAGCAGATCCGTTCGTAAGAAACGTTACTGTAGCTTCTCAGATATCCCCTTTCCTGCTCCTCGTGGTAGCATTTGTTATCGATGCAGAGAACTTGGATCTAGTGGTTAGATACGGGGGTTCAGATCTACCACTGCTGTATCGAATATCGGCTGTCTGGAGCAGTAGGTCAGGTCCCCTCCTGTTGTGGGCAGGAATAATGGGAATTGTTACCTTGTGTATGTCCAGAAGGTTCCGAGAAAACCCTCTAGAGATCAGGATAATGCAAGGTTGGACCTCACTATTGCTAATTCTCGCAGCAATGCTAGAGCCATTCGAGGCCTCATCAAGCCTTATTGGAGGGGGCCTAAACCCTCTTCTGCAGACAGATTTGATGGTAATCCATCCCCCCGTAGTCTTCGCATTTTACTCATTATGTGTTGCCACCTCTAGCGTAGCACTAGCTGGATTCATGAGGGGAGATGATGCAATAGAGATTCACAAATCACAACTGCATTGGGCCCGGGCCGGCTTTCTCGTCGGCACAGTTGGGATAGGACTAGGTGGCCTATGGGCATACACAGTTCTGGACTGGGGAGGATACTGGGCTTGGGACCCAGTTGAGACCGGCTCCCTCCTCCCATGGCTCGCATTACTCATCGTCCTGCATGCTAGGGCCAACACGAATAGTCCAGCTACTCAAGCAGCTCCGGCCGTTGGGATGCTGGCTGGTGCCCTCGCCTTCCATGCAACCCTGGTGACTAGAGCAAATGGGGTCTGGGCCTCGGTTCACGCATTCGTCTCGGATGGGAAGGGCTCGCTCCCTCAGGACCCATATCTCAGAGTTCTGGAGATTGTCGACTTTGATGCAGTTGGAGCTGAGATACTGGGGTACATGATCTCAATTTTCATCTTGTGTTACTATTCTGTTATGCATCTAAGGCGGCTGCAGGCAGAGCATCTGGAGAGTACAGGAAGAATAACTCTCATTGAGTCAAACAGGAACCTCTCAATGATTCTAGTAATTTCATTCATTGTTGTGTCTCTTTGGATAGGTTCCGTGGCGACTTTGCTGGTCGGCCTCTCGGCGATTATACTCCTCGTCGAAGGAGACGCGCAGAAGCCGCCAACTCATTGGGTAGCCTTGGGAGTCACGCTGATGCTATTTTCTAGCTGGACTTGGAACTCTGAGTGGTACCAGGCCTTTGCAGGGATGGTCCCATTCTTCGTCCCATGGATAATGACTGAGGAAGAGGAGGGAGGGTCATGGTCGATATTCAACAGCGTTTCCTCCCGTACGCGCGCGGCCAAGAGCTTCCCCTGGTACGGAGGATCCGCCTTCCTCCTGCTGACTTGGATGATTCTCACAGTCGAGATAGATGGTACCAGCCTAGAGGCACACGAATTCTACGGCGCGCCACTTATCGGAATACTGGCACTTTCGCTGGCTGCATACTCATGGGGCAACTCGTTAGACACTAGGTCCGGCAACTATCTACTGGCACTGGCGGTACTACTCTCGCTGGCTTTCGCTTACTCGGCGGAAATGTTCAGTCTACCCGGAGACCCTCACCTTCCTGTCACATCCTTTGCTACAAGGGGGTCACTCTCACTATTCCTGCTTACTCTCCTTGCGTTCTCATTCCTGCCAATACTAAGGCAGGCATGGAGCACCGCATCCTCAACATACAATTCGCTTTCAAAGGCAGGAAGAAGAAACCTCCCTCCCGCGCGAATTAGTTTGCTCGCGTCCCATCTGGCTCACTTTGGAATTCTCCTGCTTTTAGTTGGCCATGTGATGACTACTACCCTTGTCGATCGTTCGGACCCATCTCACTTGGTCACACTTGTCAAAGACGAACCGATTAGGCACGGAGACTACGATTATACTCTGGTAGAAACCATTGCTATCGACAATCAAGACGAAGATTTCCGATTCGACGTTGGAGACGCATATCTCGGAGTAGTGGTTGAGATGCGAAAGGATGGGGAACTGGTCGACACCCTAGAGCCAGGCATTCTAAGATTCGGAGTAATGGGCAGATCGGAAGTAGACAGACACGTTGGCATGTTAGGAGACACAATACTGATTCTCGACGGCTTCCAGGTTCAGGACCTTATGCCATCCATATTCCTGAATGACACTGGGGACATTGACAGGATTCGTGTAACAGTTCACGAACTACAAGGAAGCCATCTCGTCTGGGGAGGCTGGATAATCACCATAATTGCGACCGGTCTAGCCTTTTTGTCCAGCGAGAAAAACCATCTGGAAGAGGAGTAATTGAGTCAAACCCACCTATTGTGCCACCGTTTGTATGAAAAAGGGGAAGCGGGTCGGCCGGACGCCTAGGAGGCACATTCATGGATAGCGGTGCAATAGTCCACATTGACTACGACCTTTACGAAGGTGAAGCTGAGAGGCTAATAGAGACCACTCGCGAGGAGGTTGCGAAGGAGCACGATATGCATGAAGAAGGGCGAACATATGAGCCTCTTGTGACCGTTATTGGCGACGGCAGATTAATCGCCGGATTCGAGGCATCTCTGGCTGAGGCCGAGGCTGACAAGGACTACGAAATCGACATAGAGCCCGCAGATGCATATGGGGAAAGGGACGCCAGCATGGTCGAGACAATAGGGCAGAACGTCCTGATGAGAAGCGTCCGTGATCCAAACATGCTAGCAATAGGCGCACCAGTCGAAATCGGCGGAAGGCAGGGAATCCTACAATTCCTGAGCGCTGGTCGCGCGCGTATCGACTACAACCACCCCCTAGCCGGCTCAACCCTTCGCTACAACTACAGAATCGTGAAGGTGGTGGAGGACCGCAAGGAGAAGGTCGAGACCCTCCTCAATATGAACACAGGCCGGGACGACTTCGAAATCGAGTTCAAGAATGACGATCTCACCGTTACACTCCCCGACACTATAGCTTACGACCAGAATTGGTCATACGCAAAGTTCAGCCTCGTGAGGACACTCAGAGATCACATCGGCGTCGGCACTATAGTTTTCAGGGAAGTGCACGAACCGAGGGCAATTGCCGAAGAAGAGTGATTCGCAGGGTTCTTCCCTAGTCGCCATCACGAAAGGGACGCCTCAATGACGACGAAGGTGAACTGAGCCAACGGCACTGACGTTCCCTATGAGTACCGAGAGGCACCAATTCATACGTGCATTGAAGACACGCAGGGTTTTCGGACAAACAGATGGCAAGGCAATCCGTCAGCCTCTCGCTAGTCGCAATTATGCTGCTTTCGACTCTTTCTAGCGGCTGCATGGGGCTAGCAATACAGAGGGAGGTGATGGAAGACCTCAGGGATGAATACGAAATCGACAACATACCCGTAGACCCTACAGGCTGGGAGCATAAGTTCTCACAGAACGAGTGCGTCCTCCCCGGAAGTGACGAGGATGTACAGGAGCTGGACTGCTATTCGAACGTCACCACTATCCATGTAGATCAGACCGTTTCGAAGATGTCGCTGGACCTCTCTGTTTCTTTCGAGTGGTCAGCACTAATTGGTGAGTACCTTGGAAACAACACAGATGAAATTAGATTCGTCGAGATCATACTTCGTAAGCCCAATCAGGAACCCTGCTGGACCTACTTGGCTACAAGCACCGTTTCACTGGAAGAGGAGTGGGATGGTGAAAACGACTGCGAGTCACCTTCGTTAACAAATTCCTCGGGCTTCGGTGATGGGGAGTGGAAATTGGAGGCAAGGGCTCGAGGATATGCATTCACCGCACCAATAGATACGCTCTCCTTCCAAGATGAATTCAGGGTCTCACTGTGGGTTACAAAACCATGCGTTAGGTTCCCAGAAATACACGATTATCCCGATTGTACCCCCCTCTCTGATATGGACTGAGCCAATTTATCCGACCTGAGCCCATGCGTAGCGCTTATGAGCAGCCGGCAGGTCGCCGCGACGCTGAGGAATCATTGTGGATGACAGTCTGAGCCCCCTAGTGCCTCTGGACATGTATGAGCAGCATGCAGTTCACATCGGAACCAACCAGAAGTCTGCCGACATGAAGCGCTTCTTGGACAGCTTCAGGCAAGACAGCAGCGGACTACACCACATCGACATTCGCCAAACCGATGCTCGCATCAGAACAGTGGCCAAGTTCCTTTCCAACTATGACCCTAACAGGATATTGGTTGTTAGCGCAAGGCAGTATGGTCAGAGGCCCGCACGAAAGTTCGCCGAGGCAATCGGCGCGAAGAGGATAGTTGGCAGATTCATTCCAGGGACACTTACCAATCCAAGGCTCAGGACATACATCGAACCAGAGGTGATCCTGGTAACAGATCCAGCAGCCGACTCCCAGGCACTGTCCGAGGCGGTCAGCTCAGGAATGCCCGTTGTCGGTATCTGTGATGCAAACAACAAGTTGCGCAATGTGGATCTTGTCCTGCCAGCTAACAACAAGGGTAGGAGATCTCTAGCGCTAATTTACTGGCTTCTATCAAGAGAGACCCTGAAGATCCGCGACTCAATAACCGACGCGGACTGGGAGAGGTCCCAGAACGTAGATGACTGGGAATCCTCATTCTAGGCTTTTATCCACCATAATTGGGTGTATTGTGATAACTAGGAGTTACTGCCCCATGACCGTGAACGTCGAACAGGTCCCATTATTTCTGGCCCCCATGGCAGGCGTCACCGATCTAGCCTACAGACTACTCGCCAGAGAGTGCGGCGCAGATGTAACAGTAACAGAATTCACGGCCGCATCCGGCCTGACTCGAAGAAATACGTACTCATGGCTAAAGGTAGAGTCGGACCCCAGGGAGGACCCATTCATCCCTCAGATCTTTGGTGGTGACATTGGAGAGATGGCGAAAACCGTGGAAATGCTACATGATAGAGCCGACGTAATCGACATCAATTTTGGATGCCCGGCCCCTAAGGTCTGCAGAAATGATGCAGGAGCCGCGTTACTAAGGGATCCAGACAGGGTTGTTTCAATGGTCAGAGCCTGTATCGAAGTGTCAGATGTTCCAATCACGGTAAAGATGAGGTTGGGAACGGGAAGTGGGGAAAACACCGCTTTGGAGATTTCTCAGAGGCTGGAGGAAGAAGGAGTCGAGAGAATTTGCGTGCATGGCAGGACCCTCAGGCAGAGGTACTCTGGCATAGCAGATTGGGAAGAAATACGCCAGATATCAGAATCTGTCAGCATCCCAGTTGTGGCAAACGGCGATGTAGTCGACGCCAGTTCAGCGAGTTCATGTCTAGAATCGACTGGGGCCTCCGGAATAATGATCGGCAGGGGGGCCATTGGAAATCCAACAATCTTCCACGAGATCAAGAGAGATCTCGGATGGATTGATTCCAAACCCCCATGGGGTCACGAAGACAAGTCTCTAGCTAGAAAGTGGTGCTGGGACAGGTACCTAGAACTCAGTGACGAAGTCTACGGCCCACAAGGAAGCAAGAATCTCAAGAGGCACGCGGTCTCCTTCACAAAGGGGCTACATGGCGCCTCAGCAATGAGGGTCAGACTCCACTCCATACAAGACAACAAGGAACTAGGTCTTGAGGTGAGCAACTATCTCGATGGCCTCTCGCAGCTAGCGAATGCGGCCTAATCGGAGAGCGCCTCATCAAGCCTCATGGCAACGGTTCGGAGCCTTCTGAGAGTCCTATCTGCATTCCTCATCACTCTCTCAGAGACGGCATCGCCGTCTCTTCCCGCGATCCTGAAGCCGTAAGGCATCCTGCCTCCGAGGGTGTTCAGCAGGACTTTCTGAGTCTCGAGGGGGACTGGCTGCAGAATCAACTGGACTTTCTCAATGCTTAGTGACTTCTTTTTTACCCCATTAAGCAACTTCTTCGATATACCGCCGTCAAGCCTGCCAATACCTCCTCTTGTCATCAACCACTCCTCTCCTCTAGCATCGTACTGCCTCATTACTCCTAGGTATACATCCTGAGCAATTCTATCCATCATGGGCACTCTCTCCACAATTCCCGCGGACCTCATCCTCTCTACCGCACGACCCACTCTCGATCTGGTTTCTCCCATCTTTTCGGAAAGTGCTAGGACTGTTATTGCAGAAGATCCATTCGCTAACTCTTCAAGCACTATTCGTGCAATTCTATCATCGGTTCTAGCTCGGTCTCCGGATAGGCCGAGATCATTTACAAGTGAGTCTAAACTATCAACACCCTCGACAATTGCACCTGGCTCGGAAACCACCACTCTGAATTCTGGAACTTGTTCATCTATTGGAATCGACATCCGCTCGTCTGACTCAGTCACAAAACTGCCCAACTCAGACATCCTAAGTTTCAGAATCGCCATTGCCTCAGCAGACATTATTTCTACAGCGGCAGAAATCGACCCTCCTCTGAGAACGTGAACATGCCATCTGCCATCCGTCTGTGCCGAAACCAGTCCAGATTCTCTCAGCTTCACTAATTGGTGGTGTACGCCAGTTTGAGACAAGCCGGAGGCCTCTCCGAGTGATTTCGCGTCCCATCCTTTGAGAGGCTCTGAAATAAGCGCCCCCATCATCAGTCTGTGAAGCGCTCCTTGTGCCTCATCCAAGCCCCCGGACCCGCTCTTCCTCCGAACTAGACCCATTGAATCAAGTATCCAGGACAGTAGAATGTCCGGGTCCTTGCTGCCCGTGGGCATCGGTAGTTCCACCAGCCTGATTCTGAACACGGAGCGGCCCCGGCAGAAGGGGTTCAATAGAATTCGCCGTGATGTGTTACTCCAGACGGCATTATGGACCCAATTCGAATTAGCGGCTAGCATTCCATTCTGATGTCCAGCCAAGGGTAGTCGACCTTCGATCCCCTCAGTCCACTCAGGTGGGGTGCCAGAGACAGGCCACTTTGGTTCAGAATCCCTCTGTCCCTGAGTACTGAGATTGCAGAGTGAACAGAAGCCCTTGATCTCCCGAGGTCACGAGCCAACTGGGCCTGTGAGCTAGGAACGTCGGACTTTGTGAGTCTCGCAACCACCACTCTCTGTACCTCTGATAGGCCAACGGGCATCATTGCGGCTGCCCTCCTTTCATCCTCAACACCCGTTCCCTCCAATATCTCGATCTGGGCGGGAGCTCCTGCATAATAGCACGTCCTTCCATTTACGGGCACTACTGTCACTGACCCTTCTCTGGAAAGGATGTCCAGATGGTGCCGGAGAGTTCCATTGGCAGCTTCGAGACTCCTCTGTAATTCTCTGAAGTGAATGCCGGGCGACCGTTCAAGGGTATTCAGAATCCTCCTTCTGAGTGGATGCTCCCAATCCCTCTCTTTGGGAGCGATTAGAGTTCCTTGAGCCGCGGGCACGAAGAATGGAGAAATTGCACCTAGGCCAAGCACTGCACCAGCCATAGCTCCTATCGAATCGACTATCCAGGGATGGGATTTTCTCCACTGCCCAATTAGAGCCATAGTGCTGTTGGTCTACCTGTGGGGTTTTAATTATGCGTCTACAAGTTCAGCAAATGCTCGTTATGCAAACGTGTTACTTAGGACCGGCAATACGACCCTGGTGTATCTTCATGTAAGCCACGAGAGGCCCTAGCAGCCTCCCTGCCCTTCTTCCGTGCTCAGTCAGGCTATACTTCACCCTAACAGGCGGCCCTTCCTCAACGACCCTCTCGACGAGACCATGATCGACACAAGTGGTCAGCTTGTCAGATAGGGTCCTACTGCTGATTCCCCTGAGCAGCCCCCTCATCTCATTGAACCTCCTGTCGCCCGCGATGTAGAGAGTAGCTAGGATTTCCGTAGTCCATCTGGAGCTGAAAACAGAGAAAGCGTCCACAGCAGCGTCAACCTCCCACCCCACATCGAATTCCTCATCATTGTATTTCGCGAAAATCCTTCTGATGTCGCTACCTTCGACCATTACATCGTCGATTGAGCGTTGTACCTTGCTCACGTCGGTTTTAGTCAATCTTAGTGTCGGGTGGGCGGCCATGTGAAACAGGTTGGCCACAAGGTATCTAGTGTATAAAATGCACCTACGTGTAATCACCATAACCTATCCAATCATATATGCGAGTTCGTTGCATCGATGTGAATACTGCACTAAGTATTAGGAGGAAACCAAATGGATAGATTTCTGAAGAACTGGATAGACGAGACGATTGTCAGCAACGAGACAAAGATGGACGTAAAGATCTCTAGAATTAGAATTAGGGACATCATCTACGCCTATATTGCGAACTACCGAGCTCCTGCCTGGTCACAGTCCCCATCAAGAAGCATGTAGCTCAGATGAATATGTAGTATCCTGCAAATGCAAGGATCAGGAACAGAACAGCTCTGCCTAGGTTCTGTTCGAACTGCCCCGACGTCAGTCCAACCTTGGGTTGCTGCGACTTGGGCAACGGCCTGTGACAATCCGGACAGTATTTCTTGGTATAATGGCGCTCGTCATTGACAACGAAGCCAGGATGTGGCCCCCCTCCTCCTGGGCCGCCCCCAGCTGGGCCACCAAATCCAACTGGAACGTCCTCTTTCCCTCTTTCTTCATTGGGGCTTTCGCCAGCCCAACCACAATGTGGACATCCGTATTCCATGATAGTCCAGTTACGATGTCAGTATTCAGTCTTCTCACTTGCCAACATACTCTGGCTTGCGACCTTCGATCAGTGCTGATAGCCCCTCAAGGGCATCCGCAGTCCCGAAAATCCCCTCAAGTCCTTTTAGCTCCTCTGACAGCCCCTCATCCAAGTCATCACCTGTTCTGACTGCCTCGTCGAGAAGGCGACTCGCCATTCGTAACGCTACTGGGGCACAACGAGACAGGAGCTTGAGTTGCCTTCCGACGGCCTTGTCGTTCGGATCGAAACCATCCGGACACTCTCCAGACGAGATTGAATCCATATTTGGGCCTGAATAGAAAGATGAAGCGAAGGCAACAACTGAGTTGGACTCATCGCTGGGACAACCCGGATATTTGTCCTCTGGCTTTGTACCCAATAATGAGAGGATAGTCGAATCCACCTCCGAGGGGTCAACGAGGTGGGTTACCAGACCCAATGCTCTGGCAGTAGCGGCATCGAGGAAATTACCAGCCAGAACTGAATATCTGGCACACTCTATGCCACAAATCCGGGTCGTCCTCTGAGTCCCGCCGAGACCGGGGTAAATTCCAATCCCCGTCTCTGGGAAGCGGAATTGGGTCCTCTTTGTGCCTATTCTGTAGTCACAGGCCAGAGCCAGTTCAAGACCCCCTCCCAGTGCGAGTCCAGTAGTTAGAGCGATGGTGGTTTTCTCGCTTCTTTCCAGTTTGTCAAGAACCTCGTGGCCATTTGCTGTGAAATCGTAAATTTCTCCGAAAGAATCCGCTCTCAGCTTGTCGACAAAGAACTTCACGTCGGCACCGGCAACGAATGCCTTCCCAGCCCCTTCTAGGACTATCGTGGAAACCTCTTCCATCGAATTCAGATTGTCCAGACAGTACCCCAGTTGGTTGACCAGAGTCACGTTCAGGGCATTCATCGCCTCTGGCCTATTCAGCCTCACCATGGCGACCCCATCCGTTACCTCAACATCGACGTATGAGAACTTGAAGGCACCATCCTTCTCCTTGAACCAAGTCGGCAACTCTAGATCTGCTAGTTCGGAATAGGAGGAGGCCATCTCAACCGCTTCTCGTATTCCGACCCTGTTGGCGATCTCGAAGGGACCCATCGCCCATCTGAGACCCACTTTGGCGCCCCTGTCAACGTCTTCCATGGAGCAGACCTCCTCTTCCACGATCTGTGCTGCGACTGAGAAAACCTGGCCTAGCAAGCGCTCACGGATCATTTCAGAAGACTCGTCATCGCAATCCTCCTCCTCGCCTATTTCCCACATTTCGCCTGACTCTACAAGAGAACGAAGACTCGCAGCTCCCCTGAATCTCTCAACTCCTAGTTGTTCTGAAAGGTAGTCAGTGGAGTGGAGGGCTATGGGCGGTCCAGTCAGATTCATGAGCGCGAAAGGCCCCATTCCTATTCTGAAAGCCGAGCGCGCGACAGCGTCAATTTGAGCCGTTGTCCCAATCCCTTCCTCCAAGAGAAGGCAGGCCTCGTTAAGCCATGGGACGAAGAAGCGGTTGACGACGAAACCCGGCCTGTCTTTGCAGATGATTACGACTTTGCCCATGGTTTTGCAGTACTGCTCAACCGCTCGAATGGAGTCGGGAGACGTAGTTTCTGCGGGAATGATCTCGATTAGCCTGTTCTTGGCCGGGTGGTAGAAGAAGTGAAGGCCAACAAAACGATCAGGGCGCCCTGTTGCCAAGGCTAGATCGTTCACAGACAGAGATGACGTGTTGCTGGCGAGTATGGTGTGGTCATCGCATACATCATCGAGAATCCCGAAAACCTCAGTCTTGATGTCAAAGTCCTCGAAAACCGCTTCTATGACCAAGTCAGTGCTGGGGTCGACATTGCCAGTTCCAACGACCCCTCTAATCCTGCTCTTGATCTGCTCGACCTTTCCCGGCTTGAAAATCCTGCGCTCAACGGCCTCTGAAAGGAACCCCGAGACAATCTCATGACCCCTATTGACCCATTTCTCCTCACGGTCCACCATCTGTACTTCGAAATTCTCCTGTGCGCTCTTCTGCGCAATACCGGAACCCATGTTCCCCGCACCGATAACTGCCACTTTCTCTATGGGTCGCATGCATCTCCCACCAGTGTCCAATGCATGAATGCAACGGAAGAATGGTAGCCGTGTTATATCAGCAACATATTCAGCCACCTCCCCTATCCCGAGTTATGATGAGACGTGGCTTCGTGGTGGGCCTGATTCTAATTTTCCTCCTTTCCTCGACTTCACAGGTGGTTTTCGCTAATTCATCCGGCAAAACGGGCAACTCAACTTCTGGGTGTACCTGTCACTCTAACACACAGGCGATATCTCCAACTCTCAGCGGGCTTCCCTGGGGGGCAGGAGGATACACACCTGGATCGACCTACTCCCTAATCTGGGATGGAGGCCCACATGTGTCAGGGGATGGAGGGTTCAACCTATATGCAAGCGATGGCTCATGGTCCAATCTGGGCTCGCAGGTACAGATTGCAAACGGCGAGCTGACTCACAGCAGTGACTCTCTGCGTTCATGGTCTGCTGACTGGACTGCCCCGGCATCGGGATCTAGTGATGTCACATTCAATCTAGCGGTTCTGTACGCTAATGGCAACGGCAATAACGCAGGGGACAGCTGGGGAACGGGAACTTGGACACTCCCCGAGGCGGGCCCCACAAACAATCCCCCTACAGCTTCCAACGTCCACTACGTCCCAAGTGATCCAACCAAGGCTACCGGTCTTGGTGTATCATACACCTACGACGATGCTGATGGCGACTCAGAGCAGGGCACTACGATTAGGTGGTATCGAGACGGGCTTAGAGTCTCTCAAATCGATGACCAGACTGACGTCCCTAACAGCTGGATAGCCAGGGGCCAGAGCTGGAGAGTCGAGGTCACACCAAGTGACGGCGACGATGAGGGCGACACTGTCTCTTTGAATCCTGTATCCATAGGCAACACAGTTCCGATTGCTAGGAATCTCGTGGTATCGCCAAACTCCCCCTTGGACACTGACGACCTAACACTCGATTGGGAGTATTACGACTTGGATGGGAATCCCCAGGACACTCAACAGACAACCATTCATTGGTTCCTGGATGGTTCAAGGGTCACTGAGTTGGACGGTGAGCCATCGGTATCCAGCATCATGATCAGGTCCGACGATGAATGGGAGGTAGCGATAACCCCGCATGATGGAACGGACTTCGGCGACACAGTAACCAGTGGCAAGATAATCATTGGCTCCTCAAACAATCAGCCTACTGTAAACGGCTACGTTAATCCCCCCGGTAATGCCGTAACATCCGACGCCCTGCAATTGTCGTACTCGTCATTCGACTCCGACGGCGATATAATCCAGGATGTTGAGATTAGATGGTACAGAGATGGAGGCAGAGTCGCTGCTTTCAATGATGAACAAACGGTTGATCCATCCTTCACTTCCAAGGGAGAAACATGGTACTCCCAAGTCAGAGTTTTCGATGGACTGGTATGGTCCGAGTGGTTCCAGACAGACTCTGTTTTGATTGGAAACACTCCACCTGCGGTCACATCGATAACAATGCTACCAGAAGGCCCCCTCACCACATCCTCCGACTTGTCTGTGGTGTGGGAGCAGACCGATATTGATGGAGATCAGGAATCTGGCAGCCAAATCAGGTGGTGGGTTGACGGAGAGTGGGTAAGGGACTACGATGACATGACCACCATCCCATCATCTCTCACAATCCGTGACCAACACTGGTCCGTCCAGGTTCTTCCGGGAGATGGAGAGTCACTGGGCTCCTCTATGAAGACCACGTCTAGGTCAATAGACAATGCAGCACCCTCCCCTCCAGAAGTATCTCTCGAGAATACCCCTGTTGGAAATATGATGGAACAGCCCGACTCACTCTCCGACATGATTGCTGTAGCAATTTCAAACGATCCAGACGGTGAACCAGTCACATACACGTACACGTGGTTCAGGAACGGCTTCCACGTCCCTGATCTTGACGGCCAGTCGGTAGTTGACCAGTCACGCATCGAGCCCGGCTCAACATGGGGGGTAGAGGTAACCGCCAGTGATCCATGGGGATCGCAGTCTTCTTCGTTCACTGAGGTTGTAATTGCAAATGTCGCACCCAGCGCCTCTTGGGAATCGCAGACATCACCCCCCACTCCCGGTGCGATGGCTACATTCGACGCTTCCTCATCAAGTGACCCAGATGGAAGCATTTCCTCCTACCTTTGGGTAGTGAATGGCATCGGCCTAAGCGGCAAGACGGTTGATGTCCTACTCCCCTCTGGAATCCACTCGGTTTCACTAACCGTGATTGACGACATGGGCATGTCCGATACGATATACAATCAGATCACATTTGGAGACATCATAACCGTTCAGTCTCTCGAGGCGACAATCTCTGGAAGCACGGTGACACTTTCTTGGTCCGGCGATGCCTCTGATGAGTACAGGATATACAGGTCGACCAGCCCAATAACGACCGTTGTCGGGCTGACCTCCATGGACGAGGCCCCAGGATGGGGCGAGCTAGTTCCCATCCAAATGAACCCGGAGGGCACGACCTCGACGAATACATGGAGTGAGCAGGCCCCTGTAGCTACCACCCTGTATTATGTCGTCACAACGGTAGTCAATGGGAATGAGGTGGTATGGGTTGTGGACGGACAGAATCACGTCAGTGTCGATGCCAGCATGGCCGGAGAGTCAGCAGAGGATTCCGGAGGCGCATCCAGCATCTTGCCTTTGGCACTCATGGCCATGCTCTTCTTAATCGGCGCTTCAGCCATAGGGATAGCCATGGTTGAAAGAAAGAGGAGGCGGTCTTGATGTCCAGGACGCTAGTAATCGCCTCTGTCGTCGCACTACTGATGCTATCCAGCTCTAGTGTGGCCAACCCAGGGGGCAATGGGGATTCCGATCGAGACTACACCTGTGGCGGCTCATGCCACGGTGACCCATCCCTGAGCCTCCCCTCTGATGGCACAATCTCAATCTCCCAGGAGGGTGATGTTTTCGCTGGCCACGCTGTGGCCATCCACGTCAATGTGGCTGGCATGTCACTATCGAGCAACAGGCTCCTGGGGACCTTCATCCTAGGATCAATGGATGGCAATGCAGACCACCCAGAGGACCACGGATGGCATGTCATTCAGGACCCTAATGGCGGCTCCTCTAACTACGTCGAGACAGTAGTGCCGTCAAGCGGCTCAGTTACGCTGACCTGGGTCCTCCTAGCGCCCGACGAAGCCGGCGTCCACAACCTGTTCGCGCAGATACATCATGGCGCGGAACCTAATTACGATGGAATGGCATACTCCGGCTCCTCAAGGGGCTACTCGATCGACGTTATGCCAGTTCCAGAGGGCCTCCCAGGGCTATCGCCAGATTGGACAGCCCCTGCATACCGGTCAAGTGGGAACGATGACCCCTTGGAAATCAGAACCGTCAACACGACCTCACTCTCCGTCCAGTGGATGCTAGAGGGCGAATGGTCGCCCCACAATGCCGAGGTAAGTTCCAATTGCGACGAATCGGAGGCCTGCAATAAATGGGAGGCACAGATCCCCGCAACCATGGGGGATACACGAATCCAGTACCAAATCACAGTCCATAACGGATCTTTCTCAATGGAACTGCCATGGCTGACAATGGGCACCGGACCGACTCCCTTCGAAGGAGACATCTGGGATGCCAGAGTCCAGTCATTCGCCTTCGCCTTCCTGATACTTTCGTTCATCGTTTCCCTCCAGATTAGGTTCTCACCTTGGGATGGAAAGCACGAGCTAGACCAGACCCAAGAAGTACTGGAGCCAGAAGCTCCACCCCCTCCCCCTGGGATGGAGGAAGATGACCCTGCAGAAGACGATGAGTACTGGTCTAGATTGGTGCATTCAGAGGATAACCCCGGATGGCTCTGGGACCCCGTGGAGGAAGAATGGGTAGCAGACCCAAACTTCCAGGGAGGTGATCAGTGATGTTCGGGGCAGACACATTCCACACGGCAATGGCGGAGATTGTTGTCGGTACCATGGTCCTGGCAACGGTCTGCGCTGTTGGCTGCGCATCGATACGCTACATACCGGTCTCCGGGGACAAGAAGGAGTCCCTGATGGTGACTATGGACAAGGCCTCGATAGCTGGCGCCACAATGGCACTAGCCTTCATGCCAATCGCCATAATGAGTGGTAATTTCGCCGCAGAAAACACGGTTGGCAACGCCCTGCTTTACAACAAATTCGTCTACAGCGGGCTCGCTCTGGGTTTCTGGGCGGCTTTCGTGGTGGGGAGGATCAGAATGGGTCCCGGACTCTGGGAAGTCAGGCCACTGGCGATGCTCCAGTCCTCCACAGCGGTGATGGCGTTTCTGATGACCACGATGGCCTCCTCCATCGGGGGAAAACTTGTCAGGGGCGAGTCAATGTTCGACATCCTGCCTATATGGTTCCCTTCCGAAAGCGCCGTGGTGCTACCGATCTGGGCTTCTGCGGTACTCATGGTGGTCGGCTTGGCTGCATTGTTCGTGGTTTTCAGGATGGCCCCGAGTACCGAGCGCATAACGCTAGATTAGTTGGTGCAGTATCCTAACTAGCCTGTCGCAATGCCCCTTTGGGTCGAGCCCAGCCTCAGAAATTGAGACCCTCCCATTCGCTGACCACGATGACCTATTCCCGGGGTCCCTCGCCTCATTCAAGGCTAGGTGCCACTGGTCAATTCCATCCCGCGGCAAGAGTCTTCCAGAGACGCCGTCAGAGACAGTCTCCCTGAATCCCCCCTCATCAACGAAAAGAGCCGGGGTCCCTACTGATTGGGCCTCTATCGGAGTAAGCCCGAACGGCTCCCCGTGCGCCATGCTAACCACAGCAAGTGCCCCTCGATACAAGGAGGCCAACTCGGGCGAACTCAGCCTTGGTGCGAACCAGATCCCAACACCTTCGGCTTCAGCGTGTTCAGCGAGCTTGCGCAGATCTTCTTCGTCGCCTCCTCCAACATGTGCTAGGGATACCCCGCTACCGGATAGCATGGTTATCGTCTCCCATGTGCCTTTCACCCAACTGGCCCTTCCAACAGAGACAACATACTCCCCTTGCATACCCCCGACTTCTGCAGGCTCCTCCTCACCCGCATTCTCGGGGAACTCGTCGGAAACCACGCTCGGTAGAAGAACTCCGGAAGGTACGCCATAGACTTCAGAAATTCTTCCAGCTGTGTACGAGGAGTTCCCACTGATTGATGAACGCCCCCTCTCGGAGAGACCTCTAATCGCCGTGATATCTCGCCGCCTAGCCCTGGTCAGCATCGCCTTGGTCAGTCCAAGGCTCCTCTTCGGGGACCCATCTATCCTTCTGTGCAGAACATCCTCATGAAGTCCCCTGTGCGGCTCTAGGAGGTGCAGATGAACAGCGACCCCCTCGGGAATGTGTTCCAGAAGTGCGAGGCTACCGTCACCGCTAGTGAGGTGCACACAATCATAACCATCCAGAGAGTCAATGAGCCCATCAATGGAAGACCAAGCCCTCGAGGCACTGTCCACACCACTGTCCAAAACTGAAGAAAGAACCCCCTGAGGGGGCCTCCAGATATCTTGAGGTTGCATCAGATCCAACCCCAGGCTCTCGCAAGCATTACTCAACTCGCTGACGCTAGCCAGTGTTGCAACAGTGACTTCGAACCTCTCTGCTATTTCAGGCATATTCCTCAGAAGGTCCCTCTCAGCCCCTCCCATTGACTCGAAACTCCCCTTGGCAACAAGGAGCCTAGGTCGGGAACCCCCTCCTCCCTCGCGATTGCCCGTCATCGATGACCCATCACCCGCCCTCGTTTAAGTCCAATACGCCTTGCTGATGGCGTGGTGAGGAGAGTTTTGCTGGCCAGAGGGGCGGCCCTACCCGAGAGTTCGGGCCTAGGAAGGGCCCACTTTTCCATCGAGTCGCTCCTCCAGAAAGCCCTAGTTCCTAATTGGACAAAGGTCGACACGATTGAGCACGAACAACCAGAATCATCGCTAGACAGGATACTAACCAGGTGGTGGAAGCACCCACGTATGGTCTCCGAAGAATCCTCAGAAAGTCCAGCTGACCTCCTGCACATCACTGATCAGGAGCAGGCCCACCTAGTCCCCAAGGACAGCAAGGTCCCAGTCGCTGTAACAGTGCATGACCTATTCCACCTCCGCCCTAGGAACATCATCGGGGGCGACGCAATTGTTCCTGTAGGAGACCATAGCCCCGGGCTTGTCAGGAAAAGGGACTTGTCCAAACTCAGGTCCGGACTGAACAGGGCCGACTTGCTCATTTGCATTTCCGAGAGCACCCGAATGGACGTCATGGCGTCTTTCCCGGGAAAACCGACAGCCCTAGTAAGGCATCAGGTCGATGTCGACTACTGGAGCCCCGAGAAGAATCCCAAGCCAAGGAATCTACTTGGCGACCTCGATGACGAATCAAAGATGCCA
>CAYFGD010000015.1:0-19651 GCA_964342715.1 uncultured Candidatus Poseidoniales archaeon | reverse complement strand
CTCCAAAGGCAGGCGCTAAAATCGCGACCAAGAGAGTGGCTGCAGCCACGGCATAAGCCCATACAGCGTCTCCCGTCATGTCGATTCCTGCGATAGTTGTGGTCAGCCCATTGGCCTCCAGGAACAGATAGGCATACCATGCCGGCAGTATTGCTACTGTGGTACTCGTCTCAAACGCTGATTTCCCCCAATCATAGAATGCGTACCCTCTAACTGCCTTTGGATCCGAAGCCCGGTCTAATTCAACTGCATCTGACATGGTATTACCTAGCACCGCTGCATGCAGAGAGGTAATTATCATTGCCGCGAACGGAAATCGGCTCTAAACCACTTATGAGCGCGTAATATCTCGGACACTCGTGACTGGGGGCGTGAAGTGGGAGCAACTCAAGGAGAATTCCCTAGAGGCCCTAGTGCATGGTATGAATTTCTCCGATGGAGTAGAGTTCGATATAAGGATGGATAATGATGGTGAGCTAGTGATTTTTCATGATGAATTCGTTCCAGGGGAAGGAAGGATAGCAGAACGATGCATCGAGAATATGTCTACTAGTGAGTTGCGTTCTAGAGGGGTGGTTGTTTTCGAGGACCTTGTCTCTGAGCGTGATTTTGTGGAGTCTTGGAGCGTTGCAGGAAAGACGGTTGATATCGAAATCAAAATCCCCCATCCGGTTACAAAAATTGGAACAGATCAATACCTCGGTTCGATAATGGAGAAGCTTGAGGAGGCAATCGAACCGCTTGACCTGCCAAAGAGGACGACGATTGTTTCTAGTTTCTCACCCCGGATATCCCCGGTCGCTAAATCGGCTGAATTTGGGATTCCAGTTACAAGACTAATGCCTCGTATACGCCCCTGGGGCAGGTACTGGAGGTTGAAGAGAATAGTAGCCATGCCGCATTTCGCCTCGACATCAGTTCCTTCGATGGCTAATAATTTCAGGGATGAAGGGATGGAGTCGATAGGGATGGCACTTGACTATTTGGTCGGATGGACCAGATTTGTCTCGCCTGGCTCTGTAGTTGGAATTAGAGGCGCGGGGCTCGAAAAATTACACAAATCTCTGAAGGGAATGGGTGCTTTCGTTTGGCCTGCGCCCCTTGAAATGGAGGATGAACTAATTGAGGCGGGGATTTCACTAGTGTCCGATAATTTGAATCCTGATGTTTTGGTGAAACCGGATGGTAGCATTAGATGGCCCAGGCCGGCAAGTCAACCACTAGACGAGGAGTGGAAGGAAATTTTCGACTCGGCTCCAGTGGAGGAGTATGGGGAGCTCTTCGAGGAAGCGAGTGGGTCCCTACCCTATTGGAGTGAGTTAGGTGCCAATTTGAGAACCGAGATTGTCGTGAAGAGGGGAAGGTCTTCTTACTGGAGTGGATCGGAGGAAAAATGGGGCAAAGAGGCCGAGGAGGGGCTTCCTTGGGGGTGCCCCAGAATTATTGGACACAGAGGGGCAGGTAAGACCCACGGGATCTAATCAGAGTCTTCTGTGAGGCTGATTCTTGGGGATGTATTTGGGCCTGTAAATTGGCGTTCCCCTTCCCTCTCTGGCACTCCTCTCATCTAGAATCTGCGCGCAAATTCCTGCAACTCTGGCCCAACCGAAGAATGTGGTGTAGTAATCCGGTTTCCTGAATCCCACGGAGTGCAGAAGAGTGCCGCTCCCCAAATCCACATTTGGATACGGGTTGCTAATCTTTGGGATCCTCTCTTTTAGAATATCTGGAGTGATCTCTCTGAGCGCCTTGACAGTCTTGTACAGATCATCATCTGGACATATTTCCTCGCCCAATCCGATTAGCAAGGTTGCACGGGGGTCTTCGGCCCTGAGGACGCCATGCCCAAATCCATATATTGGCCTACGGGAATCTATCTCAGCGTTCACGAAGTTCGAAACCTCCTCCGGATCGGAAGTACCAATTCTCTGTACGAACTCCAATACTGACTGGTTTGCCCTCCCGTGGAGTGGCCCAGAAAGTGCGTTCATAGCGCTGGAGAGGGCAGAGTAAACCGACGCTCTGCCCGATGCAACGGCTTTTCCGGTGAATGTTGAGAGGTTCCCTCCGCCGTGATCCATGTGCAAGATGAAGAAGAATCTGAGAACTCTCTCCATCCTCTCCGCTTCCTCACCCTCAATTCCCAACATGTGGACGAAGTTTTCCACGAGGCCCAATTCGGGATTTCTTGGCTTCAACTGCTCCTTCTTTCCTCCACGTAGGAGGAAGACTCTTGCCATTAGCTCGGGCATTCTGGCAATTAGGTTCATCGAATCTGCTCTGACGTCACCAGTAGGCTCTGCGGTACCTAGTGCCATAATCCCGATGGCCAGCCAATCCATAGGGTGCCCACTCCCGGGAGTCAGTGACTCTAGGACCCTTAGGGCACCAGTTGGGAGAGAGTCTGCCCTGTGAACCAACTCTGCTCTGAATTTCTCAGATTGTTCCGGAGTGGGCAGTTCCTTATGGAGCAAGAGATAGATTACGTCCTCTTCTTCTAAGTCGACAAGATCAGCTACTGGATACCCGACATAGTGGACCCCCTCTATGGGATCGACGTAGGAAGTCTGGCATGTCCCTACTGGAATGCCCCTCAGACCCGTGTCCAAGTGGGACTCTGTGACGTTGAATATGGCGTTATCATCCGACATAGCATCACCCGGGTCCATTGGAAAGGGATGTGTGTCATAACCCCTCCGTATGACTGGTTTCAATTGGCCGGGGGATGCGTGATTTCTGAAGAACAGTGAAAAAATGGCTAAATTCAGACTCTTCCTCAATTTTTCGCAGTACCCCAACGGTCATAGTGGGGACATCGGGCGCGGAAGCCGTGACATCCTGGCGCGAGAGGGCTGAATCCTTGGATTCAGAGCATCGTCATATGCTTTCGGGAGGGACGCTGAGTAACTTCTTCCTGAGAGGTTCACTAACTAGTGGACATCCCGTTTTCGTGGGCGGTTTCTATGGTGCACTAATTGGATTAGCGATGCTACTGCCATTTGTGTACAACGGGTATGTAATTGAAAATAGTGGAGTTTCCGATATTGCTAGAGACTGGGCATTCCAGACTCTGATCTTGATTACTATGTCTTCTTTCCTAGGGGGCTTCTCCCTGATGACATCGATGATGGTGAAGAGGCCTCCAACTAGGCTGGAGAATAGGAGGAAGTTCATCTTCCCGCTCCCATTCATCGGAGTCATTGCAATTTCTGTGGAGATGGTGCTTGCTAATTCACCGGATTACCTGGCTTGGCTTGCTTGGGCACTACTGATACTTCCGGGCCCCCTATGGGTACACCTCTCTTATGCACCGAGATGGAGAATTCTAGATCGTTTGGACAGGGATGACGATCCATTTGAGGGAATGGGGATAACGATCTACGGCATTGAAGGGGGAGTTACTGAAGGGTCCGACTCTGAATTGGATGAAGTTGTGGACATTGTCTAGTCGGACGTAGAGGCGTTTCCTTCAAATTCGATAATTGAATTCTTGAGTTCTTCTGGAATTGGTACTGGTTTTCCAGTGCCATAGTCTACTAGGACACCTACGACCTTCCCCGTAGCCGCAATCTCCCCTTGCTTTGCGAGGCTCGAAATCTCGTACTTCATGTCGAAGGAGGAGTTCCCCATTCTGGAAACTGAAGTCGAAACTTTGACCGCATCTGGGAAAACGATCGGGAATTTGTAGTCGACCTCTATCCTAGCCAGAATGGGCCCGACATTCGATTTTTCGTAAAGTTCCATCATCCCGATCTTTGTGAAATACTCCATCCTAGCAGTCTCCATCCAAGCAGCAAATACTGAGTGGTTAACGTGACCAAGTGCATCCATATCCCCCCAATTGACAGTGATGTCTGTAGAAACAGCCCACCCTGAAGAGTCTGAATTATTTAGAGAAGCCATCATTTCACCTAGATTAGATTCAGCATCTGACCGCTCTTCTCAAAGGCGGATAGGACTGAGTCGAGATCTTCCCTGGAAAGACCTGAAGACATCTGCGTCCTTACCCTGGCCTTGTCCCTGGAAACCATGGGGAAAACAATCGCCCCCACAAGAACCCCGTTTTCTCTGAGGCTGTTTGATAAATCCTGAGCAGTTCTACTCTCTCCACACATTACGGGAATTATTGGGGTCTCTGAATTGCCTGTATCGAAGCCCATGGAATTCAGTTGCTCCCTGAAGTAGTTTGTATTTTCCCAGAGCCTCCTAACGTGCTGAGGCTCTTCCATCAGGACCTCTACGGCCGCCTTCTGAGCCGCAGCTACGCCGGGCGGTTGACTGCCTGAGAGAAGCCAGGAGCGACTGTGATTAAGTGCGTGGTTCCTTACATCCTCAGAGCCAGCTAATATTCCACCTTGGACGCCCATAGCCTTTGAATAAGAGCCGATTTCAAAGTCGACCCTCCCTTGGAGTCCGAAGTGAGCGACTATTCCCTTGCCCTCTCCTAGAACCCCTTCTCCATGACAATCATCTACAAACACCATTGCGTCGAATTCCTCTGCTATCTTTGTGATCTCATCCAGGGGGGCTATATCCCCGTCCATGCTGAATACACCATCTGTGATTATCAGTTTTCTCTCTGAGTTCTTGTTTTCTTGCAACACCCTCTCCAAGGCGGCGACGTCATTATGCTGATAGACAGCTCTCGATGCCTTGGTGAGTCTAACACCGTCAATAATGGAGCCGTGATTCAATTCGTCTGAGATTATCAGATCCTGCTTTCCCCTTACGAGTGTTGGGATTAAGCCAACATTGGCGGTATATCCGGCGGAGTAAATCAGTGCGGACTCTACGCCCTTGAATTGGGCGGCCGTCCTCTCTGCCTCCAAATGAATGTCAAGAGTCCCTGCAATAGCCCTGACAGAGCCGGAGCCGGCGCCATATTCCCTTGTAGCTTCGATTGCAGCCTGAACAACCTTGGGATGAGTTGTCAGATTCAGATAGTTGTTCGCTGAGAGCATGATCATCTCTTTTCCGTCGACCATGCACCTTGGCTCACTGGCCGACTCCAAGGTCGGAGGGTTCCAGTCTAGACCCTGTGAGCGCAGCTCTTCGTATCGTTGCCTCATCCACGACAGGTCGGCCGCCATGCACCTCAAGTGGAGGTGGGGTTCATTGCTCCATCGGAGCGAGTGCTTCATGTCCGGAGATGTACTCGGGCAATCATGACGGATGGCAAAGTCAGAGCAATAGTCCTGGGAACAGCGCAGGATGGGGGATACCCACAGCCCGGATGCAGGCTATCCTGCTGTGACAGAGCCCGTTCCGACAGAAGTCTTTCGAGGAGCCCGGTATCACTCGGGATTATGGGTGCCGATGGTTCTTGTCACATTATTGAAGTTGGAAGGGAAATAGGCCAACAGATTGAATTTTGGGATGGGATCGGGGGCCTAGAGTGGCCTTTGAAGAGTGCGAGCATAACCCATGCGCACCTAGGCCATACGGATGGCTTGAGGTTACTGGGCAGAGAAGCCATTGGGGCCAGGGGAACGATAATTCACTGCAGTGAATCAATGCTATCCCTAATCCATCGGACACCCACTTGGAAGATTTTAGTGGAACAGGGCGTAATTTGCCCCCAACAGTGGGAGAGTTTTGTTCCCTTCGATCCTAGTCCTGGTTGCGGATTTACGATTACGCCAATTCCTGTGAAGCACAGAGCCGAACTCTCAGACAATCACGCACTGCTGATAAAGGGAGGGAGTGGAAGTCTACTCTTCATGCCTGATCAGGACTCGTGGGAAGAGACATTAGGCGATTCGACAATACGAGACTGGTTGAGGTCTTTGGAAGTGGATAGTGCTTTGATTGATGGCACATTTTGGGACTCGTCTGAACTGTCTGGCAGGGACATGTCAGAAATTCCCCATCCGACGGTTCGTGAGTCTCTAGAGTTGCTTGGGGAGAAATCTGGTGAAGATCCGGAAATTTCCTTTTTCCACTTGAATCATACTAATCCCCTGCACAATGAGGGCAGTGAAGAATTTGCATTGGTCAAGAGGATGGGATGGGGAATTAGCAAGCCTGGAGACATATACAATCTTGGGTGAATAAGGAACCTTATGAGTGGGGCACTCAAGGGAGGCGCATGCTCCTCGAAGGCAGAGTCTCTAGCGGCCTCGGCCGGGCACATGTTTTCATGGCACAAACGCATTATCAGGAACAGTTCAAGGACATTTTAGGAAAGGGGGCATGGCCTGGAACTCTGAATGTCGATCTGAGAGAAGAAAGCATTCCTGATTACAGGAAGCTAAGGGTAGCTTCCGGCCTTGAGGAGGGGCATTCAGACGAAGGAGTTGAGGCGATTAGAATACTAGGATTCGAAAGAGATGGCCAGTCCTTCGGGGGAGCCACAGCATTTGAGGGGGCAATCTCATTGAATGGTGAGTCTTGGACCGAGTGTGCAGTCCTAATACCTGATTTGACTCGTCACACCGAGACCGCGGAAGTCATCTCTGCGTCTTTCCTTAGAGAGTGCCTTCCATGCCGAGACGGAGATAGTGTGAGAGTCAGAATTTCTCGTATTGACTAATCCACTCGGAGTGGATCATCGTCGACATCTCAAGTTTGCATAGGCCCGACCAAATGGAATGCTCTCTAGACCCGATTGGGGCATTTGAGAAGTGGGTTGTATCGGGTTCTGAATTTAATCCCAAACCCCCCAAAAATGCGTGATCTATCTCCCATAGGACCAGACCTTCGGGGGGATCCATGCCGAGGTCGACGGTGTTCTGCGGATTGTCTAGTGCCATTCTCAACTCATCCGCATCAATCTCTCCCGAAATTACACTCGTTATCGCCGATGAAATCCTTCTGACTTGGTTCCAGAGGAATGACTGAGCGCTAACTGAAATTCCAATAGCTCGTCCCTCTGAATTTATCCAAGGTTTGCATTCATTGACGGTCCTCTCTGTCTCCCTACCCTCCTCTACCCTGCAGAAATTCGAGAAGTCATGATACCCCTCGAGTATGGAACAGGATTCTTGTAGGAAATCCAAGTCAACTTCATTGGGCCATCTTCGGGATATCTCAGAACGGTAGTAGTATTTCCTAGATATTACTGGCCTGCTTGGGGATCTTTGTGGGATTCTTCTAGCCCCCCATGCCACAATATCCTCCGGCAGGTGGTCATTTAACGCCCTCAGAACCCTCCTATCGCCTACTGAGCTTGAAACCTCGCCTGGAAGATCCAGTCTTGCTAAGTTCATTCTTACGCTGACTCCGGCGTCAGTCCTGCTAGACATCCCCAAGCATCCATCGGACCACCAGCCAATTTTTCTGATTGCTTTAACGATGGAGCCTTGGACGGTCCTAACATTTGGCTGAATTTGAGAACCATGGAAGGTATCTCCCCTATACCCTATAGCGACCAAGAAACGGCCGCTATCCAAATTATCGCCTCACTCCTCGGTAAGGAGGTACTCCATCGCTTCGTCTACCGACGAGAAGCCCAGGCCTAGCATGGAGAACTCCAGTGCTACCGGGATGAATTGTCTCGCATTTGGATCGCTCCTGTCGAAATTTGTCTTCATATCCACTAAGTCGATCAACGTCCTAGCTGCCTCGTAAAGGTGGAATGAAACGTCTACGTCATCTAGCTCATCCCCTAGGGACTTGAGTTTCCTGAATTCACGAACTGCCATCGGTATTCTGTCGAACTCAAGAAGGGCGTTGGCATAAGAGGCCAGGTAGTCGGGATTCTTTGGATCCATGGATGCCGCCTTTCTGAAGTAGGCTGCTATCTGGCCCTCGTTTATCCTATCATTCCCCTTGTCATCCAGATTTCCATTCTCCTGGATCTCGAACAAGGCTGCTTCCGCCCAGCCATGGAAGCCTGCTGGTTCAGAGGGATTCTCTTTTGTGTAGACATCAAAAATGTCCATTGCACCCATGAAATCGCCCTTTGTGATTAACTGCGCAGCTTGAGTTACCGTGTCTTCGCCTGTCATTGGCATCCCCTTGGGGACACATCGGAAGTATTTGGGTTATGAACGGTGCGGATGAGGGGTATCATTCGTCCATTAGCTCATTGATTAGCCTATAGACTTCCATTGGCTCACTAATTGCGTGGAGGCAGGAGCTTGGGTCATCACGGAAATCACCTCTTGATCTCTGAGCAAAAATCCATCCGAACATTAGTCTGAAAACTCCTGATTTGGCATCCTTTTCAATGTGGTTAATGTTGTGATTTTCGTCATTGACGCCACCGTCGGTAATGATATGCAGGCTTCCGAAACCCAGTATCTTACCGATAATTGGAGGGTCCACTTTCAAGTTCTCCACTTTGTCGAATGGGATTCCAACGGCGCTAGTGTCGAGGTACAGGAACTTCTTCCTAATGTGGACCCTCTTGTCTGTAATCGCGTATTGGAATGCGTTTCGGTAGTGAGTAGTCATGGCTATTGCGAAAGATGAAGAAAGAACCCCCAGAAGAGGGTAGTACCAGTCCAACCACATTGGAGTATCGGGGACACCCTCTGTGAAATTGCCGAGTAACTTACCACTCCAATCTAAGATGACTATTGTGAATGGAATTAATCCATTAAGAACCAGCCAAGAGGTAGTCCAACCCCCGGAGGTTGAGACGTTCAGGTAGTGGTTTATTTTGGCTATCAGCAACATAACAATGACGAAACCAAAAACACCAGAAATATCCAGTATTACCTTGGCGAGGCCAATCACCAAGTTCAGATTTCCCTCTCCATTAACGTTCTCGAATTTTGCGGCCCAGAAGAAAATCAGATGGATCAACAGGACCAATATCGCTAGTGCATACCTGCCAATCATGGACAAAGCGGAAGGCCCCCCTGACCATATTGGAGTCTCTGATTCTGTAATCTCGCTGAATCTAGAGCGGACTTCTTCCGGATTCACTTTCTGCTTGTATTTGTTCACATAATCGCTCATAATTTAACCTCTAATGTAGTACTCCCCATGCGTGTTCAGCATTTCCATGGATCCATCCGTAATCTTCCAATGTCCTCAAATCGGAACCCTGTTCAAACCGTATGGACTCGACCTCCAGTGGATATTCATTGTAAGTCAGATGGCTAACCCATGAGGCCCTTGTTGGCTGATCGAAGACCCATTTCGCCCTACTAACTGCCCTAACTTGGATTGTCGCACTCGACTCGTCATTCCATACCCTAATGTTGAATCTGGGGAGAATGTTTCCCTCTTCATCCAATAGTGCGTCTTCCTCTGTGGGCATGGATAGTTTCACCTCGCAGTTGTCAAAATTATGGGTCTTGCCGCCCTTTCTATCATGAAAAACCCCGGTCCCTATGTTAGGGGTTCTGAATACATCACGTAGTCTCCAGGGGGTCTCATCTGTAACTGTCCACATAGGCGAAACGTGAGGCATGAACCAATCTAAATACGATCCGTCATCGAAGTGAAGCATGCCCCAGAACCAGGGGAATGACGGGGCTTGGACCGTTACCTTCTGGAAGTACCCGGTCCCTTCCATTTCCTTTCCGTCTACTACCAATTTGCACTTTGTTGCCTGAAGTCTGAGTATGTCATAGCCCATGCCCAAGAAGTACACATTGTTCCTGTAAGTTAACTCGCTGGGCGGCCCCCACCAAGGAGTTAGTTCGGCCTCGAAAGTCTTGGGAGCCCCCTTTGAGCGCGCTATAGAGTCACTGGTGAGATTTATCCAGAAGGATTCGTTCCCTGGCGACATGCCAATTGACATGTCTTCCGTGGTAAGAGGGACTACTGCACCTGCTCCTTTTCCATCTCCTTGACCTGGCCACAGTGAATGTGTATCGGGGATACTGGCCATCCTGCACTCCCTCATTACCAGGGGTTCGTGCATGTTCTGCCCATCATACCACCAGGCACATACCATTCCAGGCAATACGTGCCCTCCCTCTTCATCGATTAGCATCTTCTTTCCAGGCTTCCACCAATGGCCGCTGACCCTAATTGCTGGGGTGTCCTTAGTTGACCACAGCACCATTAGTTGCTTTGACCTGGATGGGTTTTCAGGGTCCGGCACCAGAATGAGGGCCCACCACCACCACCAGGAAAGCCTCCTAATTGGGGGCATCACATCTAGTCTCCAGAGAGATGAGAAGTCACCTTTGAATTTCTGCGCTGACGACTCCATTCCATCACCTCACATTATCTCCTTCCTGCGGAATATCGAGCTGCCGATGGAAATCAATACCAGTGACAGTATCGATAGCATAGCGGCCGAGGTAATGATCGAGGCGTAAGGATTTCCAGTTCCGAGAGTATGGACTGGTGGCCTCCAAATCCACTCCAGTCCGGTTTCCAAGCCAAATGCATTTGACATCTGGGAGTATTGCAGGGTGTCGGGCCATGCAGCTAGTACGATTGCGTCGACAATCTGTAGCCCCCAATGAGAAATTGATAGGAATGTTACCGAAGAAGTAGGGGAAACAATGGTGGTGAAGCCCATGGCGAACTCCCAGACCCCTATGACTATGCATAGATACACACCATACTTTGGCATCACTAGGCCTATTGTATTGAATAGCGAACCATAAGCAGCGAGAACAAGTATGGTTGCAGTGGCGATTCCAATCCAGACGGGGAAGTCGCCAAATCGGATCAGGTTATCACCAGGACCTATCAGTGAAGTGATCAAGGCCATCAACAATGACAAAGCGATGACATAAGCAGAAACGACGGCCAAGTATCCTAGAACTCTGTAAGTGATGAATTCACCACGGTGTATTGGTTTGGACAGTAGATAATGTAGAGTTCCTCTTTCCGTCTCATCCCTGACTAGGCCGAGGGCCAGGAATAATGGGAGGAAAAGGCCCAGAAGCAGTACGAACGCAACCTTTCCTGAAGCTATTACAAAGGCACGATGGGAAGACTCTCCCGCATAATCCTCGTCTACTGGGTCCTCATCCACGAAATCGTCGGCGTTGATCGTGATCACCTCGCCTGTGCTAGGATCGACATACCAAACTACATCGCAAGGTATGCCATTGCGGTTTGCATCGTCTTCGAACCACCATAAGTCATCTTCGGGGCCCGATTGCCACCCTATCCTGAGACAGTCACCATCGTCATCGACACCTTGGCTACCGGATTTTCCATCCCAGTCAATGCCATCTTCATCAATGTACATCTCGGCAGGGTCCGGTTCAACATAGAAAACTTCAGTGAAATATCCCCAAGTCAAGTAGTAGCCTTCTGGAGCATAGAGCTCACCAGATGCCTTGAACCTACCACTCACGACATAAGTCCCGTCATCCTGCAGACAAGCTGATGCATATGGCGGCCACCAGTCATCAAAAGCGTCCCCATCGGGACATTGTCCGACTTCCCCATCCTGCCAGTCGACAATGTTGCTCCACATCCCCCCGGAGTACCCGTAATCTATCCATGTGGCTTCTAGTATTGCAGAGCCCTCCCATGTCTTATTTCCGATAATTGTCCTGTCAGGGTCATTCCAGTCGATTTGTCCTTCGAAGACATAATTCCCCGAACCCGGGAACGAGTCTCCATCCCAATCACTAGTACCATACTTCGCTTCCTGACCCAATGGGTAGCCGTCTCTGTCCATATCAACGCTGTCACCATCATTGTCAATTGACTCAAATCCGTCCCTTATTGCATCGACATAGAAGACCAAAAGCAGGGCCATTAGAAGCGCCCCGAGGGCCAAAACGACCCAAGTTGAGATCTTATTCCGGAGCTGCCTGACTGTCAACTCAACGACTGCTCCTGCCTTTCTGTCAAGGCTTGTCCAGACGCTCTCGCTCAGGCCCCTCCCTTGAGAATCCAACTAGTCACCCCCTACCAGATACCCGAGAAGGGACTCCAGGTTGTCATCTGGATTCTCTACCGAGCGGACCTTGATTCCCGATTCGACGATGACTTGAGGCAATATTGAGTGGGCGGCAGAAAGATTGCTTGTCTGGATTTCCAAAAACCCCTGGTCGGGGAACCTGACTCCATAAACCGGTTCCTTGGAAATAAAGGCCTCTGCTAGGTCCCGGGGCGATTCAGTCTCAATCAATATCCTATGGGGGTGCTTATCAAGTAGGCCCCTGATTGCGTGTAGGTTGCCCAATGCAAGGAGTCTGCCATTGTGGAGTATCACTATCTGTTCGGTAATCCTCTCAATCTCCTCTAGAATGTGGCTTGAGACGATTACAGTCTTTCCCCGGTTCCCAAGCTCCCTAATCACACTCATTATGCTGGTCCTAGCCAAGGGGTCACATCCGTGCAGAGGCTCGTCCAGTATTATCAAATCCGGATCATGCACTAGTGCATGTGCTATCTTAACCCTCTGCCGCATCCCCTTGCTGTACTTTCCGACTTCCTTGTGTTGGACATCGGAGAGGCCGACGAAATCGAGAACATGCTCGGCGCGATCGATAGCCTCCTCCCTCGTCATCCCATGGAGCCTAGCCATGGTAGAAACGAAGTCCAGCCCAGTCATCCATTCGTAGAGTGGTTCTGTCTCACTAACATAACCGACCCTCCTGAAAGGTGCGGTGCTCTTCCATGGATCGGTCCCGAATAGTCTGACGGACCCTTGATTGGGCTTCAATCTCCCGAGTAATAGCTTGAACATGGTGGACTTTCCGGCACCGTTGGGGCCGAGGACACCAGTCACTCCTCCGTCTATGGCCAGAGATATGTCATTCACCCCGATAACCTCTCCGTACCACTTAGATACAGATTCCAGAACTACTGCTGGGGTTTCTGAACTCATTCCCTTGTCACCTCCAAAGAGCTTACCCTGCTAGCGAGCAATGCAATCGAGAAGCCGTTGATCAGCAATAACGAGACCACTGAAAAGGCGAGAGAGTGATCATAATTCGATTCTATTCCCAGCAGCCACTGCCCTATGTGTGCCAATACATCATACGGACTGAAGATGTAAAGGATCGATGAGTCGAACTGTGATTCGATGAGGAAGGCAACCATTTTTGTCCCATATATTGTTGCGAGGAATGCGACGCCCGCGAAAAATCTGCTTTGACTAATGCTGGACAGAGCCAGCCCTATCGAGGTGTAAGTGAAGACCAGGAGAATCCCTGCTAGGAGGCCCCCTAGAAACATTGGCAACGTGTCTATCAGGAATGCCCACCCCTCTCCTTTGAAGACAATTGCACTGGTGTAGTATAGGATGTATGAGAAAACAATGACGAATCCTAGAACAACGGCTGAGCTGAGGAATTTCATTGCGGCGTAATCGATCCTAGTTACGGGTCTCGAGAAGTAAATCGCACTGGTTCCATTGCTCCTGTCGTCGGATATCATTCCCCCCACGACTAATGCGGTAAGTAGTGGCCACATGCACATGTTTCGGGGAAAGAAGCCTAGGACCTGGCCCCATAGGTTGTATCGGTTGATTCCCCAAAGTCTAGACAGCACCTCTCCAAAATCTCCATTTCCGCCCATTGATGCGAGGAAGAGCATTGCTACAGGAGATAGGGAGAAGAGGAAAATTCCCAAGATTGTGAGCCTGACCATCATTGGGTAGTGTCTATGGCCCTTCGAACTGAATAGACCGTATACGTGGTGCCTGTAGATGGAATAGTTACGGACCCAACGAGGTCCCAATGTGCCCCTCCACGGACGATAAGTCTGTTCGAAGATTGCGCCCTTTATTTCGGCGCTCTGGGCGACGGTTGCCTGGGCATCCTGATCCCCGTCTCCAGAGCCGAATGCGGATTCCATCCTAGTCACTCCGCCGCTAATGTCCAACTCGTCACTCATGCCGAGACCCCCTTGTGTTCGTCTGTCATCAGGTCATCAGTTCCCTTGACTTCCTCGCCAAGCTTGTCCATGATCAGGAGGAATATGTCCTCCAAGTCCGGTTCATAATCCGACATTTTCCTAACCTGTACCCCGCATAATGAGGCTGCTTCCAGAATCCTTGAGTAGGTCTCCTCGGATGTCTTTGATACTCTCATATTACGCCCCAATCTCCGCACTGAAATGCCCATTGAAATTAGTTGGTCCTCCATCTTAGAGGCCCCTCCCCAAACTGAAATCTCAATCTCCTGCTCGACTTGACTGACCAACTCATCGATCTTGCCCTGGACTACGATCTTGCCTTTGTGAATCATCACAATCCTGTCACACACTTCTTGCACGTCATCCATGACATGGCTACTCATGATGACTGAGCGCCCCCCTTCTGTGACGGTCCTCCTTAGTGTCTGTAACATGAACTTGCGAGCTCTTTGATCTAGCCCATTAGTTGGTTCGTCGCAGATCAGTATGTCGGGATCGTGAACTAGGGCACATGCGAGCTTTGTCGCTTGCTTCATCCCAGTGCTAAATGTCTCAATCTTTCGATACCTCTGATCTTTCAGTCCCACATACTCCAGAACCTCGTGAGCCCTCTGGGTGGCTGCTGAAGTATTCATTCCAAGCAGCTCTCCGGAGTATCTAACTTGATCGATCGCATTCAGGCCCGGATCTAATGAGTCGTACTCCGGCATGTATCCGATTCTAGAGCGGATGAGATGGCCTTCAGTCCTGATGTCATGCCCTAGTACATGTCCATCCCCAGATGTTGCCTTGATTAGTCCGAGGATGCATTTGAACAGTGTGGACTTTCCTGCCCCATTAGGGCCCAATAGTCCAGTTGCTCCGTGAGGGATCGATAAATCCACATCATCTAGAGCCATGTGTGGGCCGTACAACTTTCTAAGGTCCCTCGTCTCAATGAGGGTAAAGGATGTTGATTCAGGAGTCATTATTGCCACCGACTCCCTTTAGGGAGTCGTTACTCGCTCGATGGTACGTCTCTTGAAGTAATCCCCGGAAAGTCCGTCCAATGCAGTCCGAATACGGCGTTACCCTTCTCTGAGGGCGCCATCTCTGACTTTGACAGCTATGCCCTTTCTGAAAAGCGACATTTCGAGAGAAGTTGCCAAAGAGACTCCGTGCGCGATCAGATCCCCTGAGGAAGAGACGATGACGCATGGCTGACCGGGTGTGATGTGAGGGTCGGCGCCATCTATGTAGCCGTGCATGACATTCCTACCCTGGCCTACGAATGGTATTGCATCGTCTGATAGGAGGACTCTGGGTATTCCTGGGTGGTCCTCTTCCTCAATTTCATCCTCTGATTCAAATCTGTTCGGAACACCATGATTGAACGAATAGAGCATTGCTGCCCCGCCCAATGTCAGAGATATTCCCCCATCCGTTAGTCTAGGGGAGAGGATATGTTTCTCGCCGGAACTTACGTTGATCATCCTATCAGTCTTAGATTTCCTTGCGGACATTCCATCCGTCATTTCGCATAAGTGTCCGGGCTTCGTGGCACAAAAAACTGACAATTTGTCAACCACTGAGCACCTGTCGATCCATGCCCTGACTTCAGTGTTCTCCGGAGGCGGGTTTTCTGGGACTTCCCCTGGTGAGAAAATTACATGGGGAATTTCATTGAGTCCAAGTGTCTCCAAATCCTCAGCCAACTGCTCCTCATCCGTGGAATCTAGCCATATTGCCTCGGGGCCATCGATGTGACAGAAAGGAGAGACATCCTCGAAAGAGAATGGGATTACCCCAATTGGCGTCGAAACTACTACTACTGACTTCGGGACCTCAATTAGTCTCTCGACCACAGTATGTAGGCATGAAATCCTCCATGGCGGCGAGGCCCCCTCAATCACGACAATCCTCTCTGGAGGGCCATCTGAACCGTCCCACCATGATCCGGGCACCCTCCACCTGAGGGAGATTAGTGCCATCAAGTGTAGAACGTGCGGTCTAGAGTCGATGTCATCGGAAATTGGCTCCCCTCCCCCCCTGATGGGGTTAGTGGAAGCCATAATGTCGAGAAGCGAGTCCCCGACTTCAGTTTCATCGAGTTGCTCCAGTTCCTCAAGAACCCAAAGAAAGGCCTCTCTAAGCCTCGGTGATGAGTGGCTCCTTTTCTCAGCTAGTTCCCAGATCCTACCCTTCCTAACTGCCTCCCTACATCTTGACAATTCAGATTGTGTGATTTCCAGATTGTGATGAGCCAGTATGACTGATCTGTCATCCCTTTCCATATTCCTGACTTCTTCGGGGGTTTTTCCGAACAACGCAGAAGAAGAGATTGGCCATTCATTCAGACCATCCAGTTTTACGGTCCCTTCGGGAGTGAGTAGTCTGTCGTCCCTGGCAAAAAGAGCGTATGCCGCACTGTCGAAGATGTCCACACCTAGGGCTATGGAGAGTGGGAAAAGGAGTGGGTGCCCGCAACCGAACATGTGTATTGGGCGATTGCGTGGTATGGAAGATCTTGAGGCGAGTATTATTCCGAAAAGCTCTCGATACCGCTGTTGTTCCATCAGTGGGACTATGCCTCCAATTGGATGGATTGCGAATCCCCTGTGTTTGCCTTCCGCTGATCCCATTAACTCCCCAGATTCCGAACGCAGGTCATGGTGCAAACCCCCTTGAACTGGTCCATTGAGTAGTAGTTCATTACCGGCTTCCTTCAATGATGTCAGGGCCCTAGATGCAGTCTCCGAAACAGAATTCTCCAATTCTTCTCTGCTCATGTCGGGACGGCCAAATACGTCCAACATGGTCCCTATGTCCACCCCTATTTCCCTCTGGAAAGAGACGATCTCCTCGACGCCCACCTCTACGTCCCCATAGATGTAAGACTGGAATGTCCCCGAGTCGGTGACCACTATCCCAGGGTAGTCCAAAAGGCTGTGTATACCTCCTGATAGAGCCGGTCCCCTAAGTTTCTCATGCTTCCAGATGACATAGGAGTTGGTGATCAGAGCGTCGATCCCGTATCTTTCCCACATCTCCCGCGGCTCTATTGTCCTCAAGTTTGGATTGACTACTGGGAGTAGCATAGGAGTTGTCAGTATGCCATGACTAGTGTGAATTCTACCTATCCTGGCGGCTCCGTCCCTACTAACGACCTCGAACAGGCCTAGGTCCTGAGGCCGGCATGGCTCGGGGTCGGGCCGCTTTCCCATGGGTTGCGCTGGACGTTTTCGTCATCAACCCTCGCTCGAACGTGTAATGACCCTGAGAGAGACCTTTCCACCAATTAGCGACATCTCTACATGATCCCCAGTATTGATCTCGATTGTTGGATCGACGTCGAATCCGTGGGCATAAGGAACATCTAGCAACGAGGCCGCGGGTAGAGTGAGCGGGCAGACGTCCCTGTTCACTATGCCCATGGGACCCTTTCCGGTGTAGATTAACCCCATCAATACGAATGGTGCCACCGTTGATCCGGAGCCCTTGGGGTAGATCAGGATGGTATCCTCAATTGGCGAGCCGTCCAAGGGGTGTCCCGGTTCCTCGATTATCCCTGTGTCCCTGTTAACGTAACCCAAGTATGTGATTGGAACATCCGTGACTAGTGCCCTACCGGAAACTTTCCATGAAGATTGGCTTGGTATTCCAACCCCAATAGCCAAAATTTCGCCTGTCTTGTGTGACTTTGCCGTGGCAATTGGCTTTGCCTTGGCTGAATCGAGTACGGGCCTATCTCCTGAAACCAGTTCTGGATCGAAGGCGTGGGAGACGCAGTCTTGGATGTTTGACACGCTTGTCGGCATACTATTCAGACCACTAGTCAGGTAGTGCTCCGCCTTCAGTGAATTTGTCAGAAGGTGATTATACCTCGACCTATTGTATGGAGTCACCTCAGGGCAGGTGTCCCTAAGGACTAATGCTCCGGCTTCCTCCAATATGTCCAGAGTTCCGTCAGCGGCAATTAAGTCGTAATTATGGGAGCTCATGAAGACCCAGAGACGTTGGCTGGGTATAGCTTCACCGAGTTCCATCCTAGCCCTGACGGCTGCAGCGGTAGAACGGGCTTCCCCGACGCTAGCCTGCGGGCACCCTATCACAACAAGGTCGACGGTTCCACTTGGAGCAAGTTCCAGGTACCTTCGATCCAGCTCATCCCTTGTGAAGACCATCTCGCCCTGGTATGATGTAACCTCGGGAGCGTCGGCTGTGAGCCCATCGGCCCAGAGCATTGGACAGCCGTAGTTAGCTGCTGAAGCGGTCAGGGCCTTGCGCATCTCAAACGTTGCTGGAGGAAGTCCGGTTATCCTTGGCATGGGACCCCATGGAAGTTCCCACTCGGGCATCAGGTTCTTCCCTATCCAATCCCCGAGTATGCTCCAGTCCGTGGGGTCATCCATCTCGCACTGGACGTTGACCAAAATATTAGGAATCCTATTTTCTTCCATATGCAGGCCCCAAAGGGGTGCCCACCCAGTGATAGCGGTGGCAAGCGCCGAGAGGCCGGATTCCCGATTTGTCACTAGGGAGGTGTATGAGTTGGAAAAGCAAACAGCGTTCGACTCAGCCCATGAACCGATGCCATCCTCTGACTCTATGCCCCTGTCATAGGGGGTGCAAGAAAGCGTGGCCTCTATTCCTAGCTCGGAGTAAGACTGAACTATCTCGAACTGCTGTTCCAAGAAGTCTGGGTGGTCGATCCCCATTTCCTCCATCTTGTCGTGATCGCAGCCTGCGGAGTTCAGCGTGGTCGGGATTGATACCTTGCCTTGCGGATCTCCAGAGAGGTCGGAAAGAAAGCGCCTGAGGCCATGTCCGCCTGTGATGACGCTCACTCCAGAGACATGCGCGTGTTCTGCCCTGACGAATTGGGTGGCCCCTGCGGTTACGGCAAGGTCGATCACCAGCCGTGATGCCTTCTGCTTGGTTGGGCCCTGCTCTCCCGAGAGCATGGAGAGCAGCTCAGCAGGGACATCCACGAGGAATGCCGTGAGATGGTACTCCTTCAATCCGACGTATTGGAAAACAGTAATTCTCAATTTGAGGAGGTTTATGGGGAATACCAACAAATGCAAAGTTGGAGGAAAATCAGATTATGAACCATCATTGGCACGGGTAGACATGGAGTTTTCCAAGGATTTGGGCCGAGGGGGCTTGGTTGTAGCTATTGTCCTGCTAGTTATTGGCCTAATTGCAAGTGCTGTTGATGACAATTCAGTTGAGGTAAGCGGGGTCTCGGCCGTGGTCCTATGTGCAGCCATTACCCTGGGGATACAGTTGCTGGCATGGGTTCCTGCAACAATAAAGCAGACGGAGGCGTTCTTTGACCTCACCGGAGGGGTTACCTATGTTGCGATTGTCGCCCTCAGCCTATGGGCCGGTTCACAGTCGGCGCCCCCTGGCGAAAGAGAGTTGATCGTGAGCGCGCTTGTGGCAATCTGGGCCATTCGCCTCTCCGGGTTCCTATTCCTGCGAATACACAGAGCGGGCAAGGACGGGCGGTTCGACGAATTGAAGACCTCGGCTGCCAGATTTGTGATCCCATGGTCCCTGCAGGCACTCTGGGTCTTCCTGACATTGGGCGTCGTGGTGGTGATAAACTGCCAGGAAGGGGCATCTCCGGACCTCGGCATTTGGGATGGAATAGGATTGGCCTTGTGGGTCCTCGGATTCTCCATCGAGGTGATGGCTGACTATCAAAAGACCGTCTTCAATTCGGACCCGGGCAACGAGGGAAAGTGGATTGCCGAGGGCCTATGGGCACGCTCCCGCCACCCGAACTACCTAGGCGAGATCATCCTCTGGACCGGTGTGGCGTTCTTCGGTGTTTCTTGCTTTGAAGGGCTAGAGATGGTAGCTTGGGTCTCACCGGTTTTCGTATACTTGCTCCTGACAAGGATCAGTGGCATCACGCTCCTTGACG
>CAYFGD010000014.1:0-20531 GCA_964342715.1 uncultured Candidatus Poseidoniales archaeon | reverse complement strand
CATGTCATCTGACTGGCTATTGGTGATTGGGGGGTTCGCACTCCTTCTAGGAGGAGGGGAAGTCGTCGTCCAGGGTGCCGTTACTATAGCCAAGAAGATGAAGGTCCCTCCCTTACTAATTGGTTTCACCATTGTAGCAATAGGAACATCTCTTCCAGAGTTGGCAGTATCACTGGAAGCAGTAGCGGGAGGTCAACCGGATATTGCAGTAGGGGGAGTTTTGGGCTCCAATGTCGCCAATGTGATGCTTGTGCTTGGTACAGCATCAATCCTTGGTGCCGCTTCCGATCCGGGCGAGGGAGTGAGAAGGGACGCCTTGGCGATGATTCTTGCCACCTTGATTCTACTAGCGTTAGTCATTTTTGGAGAGATAACTTGGTTCTTCGGGATAATGATGCTGGCCCTTCTTGCTGGTTACTATTCTTACTCATATTTGAATTCGAAAGAAGATAGCGAAAGGAAATTGGAAGAGTCGTGGGTTCCCGATAATATTGTGATTGCAATGGTGGTCACCATTATCGGGGGTGCTTTGATCTGGAAGGGAGCGGAGTTCCTAGTCGATGGCGCTACAGGGATAGCTTCCGGCCTCGGGATTTCTGAGGCGGTCATAGGTCTGTCAGTCGTGGCTTTGGGAACTTCATTGCCCGAGCTTGCCGTAACTCTGGTCGCTGGCCTACGGGGGCAAGGAGGGGTTGCTGTTGGCAACATTCTTGGGTCGAATATGATGAACATCCTAGGCATCCTCGGCGCCACAGCAGCACTCGGTGGGGGGATTATGATTTCGTCAAACTTCGCAGACAGAGACATTTGGGTAGTCCTAGTAACTTCGGGACTAGTCGCCGCGATGCTACTGGATGATCGGGAAATAGGGAAGATTACCGGAGTTTCGATGGTCGTAGGATACCTCGTTTACATGTCCATAATACTCTAATCCCTGTACCCACTCCTGAGATCATGGTCGACTTTGCATTGAGCGAGGAGCAGCTAATGCTCCAGCAACTAGCCAAGGACTTCGCAAATGAAGAAATAAAGCCTCATGCAGGGATTTGGGACAGAGATAGTAAGTTTCCTAGAGAAGCCATTCAGAAGGCTAGTGATAACGGCTTACTGACTCTGAAAATCCCTGAAAAGTACGGTGGCGGAGGCATGGGTTCGTTCGAAGAGGTTCTTGTCTGTGAGGAGTTCGGGGCGGGCGATCCTGGATTCGCCACTGCGTGCGGAAGTACAATGCTAGCTTCATATCCGATACTGACTGGAGGGACTGAAGACCAAAAGGAGCGTTATTTGACCAAGGTGGCAGAGGGTTGCATCGCTTCATATTGCGTGACTGAGCCAGGCGCGGGAAGTGATGTTCAATCCATACAGACGGAGGCCGTAAGGGACGGAGATGACTACATTCTGAATGGCAGCAAGATGTGGATTACTGGAGCTGGTTATGCAGACTGGTTCTTCGTTCTGGCTTATACTGACAAGTCTGCTGGATATCAAGGAATGAGTGGATTCATTGTTGATGCCAGCTCAGAAGGAGTGGAGCTAGGTAAGAAAGAGGACAACATGGGGCAGAGGTGCTCGGATACACGTTCAGTAACTTTCACTGATGTCAGAGTTCCATCTGACAATTTGGTTGGTGGCGAAGAGAATGGGGGATGGATGAACGCAATGAAGGCTTTCGATCTTTCGAGGCCCACTATTTCTGCTCATGCGGTCGGAAATGCTAGAGGTGCTTTGGAGGAGGCCATTCAGTATGCGACAGAAAGGAGCACATTTGGAAGGCCCATCGTCAAACATCAGGCCATTTCATTCATGCTATCGGATATGGCTACAAAGGTGGAGGCCGCTAGGATGCTTACTTGGAAAGCTGCTTTCAAATCCGACTCTGGAGAAAGAAACACACTTGAGGCGGCGCATGCCAAAAGGTTTGCAGCAGACATGGCCATGGAAGTAACAACCGATGCCGTCCAAGTATTCGGAGGATACGGTTACTCCGAGGAATACCCTGTGGCGAGAAGGATGCGCGGGGCAAAGGTTGTTCAGATATTCGAAGGGTCGAGCCAGATTCAGAGGCTGATTATCGGCAGAGAGATGCTGCGAGGCTCGTGAGGCCCATGGAAACAGAAGTCGGATGCGTGGTATTGGCAGCCGGTTCTAGTCAGAGGCTTGGACAGCCCAAGGCCCTAGTCGATCTTGGCGAGGTCAATTTAGTAGGGTGGGTCGTTGGGAGATTGGTGAAGCACGGACTAAATCCAGTAGTTGTCACCAACGAGAGTATATTCGAGGATGTCCTAGTGTCCACAGGCTGCGACGTTGTGTGCAATCCAGATCCGGATTTGGGAAGGACGGGTACAGTTCAATTGGGGATTAGGAGGATAGGGCTAGATCAAGGGAGGAAGTTTCTGATCGTCCCTGTAGACAGACCTGGTTTCTCCGGCAACACGTTATCCTCACTCCTCACATCGAGGAATACTACATGCCCATCCAAGGAAGGGAGGGGGGGTCACCCAATATTACTCTCGGAAGACGATGCTTCTAGAATTCTAGAAGCATTGCCGTCTGTACCATTGAGGGACTTGGTTGTGCCTGAAAGGATGGAAGTTTCGGATCCTTTCCTTCACCTTAACGTGGACGTGCCGTCTGACTTAGGCCGCCTGAATGAGGCCTTCGCTGAACTAGAGTAAATCCTACTCAACTGATTTATAGGTCACTATGCAGGAACGTCTGATGACGGCCTTTTCTGATGTCATCGATATTGTTGTCGTAAGCATGCGTGACGCATTTCTAGCCGTCACTGTTTTCGTTGCCGCAATGGTTCTCTTATTCAGTTGGTTACAATTCATAACCGCAGGAAAATTTGTTGATGCTATCCGAGCGAATGCTCGATGGCAACCAGCAATAGGCGCTCTAATGGGAATTACTCCAGGGTGTGGAGGAGCCATTGTCATGATGCCGATGTATGCTCGAGGATACGTGACCTATGGGACTGTCGTAGCGACACTTATCGCAACATTGGGGGATGCTGCATTCGTTTTAATCGGGGCCGCTTTGACAGATTCTTCATTCATCGCCCCTGTTATTTCCGTACATCTAATTTCATTATTTGTTGGTATTTCTTGGGGGTATCTTGTGGATGGATTGAAAATTACTCCGCAGAAACCACTGGGTAAATTCGGCCCTACGTTTGATGATAGGAGTCATCCAGAAAGGGTACTCGAAAGCGAAAATGTAGACTCGAGAGAAGTATTGGGCGACCTTGGAAGGGAGGAGGAGGGCGGCTTAGGATATTTCTTGCTTCATCAAGGCTATACAATTTGGTGGTTGGTTACGGCCTTGGGACTCGTATTTGCGATTATGCTACTTGTATGGTCAGCTCAAGATGCTGAATTCACTCTAGAAATGAGCTACAATCCATTGACATTGCATGGATTGATTACGTGGATTGGATTGATTGGTACGTCTTTATCGGTCATCCTTTACATCACTCAAAGAAATTGGATTCGTGATGACACAGAAGCCTCGATAGGAGACAAACTCTATTCGATGCGAGAAACCATGATTCATTCTGCAAGTGAAACTGCTTTTGTCACTTTTTGGGTTATGGCAGCATATCTTGTGTTCGAATTCACAATGCTATTTTCAGGAATGGATGAAGCCGACTTAGCGAAGTTTGGCGATGGGTTCATTGCAGTAGTTCTCGCATCCACCATTGGATTAATACCGGGTTGTGGTCCACAGATCATTGCGATTACGGCCTACACAAAGGACCTAGTCTCCTTCCCTGCACTTGCTGCAAATGCCATCAGTCAAGATGGGGATGCGTTGTTCCCATTACTTGTCAGGCACCGTGCTGCGAGTCTGTGGGCTACAATCCACACAACAATCCCTGCAGTAATAGTGGGCGTTGCTTTGTTGGTGTTCGGCGTCACTTTCTGAAGGTTAGTAGCGTAACCCCAAAGTGTTCGTAGTGTCTCCCCGTGCCATGTCGCGCACGGTTCTAGCGTGGGTTGTCGGCAAAGTGGATTCGGGGGAAAGGGTCGCTTTGGCCTCTGTGATTAGCGCAAGTGGGAGCGTTCCCGGAAAGCCGGGCGCTAGATTGGCTGTTTCATCTGATGGAACAAAATTTGGGACTGTTGGAGGAGCGGGTCTTGAGATGATGGTGGAAAATGCCCTTCGTGAATTGTTGCAGGTTTCTGCTTTGGAGACGCGAAAAATTGGGGGGCGTGTTGAGACATTCATTCTCCACAAGGACGGCAAGGGAAAAGAGGCAGTGTCCCTTGACAGCCTATGCGGTGGTCGTGTGACGGTTGCAATGGAGGTTGTTGAACCGGTGCCACACATACTAATCTCGGGAGGAGGACATGTTGGAAGATCAGTGGCCATAGTATGCGACACTCTTGGCTGGAAACACAGCGTTTTTGATGTTAGAAGGGAGTTTGCCAACGAAAACAAGTACCCCTTAGCAGAGGAGATTCACAGCAGCTCTGTTTCTGAATTCTTTGAAACCGGGGGTGGGAAATCAATTTCGAGATTCACAGACGTGCTAATTCTGGGTCACGACTGGGGTGTCGATCAGGAATTCCTAATCGGCTGTCTGAAGAAAAATTCCAATAGCTCGACCAGAATTGGGGTTATCGGATCCACGAACAAGTGGAAGGAGTTCAAGGGCGCGTCAATTAAGGCCGGAGTAAGTGAAAATGAGCTTTCTAGTGCGAGGTGCCCAATTGGCCTGGAAATTGGTGCCGACTCGCCTGAGGAGATTGCTGTGGCTATTTGTGCGGAAATTCTCGCAATGGAAAGAGTGCCCAATTCAGACGAAGGATGAAATCGGAAAGTCTTGACCGAAGGTCATGAGGAGAGTTTCACTGAGATGGAATATCTCCTCTATCAAGGGCTCAAAGGACGTCTCTAGTATTCTTGAGATAGTGGAAAGTTTCGAAGTTTTAGGGCATCTGGCAGTTAGGAAGGATGGTGTTATCCAATTAGCGGAGATAAGGCTACAAGAGGGTAAAAAACTCGAGGACGTTTCTAGCATAGAATGGCTCGAAGTGATGGAAGAGCACGAAGAGGATGAGGGGGTAATTGTGGCAAGTATACTTTGTACACATCCCTTCGCAAAATCAGCAATTGAGCTCTCCAACATTCACGTTCAGCCTCCATACGGAATAGACTCTGAGAGGGGTATGGAGATGCGGATGTCTGGCATTTCCAGATCTATTCGAAGATTTGTCTCCCTCCTTAGAGTGGTGATGCCTCCCGATAAAATCAGTGTGCATTCAATCCGCGAAAATGAGACTAGTGGGTGGACTGATGGACTTACAGATAGGCAGCGTCAGGTTATTTCACTGGCGATAAATATGGGTTACTATGATCTCAACTCCGATGTAAAGCTGAAGGACATAGCCGATGAGTTGAATATGGCCAGGAGTACACTGGGCGAACATATCAAGAGAGCAGAATACGAGATCATGAAAAGGGTTAGAGAGGAGCTTTGATTGACCCCTATGGGGTCAAGACCCCAATGCTCAAGGTGCGAGAGGCCTTGGTTGTGCTACCATGGTCCAGCACAGGCTACCTATGCTCCCTCCCTCAGACGAGGTTGATTGGGGCGCTTCCATCAACGGTAATGCCGTTTCTACCAGAATGGAAAGCAACGCAATTTTGCTCGATGTTCTCCGAGACAATTTGGGAATTCTCGGAACAAAGAGAGGGTGCGATATGGGCACTTGCGGTTGCTGTTCTGTACTTGTTGACGGTTTTCCTAGGTTATCCTGCCTAATGCTGGCACAGGAAGCAAATGGATGCGAAATAACCACTGTTGAAGGGCTTTCCGATGGTCATCATCTCCACCCAATACAGCAAACATTCACCGAATGCGGAGGTAGCCAATGCGGATTCTGCACACCAGGATTTCTTGTTGTAATCTCGGCACTGCTTGAAGAAAATACTGAGCCGACTGATGGTGAAATAAAAACCGCCATCGAGGGGAATCTATGCAGGTGCACAGGTTACCAACAGATAGTGGACTCTGTCAAAGAAGCCTCAAAAATACTCTGCAAAGGGGAAACGGTGTTTGACTCCACGGATCCGAAGAGCGATCCACATCCAGGATTTGCGGGGTGAGAGGATGGGCGAAGAAGACTCTGATGAGATGGTTGGGTACAGGCAGCAACCTGGCAAATTGCCCTTTTCCAAGCCAGGATCTGGTGGTAAGAACCGATTCAGCGAACCACGAGACGAGTCATTGATACCTGAAAGTCAGGGTGGATCAAAGGCCCAACCATGGGGAGATCATAGGCATGACGATATAGTAAGCGGCAGGGTTATTGGGAAGCCAACCGCATTAGTGGATAGTCGGTGGAAAGTCACGGGACAGGCCCAGTATGGGGACGACATCCGGCTGCCTGGCGAATTGGTAGGCAGGATTGTCAGGAGTCCACACCACTATGCGAGAGTTTTGTCAATCGATGCTAGCAAAGCATTAGAGTTGCCGGGAGTATTGGCGGTAGCCACGGGCCAAGACGCGACTAGTGCATTTGGCGTATTGCCAGTGACAAAGGACGAGCATGCCATGGCACAGGATAAGGTCAGGCACGTAGGTGACTTGGTTGCATGTGTTGCTGCAGTGGACGAGGCTTCTGCAAGAGAGGCATGTAGGCTCATCGAAGTAGAATACGAAGTGCTGGATAGCATCCACGATATGAGAGACGGACTGGAGGACTCCGACGCACCGATACATGACAGGGGGAAGTACCACATCGGAGAATCGAATGTCCAGAAGAGGGTTTTCCAGGAATTTGGGAATGTTGAGGACATGAGGGATTCTTTAGCGAGCCATAGTTCTGATTGGCTGTTCGCCGGGGCCAATCATGGTTTCACAGAACCGCATGCAGTAGTCGCTCATTGGGATCCGTCAGGAAGGCTCACGTTATACACTCCTCAGCAGGTCCCACACTATCTTCACAGGGCCCTTGCAGACGTACTGGACATCCCAATGCACCAGATCAATGTTTTCAGAACATTTGTTGGAGGTGGATTTGGAGGTAAGTCAGATCCTTTTCCCCATGAAATGTGCGCAGCAATTCTAGCAAGAAAAACAGGAAAGCCCGTCAGGATAAACTTCGACAGGGAAGAGGTATTCTGGGTAAATCGGGGGCGGCACCCTTCCAGGATTGGGATGTCGATTCACTCCGATAGCGAAGGGAGGATTTCAGGAATAGAGACAGATGCACTAATTGATGGGGGTGCATTCGCTTCCTTTGGACACGTTACTACCTATTACAACGGGGTTCTACACACGGCACCCTACGAGATTGGAGGATTTCACTACACGGGCGCCAGAGTATGGACAAACAAGCCCGCAAGTGGTGCAATGAGGGGGCACGGAGCCGTGAATTCGAGATGTGCAGTGGAAGTCGGATTGGATGATATTTGTGAGCAGCTAAAAGTGGACCCCATCGACTTCAGACTAGCTAATCTTCTGCCTCCACATAGCTCTACAATTACTGGTTTCAGAGTAACCAGCATCGGCATGAGAGAGTGCCTTGAGAGAGTCAGAGAGGCTTCTGGATGGGACGAAAAATTCCGCAAGATGCCCCTGGGGAGGGGCATAGGGGTTGGGTGCGGATTCTTCATCTCTGGCAGTGGTCTTCCGATACATTGGGACCCCAACAAATTCCCTCACGCCACTGTTCATCTCAAGGTGGACATGGACGGTGGTGTCACCATACACACCGGTGCGGCTGACATCGGACAGGGATCCGACACTGTAGTAGCCCAATCCGTCGCTGAAGTACTGGGGCTGCCTTTGGACATGATTAGGGTCAGAAGCAGGGAGACTGACACTTCTCCCGTAGATCTCGGATCATACTCATCCCGTGTTACATTCATGAATGCTAACGCAGCAATCTCGGCTGCCATGGAAATTAGGTCCGAATTGATAAAGGCGACTTCCGAGATTACAGGCTCTCCTGAGGAAAAGTTGGTGATTGGAGATAGGAGGATTTTCAGGAAGGACGACCCTGCTGTTGGGGTTTCCTATCTTGAGGCATTGCATAAATCCCAAGAGGACAGGGGAGCACTGGTCTCTTCTGGCTCATACAGGACCCCTCCCATGGGCAGGGTCCACAAGGGTGCCGCGGCCGGGCTCGCTCCAGCTTACTCATTTTCTGCATATGTTGCGGAGGTTGAAGTGGACGTGGAAACAGGACAGACCAGGGTCCTGAAGGTATGGGCGGCGCATGATTGTGGGAAAGCCCTCAATCCCCTATCAGTGGAGGGGCAAATAATTGGCTCGTGCCATATGGGGATGGGGCAGGTACTTAGCGAAGAGATGAGGTATGGAAGGACTGGTCACCTGATCAATCCTGATTTGCTAGACTACAAGATCCCCACAGTTCACGAAATGCCCGAAGTTTTCCCGATTATAGTCGAGTCGAACGACCCGGAGGGGCCATTTGGGGCTAAAGAGGCGGGCGAGGGACCCCTTCTGCCCATCCTTCCAGCCGTAGTTAATGCTGTTTACGACGCAACTGGGGTTAGGGTCAGTGAGCTCCCTATTTCTCCTGATAGACTATTCAAAGAGATTGAGAGGAAATGCAGGAAGGAAGGGGTTTCCTATCCTACAGAAATGGAATCCCCCAGAATCTCACACTCCGAACTCCAGAAGAAAATTGTCGAAAGGGGGAGGTCACATTCTGATAGGGATGTTGAAAGGAGGAAGGAAAGGGACCCTCCTCCCTATCACAACGGGGCGCTATTTGGGCTAGACCCGGGGATTCCCGGGGATGAGCAGGACTCAAGGTGGACTGCAGTGGTCACACCATCGGAAGAATACCTCGAAAATCCGGGACTAGCCGGAAGTGCGTGGAAGCATATCGAACGCAGAAAGGGGGGTAGTTCCCAATGAAGATGCCCCCGTTTCAGCTACATAGTCCAAAAAGTCTAGAAGAGGCATTTTCCATAGTTGATGAGTTGCGCCGTGCCAAAAGGGAGTTCGATTGGGTGGCCGGTGGAACAGACCTGCTTCCAAACTACAAGTGGCATCTCAATGTGAAATCTGATGTTATATCTCTAGCAGGAGTAAGCGAACTGACTCTGCTTACTGAGACTCACATTGGTGCCATGGTTCGACTACATGAGTTGGCTGAGTCAGAAACTACCCACTCAATTGTGAGAATAGCGGCCGGATCTGTGGCCAGCACCTTGATTCGACGCTCTGCCACAGTTGGAGGTAACCTGTGTCTGGACACTAGATGCTTCTGGTTCAACCAGACTGAAGATTGGCGTGAGTCTATCGACTGGTGCCATAAATGTGATTGCGGTACCGATGCAGACTGCAGGGTGATACCGAATCAGAACACCCTATGCGTAGCAACATATCAGGCCGATTTAGCCCCCTCGCTAATGTGCCTAGGGGCGACGATCCACCTAGCATCCAAAGACGGGGAGAGGTCGATGCCAATTGGGGATTTCTTCCAATTGGATGGGATGACAAGGAATGTACTCCAAGAAGGAGAGATAGTCACCCACGTCACCCTGCCAGATGATATATCGGAATGGCATGGAGATTATCAGAAGCTGAGGCAGCGCGAAAGTTGGGACTTTCCTGAGGCAGGGGTTGCCGTGGCCTGGAAGAAGACTGATGGGGATGTTTCAGACCTCAGAGTGGCGACTACTGGGCTGGAGTCCATTCCTGGTTACCATGAGGAGGAGTCTCGGTTGGTTTTAGACGACTGGAAGGGGGAGGAAAGTATCGGCATGCTTGCTGAATCGGTAAGAAAGTCGGTGAAGCCCGTTCTGAATACGTGGTTCCCGCCTTCCTACAGGCGTAAGATGGTCAAGGTCTTAACAAGGCGAGCGTGCTCTGGCTTACTGGAGGATTCCAAGTGAACAGGTACTGCTGGACTGCCGTGGTTTCGATTGTCTCTCTACTTGTTGCTTCTTTCCCCGTCCAGTCACAGATCGGTGGTTGGGACGTGGGAATCGATTTCCCCCAGGAAGATGACAGTAATCCATTCCAAGTAAGAGAGGATGGTTCGGTCTCGGTAGACTTCTTCGTTTACAATGACGAAATTCTTCCAATTACTGTTGAGTTCGAATATGAAATACCATTCGAGGGAGAAGGAGATGGGCCTGAATCGGAGAATATAGCGGCAGGAGGGAACAAGACATTCACCCTGATCATTAGTGGGATTGACGTCTGGGAGTATCAGGCGGACAGCAAGGAAGATTTCACAATCTCCGTAACTCTAGTCTCCAGAGCTTCAATTCCACAGCCGCTGCCAGAGACAAAGGAAGCCTCAGGAGAGCTGCAGATTCCCCGTGTTTACTCGCTAGAGGTGGATATTTCAGACCCTGTCGGCCCGATGAACTCAGGTTCGGAAATGAGTCTCCAGGTCAAGGTTAGCAATGCTGGGAATGTCGTTGACAGAGTGGGGTCGGTTGAAGTGTCCGACAACTGCCCTCTTCTTTCGACCGATAATGGCCTAGAAATTCTGACTACAAGGGACATTCAATCGGGACAGACAACGAGTGCCAACATTCTGATCACTGCCTCACAAAGTCATCCGCAGAGGAACTGTGATGTTGAGGTTATTATATCCTCAAATGGGGCAGCAAATTCTGGTAGCTCTGAAATTTCTGAAGACGAGACGCGGATTACCATAGAGCCACCACCGGCCAATCAAGAGGAGCCGGGAGAAACGGAAGCTCCTGAAGATACTGTGGAGATAGTTAGTTCCAATCTTCCTTTCATGGGCCCCGTGTTGACTGTTTCCCTAATCCTGTTGACTGCGATTGGAAGTCGTAAAAGGGACTGATTTGGCCGGTATAACTGATTTTATTGAATTGAAAAAAAACATCACTGAGTAGATATCCGAAGTATTGACGGAAACTATTTACCCGAACATATAATTGTAGAATCACACTCCGCACAGCACCGTAGGTGCTGCTTACAGACTTAATTCGGGGCTGGTTTTTGGAATGGAAGAAGAAGAAGGTGGCCGGGACTTCGCGACATACGTCGTTTGGTCACTCTCGGTCACGGCCATCCTCCTACTTCTCCTACCGATGATTTTCGTGATTGGAAAATCCACACAATACTCTGCATATTCCCAGGATGGGGACTACGAAGGACTAGCCCAGCTTTCAGACATGAGAGACAGTCTGGAGGAGAGGCCGGACGATTATTTCGTTGCGAATACAATGTCCACACCCATGCTTGTGAACGATTGGAAATACCCTCACAGGACGATGCTTCTGATCATCGCCCCAGAGAAACCGATAGATGAGACGGAGGCGGACTCGATTTACGATTTCGTTACCGAGCGCGGGGGCAAGGTGATTGTGGCGGCCGACGATACGAATGCAAACAGGCTAGCGAATAGATTCGGAGTGACTTACTTCGACGCGCCTCTGCTTGACGAGAACCAATACTACGTCACTGAGCCGAACAATGACGGAATGAAGGAATATGACTGGGCAAACGTTTGGAGTGTAGGAACCTTCGAGGAAGAAGCAGCCGATGCTGGAAACGATGGATGTTCTACCTTCGAGATATCCCAGTACAATGATGGATGTGCACTACCAGTTCTATTCAGGGGCCCTACCGGTCTGAAATTTGAGCAGACCGAGATGGACAGGGATAATCCGGACCATAGAGAAGTTACTAGAATCGCTAAGGCATCTCCTTCCGCATTCATCGACCTAGCAGGGAATGGCGACTCAAGCGACTACAGAAACCCGGCCCCTGGTGACCTGTCCCTGATGATCAGGGTCGACTACCCTGGAGTTTCAGTGTATGACAAAGTCAGAGGTGGCCAGGGAAGCCTAGTCGGTGGAGACACAGGCGATCTTGATGTGACTGGAAGCATAGTATTCGTCTCGGACCCAGAAGCCTTCTCCAACTTGCTATGGGATGACCAGGTAGGGCAGGAATACGGAATTCCAAAGGTCTGCGAGGTTGAAGGAGCGTACCAAAGCTGCTGGAATGATGAGTTTGAGAACACAGAAGGTTCGCAGTGGAACGGGAATGAAGATTACTTCAAACTCCTGATACACTCAATGATGGAGTTCGACAACCAGAAGCTGTCTGGAGAGGTCAAAGACGACTTCTCGAACTTCCAAATTGTTTTCGATGAAAGCAGGCACGTTACTGGGATAGTGTCCGCCCCGTTCGTCGAGGCCATGGGCACAGTGGTTTTGCTGACCTCGAATACTTTTCTTAAGTGGCTAGTAGTACTGAATGTTGGTTTGTTGCTACTGGTTGCAATGATGATTGTTCCCGAGAAGGAGAACTGGAGACATGTCTTCGATCTGACAAGATTCTCTGAGAGGCCGAGAAAGTTGGATCCGTCTAGTTACAGACAGAGGGTCCAACAGGCCCTATTCACAAAAATCCGAGTTCACCACGACCTAACTAGAGACGAGATGGCACTGATGGAGCCCTCTAAGATACAGGGAATGATAGGCAATCCTAGGCTAGTAGAGTTGGCATATTCAAAGGAAAAGAAGTACTCCCCCCAAGAGCTCAGAGAGCTCATGAAGGCCATTAGACGGTGGGGTGGAGCAAAATAAGACAAGCAAAATTGAGAAAAGCAAAGATAAACTGGAGAGAATAACATGAACGCACCGCCGCCAGCAGATAAAGCACCACCAGCAGACGCCGTGACCAAAGGCTACGAAGAAAAGGCAGCCAAGGCTCGCGGTTCAAAGAAGATTGACAAGAAGTTAGAAGCCGTGGGAAGAATCGGTGAAGCCATCAGCGCAGAAGTGCAGAAGGTCATTATCGGTAAGTCCCACGTTATAGACAACGTTCTCGTGAATATCCTCTCAAATGGGAACCTCCTTTTCGAGGACTATCCGGGACTGGCAAAGACCCTGATGACGAACACCTTCGCCGATGCACTAGGGTGCGACTTCAAGAGAGTTCAATTCACCCCTGACCTGCTGCCCGCAGATATCACCGGAACCAACATCTACGATGCAAAGAAGGGAGAGTTCACATTCAAGCCCGGGCCGATTTTCTGCAACCTTCTTCTTTCCGATGAGATTAACAGGGCCCCTCCAAAGACACAGGCTGCTCTCCTTGAGGCGATGCAGGAGAAGCAAGTAACCATTGGAGTCGTGACGCACAAGCTACCTGCTCCGTTCCTTACAATGGCAACTCAGAACCCTGTCGAGCAGGAAGGTACCTACCCGCTTCCAGAGGCACAACTGGACAGGTTCATGTTCAAGATGAGCGTTGGATATCCAAACCGGGCTGACGAGGATGAGATCCTAGCTCGGCGTGTTGCTAGGAAGAAGGACGACGTCGAGGTAGAGACGATTACAGACCCTGCACGTGTTGTTGCCATGCAGCAGGCATGCGAAGAGGTGTATGTCGACCCAGCAGTTAGGATGTACATGGTTGAGATAGTGACCAGGACCAGAGAGGACCCGCGAGTACTCGTAGGATCTTCGCCTCGTGGTTCCCAAGCGCTACTGAAGACTAGTAGAGCTGCAGCGGCCATGAGTGGTCGTGACTTCATTACCCCTGATGACGTGAAGGCAGTTGCAGTTCTAGCAGTATCGCACAGGCTAATCCTGAAGCCAGAACACCAGATAAAGGGACTAGAGAATGAGGAAGTCATTTCAGACATCCTTAGGCAGGTTCCAGTACCAACCGTCTGAGTTGGTTTCTCGGATAGATTGTGAGAGGTGTCAAGATGGCGTGGAGCAGGAAGTCGGCGATGTTCGCATCGCTGGCCATAGCTCTCTACCTTCTTGGCCTAGTCCTAAGGAATCAGCAGCTAGTTACCGTGGCGGTGGTTCTGCTTTCATTCCTAACATGGGCTGCTTTCATGTCCAACCATGCGGACGTTTCTTCCTCCGGAAGGAGAGTAGAGGATGCTGACTCTGATGAAGGGATACAACTGAGTAGCATAGTGGCGCTCAGGAAAATCTCCTCAGCCAGGATCTTTGAGGATGGGGAAATCGAGGTCACCCTTAGACTCCAGAACCGATCGAACCTGTCGAAGATCATCGAGGTCAGAGACAGGGTCCCGGAGGTCATGAGGATAAAGAAAGGGGCAAATTATGTCCTGATGGAGTTAGGGCCGCAGAGAGAGACGACCATCTCTTACACGATTGAGACTCCCCTCAGGGGATTCTACACGATAGGTCCAGTGTGTATTCGCGTTCAAGACGCATTCGGACTTTTCCACAATGAGAGAGAGATCAATCTCTATGACGACTTCCTTGTATTCCCCAAGATGGAGGACATCAAGGACGCTCTGATTAAGAGCAGGGTGCCCAAGATTTTCACTGGTGCGGTGAACATAAGAAACCCTGGTGAAGGGTCAAACTTCTACAACCTCCGTGAGTACATACCTGGAGACCCAATGAAGAAGGTCAACTGGGCGGCTACCGCTAGGAGCGGAGGTAAGATGATGGTTAACGAATACGAGCGAGATGCTGTTAGCGACATCATTCTGATAATCGACAGCAGGGGTGTTAGCGAGACTGGTCCAGTTAGTAGGAACTCGTTGGTCTACAGTACTAGGGCTGCGGCCAGTCTGTCCCAGTACTTCTTGTCGAGGAGGGACTCTGTTGGGCTAGTTGTTTACAGCGATGAGATCGTTTCCGTCGACAGGGATACTGGAAAGAAGCAGCTCTACGTCCTTCTGACGAAGCTGGCTGGTGCAATGGCAAAGGGCAACACGCCTCTCAAAGTTGTCACAAACAGGATAATGCCACACATCAATAGAGGGAGTCCAATCATCATACTGAGTCCGCTTGAGGATGACCCGACAATTGTTGATGCAGTCCGTGATCTGAGAGCGAGAAACTTCGATGTGACCGTTCTTTCGCCCAGCAGCCTCGAGTTTGAATTCGACGCCAGGAGGCTTGACAGGACTGGTTACGAGGTCCTCAAGACCGAGCGTGACATTCTGATGAGTGAGTTGCGTGGTCTTGGAGCGTTCGTCATGGACTGGGAGCCCGACATGATGCTGAATACCGCCCTAGCGGGTGCGAGGGGTTTCTGAGGTGTCGAACATGGCTGATGACGTCAAGGTCGAGGGTGCCAGCGACACTGCACACCTGTACGAGGGGAAGAAGGTCAGGTCTTCGGCGCCCAGCAGGAGGAAGGCGGCTGGCAGGCTGAAGTCCAACACGGAGATACCAAAGGATGCCATTCCCGAGATTCACGTTCCAAGCTTCATTGAGTCATTCTTCGGAGGCCCTGTGGTTTCCAAGGACAAGTTCCTCCCCCCTGACAGGATGGTCTCTTCCCTGCAAGCCGGTTCAGCAGGATCTTTGCTGATACTCAGCTTCCTCACTTTCATGATCACCCCCGTCTCTGGAACGGCGTGGTTCGCTGCCTCAAACGCGCTCGGATTGGGAGTCGCTGCCGGCGTTTTCCACTTGGCCCTCATAGCAATCGGGCTAATCGGAGGTGTCTACGGTACATTCCAGAGGGACAGGAGGGCGATGTTGGTCTCTTACGTCGCTTTAATACTGGTAACAATAAGGTTCGCTGGTAGCACTGTTGAGTTCAGGCTCGACGTCGTTCCAGAGAGTGAGATTGTGCAGAAGTTCGTTCTCATCCTGTACGCTGTTTTCCTAGTAATGTACATGGAACTGTCGAGCGGGGTAATCAGATTCTCCATGCTTGACACATCGATTAGGATGAACGAGGTCTATGTCATGGGGGTGAACAAGATTACCAGGAAGTACCATACCTCACTGGCCCTAGCTCCTGCAATCGCTGGCGCTGTCGCTCTAATGACGCTCCTGATCAATCTCATCATCCCTGCAATAGTGGGTATTTTCGACGACGTCTCCGCCTTACGGCTGAAGGAAAGCGTGGAGCTTACTAGTGTATACGGTGTTGCCCTGGGGACGGTTATCGTCTTCGTTGTAATTGCCGCAATGTTCGCGGTTAATCTGCCCCTTAGGTTGCAGCAGATGAGGGAAAGGAACGCCTAGTGATCATTCATTGAGCCCTAGGAATCCACCCATTAGACCCAGATCGGCCATAACGAGTATTGCAGCGGCTTCCACGACTGGTACGGCTCTAGGACCTAGTACGGGGTCATGCCTGCCCCCGACCTCTAGGGGCATCAGATCACCACTAGGTAAGTGGAGGGTTAATTGCTCTCGGGGGAAGCTGCTTGGAGGTTTGAAGTGGACTTTGACCCTTATCGGGGCCCCTGTGGACCTGCCTCCAAGGGAACCGTCGGCCTCTCCTGAAGACGCTCCCTCGAGAACTGGGGAGCCGTCCTCTGAGAGCCATAGGTCGTTATGCTCGGACCCCCTCATCTTAGAGGACTCGGCGCCATGGGAGAATTCCACGGCTCTAGCACCGGGTATTGCCATCATAGCACGGGCCAGTGATGGTTCAACCCCATCGAACCAAGGCTCTCCTACTCCCATTGGCACCCCTTCAATCAGTAATTCCACTACCGAGCCGACGCTGTCCTTGTCCATCCTGACGGACTCTATGAATTCTGAAATTCTCCCTGCTGCTTTTGGATCTCTGCAATTCAACCTAGCCATATCAGAACCAGACTCTAGCTCTGAGTCCCTGTCAAGTTGGAATAGGGGGAGTGATTTGACATCGCCAACGCTGTGGAGATGCGCCCGACAAGACCACCCCGCCTGATCGAGGAGCGACTTTGCCTGACTCCCTGCAGCGACCATGCCGAACGTCAGACGGGCGGATTGTGACCCTCCTCCTCGGAGATCACTAGATCCCTCCGATCTCACCATCTCAACCATGTCAGCATGACCCGGGCGAGGGTGGTCGGGGAGGAACGAATAGTCCGATGAACGGACATCAGAATTCATAGTAAGCATTAGGATTGGCCATCCAGTTGCCTTTCCCTCATAGACACCGGAGAGAATCTGACATTCGTCCGCCTCCTTCCTAGAAGAGAGCCCCTTTCTACCTGGCCTTCTCCTGTCGATCTCACTTGATAGGGCCTCAGGATCGATGGGGGTCCCTGGCGGGATCCCCTCTACCAATGCGCCGACGCATGTGCCATGACTCTCCCCGAATAGGGTAATCCTGAGTCTTTCTCCCAATCCCATGCCCATTACCTGACCTCCTCCTTGGCCACTTCGGAAATTACGAAACTAGTTTCCATAATCTCCAATCCCTTTTGCTCCAAGCTATTGCGAATATTCTGCACATCTGTTGGATAGCAAACAACTGCTATTGCTGGCCCCGAACCGCTCAATCCAGCCGCTAGAGCCCCTGAAGCGATTGCGAGATTGCATGTTCTTAGCGCCTCGAAGTCATCGGTGGATGAAGCTACAGCCATTCCATTGGACGAAAGAGCGTCCATGATGGAGCCGTTCATCAAGGAAGCAAGCGCTCTCTCAAAGAGATGCTTATTTTCGGAGAATGATTCGGCTTTAACTTCTGCCGCCCTCTCTCCTCGCAGGACTACCAGCACGACCAAATCATCATCGACCACGCCCTCGAAGAGAACTGATTCTGACGCCGGAAGTCTTGGATCTACCAGCTTCCATCCTGGTTCAACAGCGGCCCATGCATCGTCCATGCTACCTGTCAAAGAGCAGCCGCAGTTAATCTGAGAATCGACTGCCATATCGACTACCTCTAAGTCAGAAAGGCCAGCCCATGATGCTTCATTCAATGCCCTTATCGCGGCACAAGCGAGAGCCGCGCTTGACTTCAGCCCTTGCCCGGTAGGAACATTGCTCAGAACCTCCCAACCAACCGTGCTAGGAGTTGGCAGGCCCTTCTCAGTCCAACATCGTAGGACCTCGTCAAGAAGTCCGTGTTGGTCATTATGCAGTTCAATGGGCTCGTCGTGGACATTTACAGTTGTAGTTAGGTCGATGGCGACTGAGCAGCCCCTTCCAAGGCCCAATGCATGAAGAATTGAAATTCCCCCGTTGGCGGTGCCTGAGCCCAAGACGGTCATCTCTCATCGACCTCCCCTTGTACTGGTTTCCCGATGTGTCGCATGTTGCTCTCATTAAGGACGATGATTTCGTCTCCGGGACTTATTTCGGTCACGGATATAGCGGTTCCTTCTACCGAGATCAGGCGTACTGTCTCTGCTTGCTGAACAATTACCTGGCCATCCCCATTTCCTGATCTGAGCGAGATTCTGAGAAACGGCCTTCTCTCGACCTTTAGTCTCCCTATTGTGGCAATTCTACTAGTTCCCTTGTCAGAGTGGATTGCTACCTCGTCTCCTGAATTTAATTCGCTCAGGTACTTGGTTGATCCGTCTCCCATCATCACGTACGAGTGCACTGCACCGGCATTTATCCTGAATGGCCTAGAGGGGACGTACTGAGACGGAATGGTCTCACCGTGGACAAGGCAAAGGCAAGCAGATGAAGACCCGATTGCCAATCCCTCTCCTTCTGACAGCCTCTCAATGAGGTCCACACACACCCTTTCGCCTACTCCTCCGGAGGAGATTGAGTCGACTATCGCTGTCGATAGCTCTGGAGAGTTTGGCTTGCTAACTCTTGTCCCCTTCAAATTTGAGATTGACCTGGCTGAAGACCAGAGAGCGGGTGCTTGGACCTCTGGGGGCAATACAACGGCGTCAACTCCGTGCTCGAGGGCGAATGCGGCACCTTGCATGTCGACTTCTTCTGAAATTGCGAATGCTATCTTGGTCCCGCTGCCGGAGGCAGCTGCGACTAGGTTCTCCAGTGGAATCATCTTCCAATCGGAGCATCTTACCATTATCCAGGGAATCATGCCCACTAGGGATACGGCCTCGTCTTGACCCTTGAAGTCGTCAAGAGTGACTGCTGCTACTTCCGGATCGTCGCCCCTCCAGACCCGATATTCAGAATCGTTAGAAGATGGGAAGTCGTACAGATCTGCATCGATCCATATTTCCATTGAATCACCTCAGCAGAAGAGATGCTTCTGATGCTGACCTTCCCTCATGGACCACCGACCTGAGGGCCTTCACTCTGGATTCAGGATCATCTGAGCCGAAAACTTGCCTGCCCATGCATACTCCCGAGCACCCTGCCGACATGGCCTCCTCCACCGTGGAAAGGATGCTGTCGAAATCATCGCCCATGGGTCCGCCTGCAATCAGAACAGGGATAGGTGCAGCTTCAGCTACCTTAGAGAATGATTCCGCCGATCCTGTCCATGGGACCTTTGCTACATGGCATCCCATCTCCCAAGCCAAACGGACGGCGTGAGCTGTTCCGCCTGTGATGTCGTCTTCGACTATTGACAGATTTGGGCCCCTTGGATAGACCATTCCCAGAACCGGCATTTCTTCGTCGTGTGCCTGACTTGTTAGTTTCCCCATTCTCTCTATCATTTGATTTTCATATTGGTCACCGAGATTTACTTGGGCGGATACGCCGATAGCGCCACGTTCCTTCGACTCTGATGCCGTAGCGACGCAGACCTTGTCTTGTGATCTGTTTCCTCCATGTACAGTAGAGACGGAAACGTGACAGACGTACCTGTCCCATCCATTCCTATCTGCGTGATAGGTCAATGGTCCCTTCTGCAAAACTATCGCATCAGCTCCTCCTGAAATTACTGCGTCGACTGCTGAATCGGTGTTCATGAGGCCCCTTACGGGGTAGCTGGATGCACCATGGTCCATCGGAATCCAAACTCCTCTTCCCCCTGGGAGGATTCTCTCAAGGCGAGTTGGCAAGGTATCAGCCATGCATCTTCGCCTGCACTCCATCACTTGAATGGTGGCTTGGCCGCCTCAGTAGAGTAAATCACTCCCTACGGGAGTGTTCACAAGTCAAAGTCGACGATAACTGGGGCGTGGTCGGAGACCACCATTCCCCCTTCCCTCATCACCTCGGCTGACTTCATCAGGGACCTTGCTGCATCGTTTGCAAGGACGTAATCAATCCTCCAACCCCGGTCTCTCTCCCTTGCCCTTCGGAAGTTAGACCACCACGTGTAGGGGCCCTTCTGGGGTCCAACGTGAATTCTGAGAAGATCGTGCCACCCCCTATCCAAGAGCCTCGTGAACCATTCCCTCTCATGCATCAGGAAACCGGATGACCTCTTGTTCCCCTTTGGGTCCCAAATGTCGTCCTCAGTGTGAGCGATGTTCAGATCGCCACAGAGAAGTGCCGGTTCATCAGATCCGACGAACATCTCCGCCCACTCCATCAAGTCCTCTATCCATTGGTCTTTGTATGCCTGCCTGTCGTCCCTGGATGAGCCGTTAGGGAGGTATATGTTCACGCAGTGCATACCATTGTGCTTGGTGTGCAGTACCCTCCCCTCTGGGTCCCTGACCTCGTCCAGGTCAGTGTCTATCCCCCTCCCCATCTCCTCCATCCCCACTCTGGAGCATGACATCACGCCCGAGTATCCCTTCCTCTGGGCGGGATGCCAGATTACGTCGTAACCCTCTGGCTCGGACCAGTCCTTGGGCATCTGCTCGGGAAGTGCCCTGACTTCTTGGAACAGCATGACGTCGGCGTCTATCCGGTCAACGAAGTCGTACAGACCCTTCCTGTGGGCCGCCCTGATGCCATTCAGGTTCCATGTGACGACACGCATG
>CAYFGD010000013.1:0-20729 GCA_964342715.1 uncultured Candidatus Poseidoniales archaeon | reverse complement strand
GTCACTAGAAGCTCTGGAGGACGCCGATCCGGTGGCGGCGGCAGATCCGGTGGCGGCGGCAGATCCGGTGGCGGCGGCAGATCCGGTGGCGGCGGTAGGTAGACCATCGTCATAATGAAAGTGCCAGCCTCCTTTGCAGTGGCGTGGACGGGCACTGGACAGGAGTCCCGACAATCGAAGGCGCCGCTTCCAAGGAAATGTGGGTGGAGTCCTCGTCCAGGGTTTCCCTGAGGGTTATTGAGTGGTCCCCCGATTCCCCGACTAACGGAACACCGGTAGTCTTCGTCCCTGGCTGGGGATCTGTTTTCGAAGGTTGGAGGCCCCTGATCGAGGAGTGGGCGAGGCATCGTCGAATTGTCTACATTGAGACTCGTGAAAAGGGGAGTTCTAAGATTGAGGGGCATATGTCGAAGAAGGACTTCACGGTAGATCGTATGAGCTCCGATATCGCTTCAGTTCTGAAGTCTTTGGGCATAGAGAGCGAGGGGGTTGACTGGTTCTCATCTTCACTGGGCTCTACCCTGTTGATAGACGCCTTCCAGAAAGGGGTTCTGACGGGGAGGACATCCATCCTCCTAGCACCAAACCCCGACTTCGTATTCCCAATCTGGGCGAGAGTGCTGATGAAAATGCCACTGCCCCGATGGACTCACCCTCGACTGATGAGAGTGGCAATCTGGGCAGTTGATAGGAAGGTCAAGGAAGAAGGACAGAGGGTCCGATACAGGAGGACGCTACTATCCCAGGACCTTGGGAAAATGCTTCTCTCTGCCAGATACCTGATGGGATACTCACTGCCCAATGACCTATCCTCAATCGATGTTCCCTGTGCAATAATTACCGCGTCCTCGGACAAGTTGCACGGAATGGAGAAGGTGCTTAGCATCGTAGAGAGGATACCGGGGGCCCAGATGATAGAGGTCCCGTCTAACCAATATGCCCATGAGGCGGACGTTTTGAAGGAGATTAGGCAATTTCAGTCGTCTGTTTGAGTCGCACGGTCCACAATTAGCGATTCCCTGATGAAGGGCACTGTTGACGGCGAGACGGGAGCATGCGTGAGCAGTCGTCGTCGTTTGAGGTCGCGCGGGTCGTGCGTGAGCTTTCGAAAATGGTGGGTGCGAGAGTCAGGAAGGCGTACCAGCCCCACTATGAGCAGGTGGTCCTGAGGCTGAACAGAAAGGGGGATTCCAACAGGGATCTGGTCATAGTCAGGGGGAAGAGGGTCTACACCTCCACAAGAGACAGGCCCATGCCCCCAAATCCATCCCAATTCGCCATGGTTCTCCGGAAGCACCTTGGAAATTCTAGACTAGTGGGCGTTGAGCAACACGGTTTCGACCGCGTGATGATACTAGATTTCGAACATGGCGGAGGGAAGGTGAGACTGGTGATAGAGCTCTTCAGGGACGGCAACATAGTACTCATAGACGGAGAGGGGGTCATTATTCAGCCCCTGACTCATGCCAATTATGCCAGTAGATCCCTGAAGAAAGGCGTAGAATATGTCCCTCCCCCAGATGCCCTCGACCCCCGTGGGATGGAGATTGGAGAACTAGGGGTGATCCTGGATGAAAGCGACAGCGACGTCATTAGGACGATAGCATCCAGAGCGAATCTCGGGAGGGTTTTCGGTTCGGCTGCGTGCTCATTAGCGGGAATCGAAGAGGATGTTCCAGCCAATTCCCTAGATGGGGGGCAGAGGGAGGCTTTGATGGGCGCCATAACGAGCATGCTATCCGAGCTTGAAGATGGGACGGGCGCAATCCTCTGGTTGACAGATAACGAGGCGGTTTCGAAGTGGAAATCGGAATCTGAGCTGGAGGCCTTCTCTAGTGCAGAAATCCTGTCGCCCATTTCTCTGTCCCACCTCGATGGCTCATTCGCCGTCAGGGTGGAGTCGGTCTCGGCTGCTCTGGACGGGGTTTTCGGGACGCATGACTCTGCGGCTTTCATCCGTCGTGAGGAGGAGCGTCTGATTGAGTCTGGTTCTGATGAGCAGCAGGTCCTAGGAAAGCTAGAGAGGAGGGCGGAACAGCAGAGGCAGGCTATCGGAAGATTCCATCAGAAGGCTGCGGTCTCGCAAGAGCTCGGTAAGGCGATTCAGGAAAACTGGGAGCACGTGAACTCAATTTTGGAACAATTCAACACAGCCGTAGAAGACTCGAACTGGCAGTCCGTGGCGGAGAAGTCTCTGGGCATACCATGGATAGGCGGAGTTGATCCGAAGAAGAGGACGATCGTGGTATATCTTCCAGATGAAGAAGGGGGGCCTGGCACCAGCATTACCCTGGAAGTCGGAAGGACAGTCCACCAGAACGCTCAGAGATATTTCGAAAATGGCAGGGTCCAGAAGGAGAAGGCGAAGGGGGCCCAGGATGCTCTCGACAGGACGGAGGCGTCGCAGGAGCGCGAGGGGCGAAAGGCAGCCAAGGAGGCGGCCGCAGGCAGGTTACGTGCCGTCAGGAGAAGCCGCAGATTCTGGTTCGAGAAGCACAGATGGGCGATTCTCTCCGGCGGCCATTTCCTGATTGGCGGAAGGGATGCAAAGGGTAACGACTCAGTTGTGAAGAAGCACCTGGGGGCCAAGGACCTCTACTTTCATGCAGACTTGCATGGCGCTCCATCCTGCACACTGAAGCTGAAAGATGGCTTGCTCCCCAACCAAAACCCTTCCGAAAGTATTCCTGATGGGGTGGCTTCTCTCCAAATCTCACAGAGTCTCGCGGATGGTGTCGATGATGCCAGAGAGCTTCCCGAAACCATCCATGGCGAGGCTGCCAGGATTTCCGTATGCTGGTCCAGAGCATGGGGCAGTGGCGGCGCGGCGGCGACGGCATTCCACGTCAGGCCCAGTCAAGTTTCCAAGACAGCAGAGAGCGGTGAATCCCTGGGCAGGGGTTCCTTCGTAGTCAGGGGGCAGAGGAACTGGCACAGGGATCTGAAGCTTGAGATTGCAATTGGAATGGGTGTTGTCAATGGCATACCTATGCCAGTTGTCGGAACTACTGAGACTATTTCCGGGATGTTCGGGAGATGGGCCAAGATCACTCCCGGGAGTAGAAAGAAAGAGGATGTTGCGAATTCGATTTCAAATGCGACAGGACTTACTCAGGACGACGTTCTTTCCTGCCTTCCCCCTGGAAACTGTTCCATTGAGGACCATGGCCTCATTGGTTCCTGAGAGCACCCCATTCTGGTGAAGTGGTGCCATAAATAGCAGCATCTACAAAGTGATCATACAGCCACTCTCTGTCTTTCACGACCCCCTCCAGACTCATTCCCAGCCTCTCAGGTACCGCTCTGCTTCTCGAGTTCTCCACGGCCACAAGTATAGTTGCCTTATGCAGGCCAAGATCGTCAAAGCAGTGGTCGATGAGTCTGACACAGCACTTGGTCACGATTCCGTCTCCCATAGCGTCCTCTGACAACCAGTACCCTAACGTAAACCTCTTGTTTGACCAGTCTATCGAATTAAGACCAACAGTTCCGACGACAGAGCCACCTAGTAGAATCATGTACATACATCCATTTTCCGTGTAGGCACCATTCCCAATTGCTGCAGACTCGTCTTCGACGCTCGTAACGTCATCTAGCCAGGGGAGCCACTCCCTGAGGTACTGCCTGTTTTCATCGATCTTGAGGAATAGTTCCTCGGCATCACCTTGTTCTGGGACCCTTAGTTCAAGTCCGTCCTCGACCAGTAAGGACGGGGCAGGGCGGTAATGGCTGGGCATGACATTCTGAACTTGTTTTGTCTATTGAGTTGTTCGCAGGTTGCGACAATGCTTCAAGCGAGGACTCACGGGGGGGCTCATGAGTGGCGGCGATTACGGGAACTGGACCTACTCAGAGTATCTCAACCTAAACGAGCTGCTCGCCCTGCAGGGAGAGGAGCGGGGCGTGAGTGCTGATGAAATGCACTTCATTATCGTTCACCAAACCTTCGAGCTGTGGTTCAAGCAAGTCATCAAAGAGCTCTCTGAGGTAAGGGACATACTGGGGCAGGTTCCTGTCCCAGAGGATGATATTCCGAGAGCGGTGGAGCATCTTGGAAGAACCACAGAAATTTTCAGGCTAATGGCCAATCAATGGACCGTTCTCGAAACCCTTACTCCTCAGGGATTCCTAGCATTCAGAGATGGCCTGGGGAGCGCTTCTGGCTTCGAATCATATCAGATGAGGGAGTTTGAGATACTTCTAGGTTTGGAAGACAAAGACAGATTCGGCAGTATGGACCCGCTTGACTCGTTCAGAAGAATGGCCGAGCGGGGGGAGGAGCACAGGAAGGTCCTCGCCAAGCTCGAAGATGCTGCTTCGAAGCCGAGCCTCGCCGAGTCCCTTATGCTCTGGGTGGAAAGGACGCCGATCATGGGTTCGGTTTACGAGTCAGAAAATGATTATGAAACATTGTTGCAGTACGTAGAAGCTCATCTCGAAGCGCACAAGGGCGTGTGTGAATCAGCTTCCGGTTCATCGGAAATGATGGCGGCGAGGATGAAGGCGTCACATGAGTCCGCCATTTCGTTCCTGAAGCCAAATGGGACTCCCAGCAGGAAGAGGGCCGGGCTTCTTTTCATAGAATCATACAGAGAATTGCCACTTCTTGCTTGGCCGCGAAAACTAATCGATGCAGTAGTCGAATTAGAGGAGAGCATGGTAAAGTGGCGTCACTCCCATGCTCGGATGGTTGAGAGGATAATGGGGAGGAGGATAGGTACTGGTGGTACTAGCGGGGTAGACTACCTAGATGCTACGGCCGAATATCGTATTTTCAAGGACCTTTGGGCGGTTAGGACCATACTAGTCAAACCGCAACTAAGGCCGGAACTGGTAAACTCAGAATTCTACGGATACAACTCATCAAATGAGTGAGTTTCCTACAAATCCAATCGGACCTTTGAAGTCTTCACGTCCTTTCGAACGACGTATGCCGGAAGCGGTGATTTGCGGATATGCACGTACTCCCTTCGGAAAGTTCAGAGGGGGCCTATCAGAATACTCAGCTACTGAATTGGGAACAATGGCCGTTTCGGAGCTTCTGAGGAGGACCAAGATAGACCCATCCGGTGGCGACATCGATCAGGTGTATATGGGACAGGTCCTACAAGCTGGTGCTGGACAGGCTCCGGCTAGGCAAGTCGCATTGGGAGCAGGGATGCCCCATTCGACACCTTGTACCACAATCAACAAGGTATGTGGTTCCAGTCTTAAGGCCGTGATGATTGCAGCTTCGGAGATCAGGGCTGGAATGTCTTCCTTGGCAGTAGCAGGAGGCATGGAATCAATGACGAATGCCCCTCGATTTGTAAGGGGGTCCAGAAGGGGCGTGGACGTTCCCTACGGGTCACTGATTTCTATATTATCCCATGATGGCCTTGAAGACGCGTACACGGGGGAGAAGATGGGGAATACCGGGGAGACTTGCGCCCGGGAGTTCGGGATTTCCAGGGAGCGATCAGATGAATACTCAGTAAGATCGCATCACCTAAGCAACACTGGCTGGGAAGAGGGGTGGCTATCTTCAGAGTGCTTTCCCGTTGGGGAAGTTGACAGAGACGAGGGCATCAGGGCGGATACTGACATTGATACCCTTTCATCACTTTCTCCTGTTTTTGATGAATCAGGGCAGGTAACTGCGGGCAATGCGAGCCAGGTCTCTGATGGGGGCTCCGCAGTTCTTGTAGCCTCTGAAGAGAAGGCCATAGAAATCGGACTACCGATACTAGCCAGAATTGTAGACTACACCACATCTGGAGTCTCTCCGGAGAGGGTCATGTCAGCACCGATACCAGCTGTGGAGGACCTTCTTTCCAGGAATGGCATAGACTCATCCAGCATTGACATTTTCGAGCACAACGAGGCCTTCGCATCCGCGTCTTGTGCCATAATGGATCATTTTGGGGTTGCTGATGAGTGCTTCAACGTACATGGCGGTGCGATATCGATCGGGCACCCTCTTGGAGCTACTGGAACGAGGTGCTTGATGACCCTAGTTAATGCTCTTGAACGGACTCAGGGAAAGCTTGGAGTTGTGACTATTTGTCTCGGCGGTGGAAATGCAGTTGCAATGCTGATTGAGCGTCCGTGAGGTATTTTTCACGCCCCTAAAGGGGCGAAGGTGAGTAAGAGGGCTTATGTGGGGGCCTCCGGTCGGCCGCCCGATGGTTAAGCCCGCAAGACACCACACACGCTTCGAAAAGGCGCGAATTATTGGCGCCAGAGCACTTCAGATTAGCATGGGGGCGCCTCTGTACGTGACTGAGGATGAGCTAAGGGAGAAATTCAGTGAAGAGTTGGTCCAACTATATGGAGTTGAAGAGGCTAAGGAAAGAGTGGTTCTTGATCCGATGAAGATCGCCACTCTGGAGTATGAGGAAGACAAGATTCCAATCGATGTCGACCCCCATGAAGAGGAAGAGTGAGCTCCGGAAGGGGTGATTATCTTGCTCTGGCTGCCCCGTGAGTTGTTCGAGAAAGTCTCGGATACGGTAAATCCCAGAAAGACGACCGTTGCTCTGATTGTAATCACTGTAATTGTGATAGGCATCGGCGGTACAATCAGAATCTACGATGCGGGAGAGTCCTGTCCGGACTGGCCAACGTGCTTTGGGACGTTTGGATTCGACATCTCGGAGGAGGAGCAGGGGGAGTGGTGGGAAGAGCACCCAGAAGAAGCCGATTCAAGGGGTTCGGGTCACAGATATACATCCTTCCAAATCTTCACTGAATGGATACACAGACTCCTTGCTGGAGCGATATTAGGACCTCTGGTTATACTGAATTGGGTTGCCATTAAATTTGGCAATGAGGCTTCTTCTAGGTCAAAAAAGGCGGCCCTAGTTTCACTTATTCTGATTATTTGGCAGGGGGCAGTGGGCTGGCTAACAGTCAAACTTGACAATGAACACTGGAGTGTCGCACTCCACCTAGGATCGGCTCTCGCATTCATGCTCTGCCTGGTTTGGCTTTGGATGGAGCTATGCAAGGACGATGATGAGTTGCCGAGTTGGGCGGAGTTCGACCCACTACTGACGAAGAAATGGGGGCCGATTCTAGGATGGATGTCAATAGGCGCACTACTGACCCTGTTCTCCGGGGCCTTCGTCTCCACCACTCCCGGTGCGAATTACGGATGCGGAATAGGAGGGATTGGAGAATCTTGGCCCCTGTGCAATGGGGAGTTGTTTCCCTCAATAGAGGACTGGGAGATTCAGTCCCAAGTTGTACACAGGTGGTTGGTGGGGTTCGTAGGGCTGCTGCTAATCTCCACTTCTTACATGATATGGAAAGACTGTGAGCATGGTCAAAGTGGCGTGATGCTCAAGAATTGGGTGTTCATTTCGACACTGATGTACGTCATTAATGTCGCAATGGGCGCCCTCTACATCCTGTCTTGGGACTCAGATGGGTTCTTTGAGTTGCTTTCATTGGCACATCTAATGATAGCGGCCGCTACATTCTCAACCCTAGCTTCGGCTTGGCTGGGACTCTCAGTAATCGCAATGAGGGATGGCAGTCACTGAGGAACAATAACGAAGGGGCAGAGGGGGCTATAGGGTGATTGGTTCGTACTTATCCTTAACCAAGCCTCGTGTTGTAATTCTTCTCCAGATCACTGCACTGTGCTCCACATTGTCCCATGATCTACTCAGCGAATCCGGCCTCGGTACCGGCACCATGGAAACTATGTTGGTGGTACTGGTAGGGGGATATCTGACCGCCGGAGGGGCCAATGCGATCAATATGTGGTACGATAGAGATATTGATCCAATGATGAAGAGGACCGCGGAGAGGCCGATTCCAGCAGGAGAGGTTGCCCCGAATTCGGCATTGATATTTGGAATAATTATGTCAGTCTTTGGGACTCTATGGCTAGTGGCCATGGCGAACGAAGTTGCTGCTTTCTGGGCTGCCTTCAGCGTACTATTCTACGTCTTCATCTACAGCATCTGGTTGAAGAGGGCTACTCCTCAGAACATCGTTATTGGAGGGATTGCTGGTTCTACTCCGCCTCTTGTGGGATGGGCTGCGGCAGAGAGCGAGCTAAAAATTTCGATGGAGTCTGTGGCTTTGTTTGTGGATTCCATCACTGACATAGGCAGCCTAATGCCGTGGTTCATGTTTGGAGTGATCTTCCTATGGACCCCCCCACACTTCTGGGCTCTTGCGCTTTATCGCTCAGAAGAGTACGAAGAGGTTGGAGTTCCAATGATGCCCAATGTGAAGGGAGCAGAAAGAACCCTCGTTGAGATGAAAATATACGCAGTTCTGCTGATTATCATGTCAGCGGTTTCTCCGATTGTCTATGGCGGTCTAGACGAGGGGGATGCGCTCTATCACGTCCTTGGCTGGAATGCCATAATCTTGAGTGTCTGGTACGCGAGCACGATATGGAGAATAGACATTGAAGAAGTTCCTGATGAGGATGGGAGGAAGGCAACAGCGTCTCGTTCATTCTTCGATTCATTGGTTTACCTGTCTTTGGTATTCGTGATGTTGGTGGCCTCTAGTGTTGGACTTGAGGGTGCAATTGTTGGGGCAATGATAACAATAGGGTTTATTGCACGAATTGAGTGGAAGAAAAGGAAGGCTGGTACAAACATAGGTTAGGTTGTTGCCCGATGCCTTCAAGCACTGAATGGGTTGTTGGCAACCGTAGAGGACTGGGGCGAGGTCATGGATGAGAAGGAGCTAATCTACGATTGGAACGTTATCGACTACGGGATCGATAGGGATCCTTCGAATCACCCACATGAGCTTTGGTTTGACGACGAGACCCTTCGTGATGGACTTCAGAGTCCTAGCGCTAGCAATCCGACCATCGAGCAGAAGATAGAGCTGATTGACTACATGGAGAAGCTGGGGGTCCAGAAAGTTGACTTGGGCCTCCCAGGAGCCGGGCCATTTCACGTTGGCCACATAGATGCTATGCTGAGTCACATGGGAGAAATGGACTACTCACTAAGGCCCGGATGCGCAGTTAGAACGGTAGTTTCCGACATTAAGCCGCTTGTCGACCTCCAAGCGAAGCACGAGCGGCAGATTCAGGCTAGTGCTTTCTTGGGGACCAGTCCTATCAGGCAGTATACTGAAGGCTGGACAATGGAGAAGATAATGTCGACAGCTGAGTCAGCAGTTACCTTTGCAGTGGACAATGACATTCCAGTCATGTTCGTGACCGAAGATACCACCAGAAGCAAGCCTGATGAGATTAAGGAAGTATACTCCAGGGCCATAGAACTGGGTGCAGACAGAATTTGCGTTTGTGACACATGTGGGCACGTGACTCCGAATGGGGTGAGGAAGCTTCTGAATTTCATTCAGGATGAAGTGATTCCTGACTCCGGGGCTAAAAGACGCGATATTGAAGTCAACTGGCATGGACATCAGGATCGTGGACTTGGGGTGGCAAACAATCTGGCGGCCTATGAGGCAGGGGCGGATGTGATACACGGAACCGCTCTTGGCGTTGGCGAAAGGGCGGGTAACGCTCCACTCGATCAGACGCTGGTAAATCTGAGCCTAATGGGCGTGATTGAGAATGACCTGACATCGCTTAATGAATACATGAGGAAGGCGAATGAATACATTGGAGTCGCCTTGCCTAGAAACTATCCTGTTTTCGGGGAAGACGCGTTCGAGACTGGGACTGGCGTGCATGCTAGTGCGGTCGTCAAGGCCATGGAAAAGGGTGATCACTGGCTAGCGGACAGAGTATACTCGGGCGTTCCGGCGGGAGATTTTGGACTTGAGCAGGTGATCAGGATTGGGCACATGAGCGGCAGGTCGAACATCACTTGGTGGCTGAAACAGAATGGATACGAAGTGTCAGATGGGTTAGTCGAGCACATGTTCGAAGTTGCAAAAAACCAACGTAGCCTAATGACCGATGAAGAGGTACATGCAGCAATAGACGCATTTGATGGTTCTTAGGAACATGACTCATGCGCCTATCGCCGACTACGAATTGCTATATGTCGTACTTACGCGAGAATGGCCATGCGAAACGCATTGGCGATGGTGCTGATACTCCTATTTTCTTCGGTTGCTGGGGTTTCTTCGGCAGATTCTCGGAATGAAAATGACGAATTTGTTTCCAATGAGTCGATAGTTTCGACATATTCGACCGCGGTTCAGATGTCCCTGAAGAGGGCTGAGAATCTAGATTCTTACACCGAGTCCCAGATTGACTCAATTACGGAGTGGTTGGTAATCACGGGAATGGAATTAGAGACCCACCAGTCATCTAAGGCCAAACCCGACTCTTCCACCAAGGCACCAATCCTCGATGGGGCATATATTTGGGAATTCGAAGAGTCCCGAAGGGCTGTTGAAAGCCTGAGGGAGTCCCTTGTTTCGGAAGAGATAGAGTCTTTCTCACCCCTTGTGAAGAAGAAGCAGCAGCCTCGTTTCATACCCGATGACCCTGAATTCCCGGCACAGTGGCACCTGAGGAACACCGGTCAGACCGGTGGCGTTTCCGGAGAAGACGCAAACATTACAGGAGCGTGGGACAACTACAATGGCTCTGGCGTGGTTATTAGCGTAGTTGACGATGGCTTAGACAAGGATCACCCTGACATATCGCCTCACTATTCCGCCCTCCTATCGTATGATTGGTGCAATGACGATGATGACCCTTCGCCCTCGCAATGGGATGGTCACGGCACCGCCGCGGGTGGAGTTGCAGCAGCAGCAGGGGATAATGACCTGTATGTCACAGGTGCTGCTTTCGGGGCCACAATAGCTGGATCCACTCTAATCGCTTGCTGGGCTGGCGACCAGACTGAATCAGAGGCACTCAGCTACGAGAATGATGACATAGACATCTACACCAACTCATGGGGCCCAAGCGATGATGGACAGACTCTGGAGGGGCCGGGTCCACTGACTACCGCAGCTTTGGAAGAAGACGCATATGGTGGAAGGGAGGATCTAGGGAACATCATAACTTGGGCTGCGGGAAATGGTCTTGGCTCCAATGATAATGCGAATTACGACGGATACGCGAACAGCAGATACACAATCGCAGTCACTGCAATAAGTCACGATGGGGACCAAACGTACTACGCGGAGCCTGGAGCGAACATCCTAGTCGCCGCTCATTCCAATGGTGATGGGGAAGGGATAACGACCACAGACATCACAGGAAGTGGGGGTTACAACAATTCTGGCAACGTTACACACACTTTCGGGGGGACATCTAGCGCCACCCCCCTTGCCGCGGGAGTAATTGCTCTGATGCTGGAGGCCAATGAGAACCTGACTTGGAGAGATGTTCAGCACATCCTAGTGAATAGTGCGCGCAAGAACGATGCGAGTGACACATCATGGGAATTGAACGGGGCTGGTCACGATGTTTCCCATAAATACGGATTCGGGGCAGTGGACGCGAGTGCCGCTGTCGATCTTGCCGAGACTTGGTCCCTAGTGGGGGAAGAGGTGAACTTGAGTTTCAACCCCTCGATCACGTCAACCACCATTCCCGATTCTAACACCACCTGGACAGAATTTGATCTGGATGTCCAAACTGATATACAGATAGAAAGCGTGGACGTCGTTGTCAATATTTCACACAGCTCAAGAGGTGACTTGGACATCGTCTTGGTTTCTCCATCGGGCAAGGAGTCCTGGCTCGCAGAGAATCGCAACGATAATGGCAACAACTACTACAATTGGGTTTTCAACACTGTTCACCACTGGGACGAGTCTTCACTGGGAGAGTGGACTCTGAAGATCAGAGACACGGATTCCGGGGCCACTGGAACTCTCGACTCGTGGGGGATGATAGTCCATGGGATGGACGTCGACTTGGACCATGACGACGATGGCCTAGAGGATCTGAACGAAACAGAGGTTTGGGGCACAGACCCGTACGACGCTGACACGGATGACGATGGACTCAATGATTTCGAGGAAGTGATCACCTATGGGACAGACCCGCTATCGGTGGACAGCGACCTCGACGGTCTCAACGACTACGCTGAGGTAATGGCCATAGGGACCGATCCCCTAGACAGCGATTCTGACGATGATGGGCTTTCCGACGGCGCCGAGGTCAACTTCTGGTCTAGCGACCCGCTGGTTTACGACCCAGATGCGGATAGTGATCTATTCTACCACTTCAACGACTGTAACGATGCTGACCCACTCGTAAATCCGGGAAGGCCGGAATTGCTCAATGGAATTGACGATGATTGCGATGAGCTTGTCGACGAGGGGTTCAACTTCACCGATGCTGACGGCGACGGGCTGGTGGATTGGTCAGAATTCCACGTGCACAGTACTGATCACCTCGATGCCGATACTGACGATGATGGCCTCGGGGACGGAGTGGAGGTAAACACTCACGGTTCGGACCCTAACTGGGCGGATCCAGATGAGGACTCTGATGGGTGGCACTGGTTCCTAGACTGTGATGACGAGGACGCTTTCAGATCCCCTGGTTTGCCAGAGGTTCTAGATGGGGTTGACAATGACTGCGACGAGGTCATGGACGACGGATTCGAGGCCGTGGATACGGATGGGGATCTGCTTAGCGACTTCGAAGAATACCATAACCTCTCCACGAACCCTTACAATGGCGACACCGACGGGGATGGGCTTCCGGATGGATACGAACTGAAGGAATCGATGACGGACCCGCTGGTTTACGACCCAGATAATGACAACGACGGAGTCTACTGGTTCGACGACTGTGACGATGATGATTCGGAGGTTTCCCCCTTCCTGCTGGAGTTGTTGGACGGGAAGGACAACGACTGCGACGAGGTCATGGACGAGGACTTCTATGATATCGATACTGATGAAGACGGGCTATTGGACTATGACGAATACCACAATTTCACTACTGATCCTTCCGACCACGATACTGATGAAGATGGGCTGAGTGATGGGGAGGAGATTCTAGTTACCTTATCTGACCCATTGAAATTCAACTTCGACTACGATGGTGACGGTTTCAGGGACTTCGAAGACTGCGAGGACTTGGTCGACACGATTAATCCGGATGGGACTGAAGTATGGAACGGTTGGGATGACGATTGCAGCGGTGTAATTGATGACGGATTGGATCGGAGGAGTCTGGTCACGACATCGCCCGAAGTTTCTGAAGTCTACAGATGGGAGTCGGTAAACGATACCCTGGTTCTCTCGATTGGGGCGGTTCCTAGTCAGATTGAGACGGCCATGTCATGGAAATTCGGTGACTACACGATGAATACGGCAGTGGGGGCTGAGCTCTGGAATGTAAGTGAGGATGGAAGGAGTGTTACAATTTTACCAATTGACTGTGGGTCTGCAGAAACCTCGTTTGAAATCTACCTATGTGACCTAGGAGAAGGTCCACAACAAGTGACTGCACTGATGTCCGATAGTGAGACAATCACGGAGTTCACATGGAACTTGGACATGATTATCTGGGAGCCTCCAAAGAGTCTGGGGGAGAAATTGATGAGTTTCATTCTGAGTCCTGTTGGAGCATTAGTATCGCTTGTTTCGGTAATTTCTCTGATTGGAGGGGCATTGCTAATCGGATCGAGGGTCTCTTACAGGAGGCAGCTGAAAGAAGCGTATGAGTTCTACAACATCAGTCCGGAGAGGGAGAACTTGGGGGTTGAGCATGAAGGCTACGCACTTCCAAGTGCCCCCGATGTTTCCAGCATGATGTCTGGAAATACTGGCAGTCAGTCCACTTATTCGCCCACGGAGGTAGACGAAGACACAGGTTTGCCCCGCGCCCCGGATTTTGACTAGTCATGGGTCGGCCTCGGCCGCTTCCTCTTCAACGGCCCCGGAGTCATTCAGCCCCCACTCGGCATCGACTGATCCACCTGACCACTCTCCCTCGACTGTGATGTCCTCAACGTCATCATCCTCTCTCCAAGGGGGGTCTCCATCTGAACCACTGATTACAAGACAGTCATCATCGTCAAGTCGCCTCCTGATTGTTTTCACTCCCTTCGATACGGGTAGTATGTGCCCAACAGGGGTTCCAGCGGTGACGAATGGATGGGTTGCTGAACAGATGATTAGCCCCTTCTTCGGAGAAGTTACTTCGTGAGTCTCAGAAGGCCTTTCTGGATCTGTCACAGTTGCAACGACCTCTCCCTCTTCTACGAAACTGCCAGCCGGAGCGAGAACATCCAGAAGTCCCCCTTGGTCGGACCTAATCCAGACTGAACCGGATGCCAGGATTCTGAATCTCGGTCTGCTAGGGTGACCCGGGATCATCCTCAACCCACGTAGGACATTCAGAATCCCGTAGATTGAGATCTGCACTGACTCTGGGTCAGACTCGTTGGGCCCACCGCCCTCGAATGTGATGCAAGCAATGTCTGACTCGTTTGTCAACCTTCGAAGTGATCCCTTTGGTCCGACGTTGTCCAGAATTGCTTCTATTCCAAATGACCTTGCGATTTTGTTACTTGACGCGTGAGCCAGATTGGCCCTAATCTGGGGCATATTGGTTCTACCAAAGGCAGCGGTGTGCAAATCAATAACGTAATCACTCCCAACTACAACTTCTTTCCAAATCCTGTGAGCAACACGGAATGTTGTGTTGCTTCCCGGCTTTCCAGGGAAAGACCTGTTCAGGTCCCTTCCATCTGGCATATACCGGCTCTGTCTGCGATATCCGGGCATATTGACGACAGGGACAATTCTCAGGGTTCCGGACATGACTTCTGGATCTATGGGCTTTCCAGGGCCGACGAAATTTGGTCCTGTCAGGTAAGTCAGTGCAAGAGGGCCGACTAACTCATTCCCATGGACTGCTCCAAGAAGGGTCACCACTGGCCCAGGCCTAGAGCCGTGGATAACAGTGACTGGGGTTGGCCATGATTCTCCAATTTCTACCGAGAGAAGGTCGAAATCCATCCTTCTTATGGAACCGGGAGAGATTCTCTTTCTCATGAAACTGTGATTCTTCGGGCCACTTTGGCGGGACCACTTCTTGGGGGTTCCTGTGCTATCCTCCAAGGCCTTTTCAATCTCCTTCCTCCTCCTCTTCGGTATCTGATTAGCGACCTTAAGTGGGGCGAATCTCCTCCTCTTCAATCGAGGAGTGAGAGACTCCGGCCTAGGCCCAGGGTTCTCCTCAGATGAGTCATCATGTGGTTCGGACAACGAACTCCCCAGCAGGTTCGACGTAAATAGGGTACCTCATGTGAATAATGGGAATTCTTGAATCCCTCTGGCCCCTCGGAGCCTTATGGGAAGTTGGGAGGGGGCGTCTGTCCAAGAGAGATACGCGCCGAGCAGTATCTGCTTCGGCTGCGGCCCATCGAACGAAGATGGTTTGCGAATCAGGTCATTCAGGACGAAAAACGGATTGGAAATGGAATTCGAGACGTCGGAAGAGCATCAGGCGTTTCCTGGAATGATCAATGGGGGAATCATTGGGACCCTATTGGACTGCCATGGGAATTGGGCGGCTGCAGTGGCTCTGATGGATAGGAGTGGTTCTGAAGAGCCCCCGTGCACGGTTACTGCTAGCTACAGCATCAATCTCAGAAGGCCGACCCCATATGGAGAGAGGCTTCTGGTGAAGGCCGAAATAACTGAGATTAGTGATGATCGTGCAAGGGTGAGCATGGCCCTCACGGCCGGGGAGAAGATTTGTGCCACGGGAGAGGGGCTATTCGTTGCTGTAAAGGAAGGGCATCCAGCCTACCACAGATGGCACTAGGCGCAGTATGCGCGGCATCCTTTAGAACGGCCGAACTAAAGAGAGTGCGTGGACCGGACGACGGGATGCATTGAGGGGCTCGGCCTCGATCCAAGAATAGTCTCGTTCCTGAGGGATAAATGGGGCATAGAGGAGCTTTTTCCACCTCAGATTGAGGCCCTCCCTAATGCTCTTGAAGGAAGGAATCTCATGCTGACAATACCCACTGCCAGTGGGAAGTCCTTGGTTGCTTATCTAGCGATGTTGCACAGGCTAAGTGGCGATTTGTCCGGGAGTAGGGGCCTATACATTGTCCCACTGAAAGCGTTGGCTTCTGAGAAAGTTGGTGAGTTGCAAGAAATCGCTGCTTCGATAGGTTTGAGTGTTGGAATAGCGATAGGGGACCGAGGTAGTGAGAATGTAGGAGTTAATGATGCTGACATTATTGTATGTACAAGTGAGAAATTGGATTCAATGCTTAGAACAAATAGGGATCTCCTAAACAAAATAGGGGTCGTGGTTTCGGATGAGTTCCACCTCCTGAACGACAATAGTAGGGGGCCAACATTGGAAGTACTAATCTCTAGGATTAGGCATGAAAAACCCGATGCTCAGATTATCGCTCTTTCCGCAACTGTTGGGAATGCTGAATCTCTAGCAGAATGGCTGGATGCGGATCTAGTGATTTCTGAGTGGAGGCCGGTTTCCCTGCACTGTGGAGTGATGAATAATCTGGAAATTAGGGTACACAGAATAGAGGGGGAGGAGCCATCTGAATGGCCATCTGAAAGGAAATTAGGTGGGAAGAAGAACAAGTCTCTACAGGCAGTTTTGGATGATACCGTATCATCTGGCGGGCAGCTCCTTGTTTTTGTGTCGTCAAGGGCTTCAGCGCAAAAGGAGGCCCGAGAGCTTTCAGAACACGTACTAAATACCATGAAATCCGGAGATGGAAAATACTTCTCACAGTCTGATGAAACATGGATGGGGTTTTCATCGAAAATTAACAAGGGGGAGGAGTCATCATCTGTTGGAAAGTCACTCTCGAACTCGATCAAGGGCGGGGTAGCGTTCCACCACGCTGGTCTAACTTCGTCCCAAAGGCGTGTTATTGAGGGAGCATTCAGGGAGGGGAGTCTGAATTGCATAGTCGCTACTCCAACACTGGCCCAAGGGGTGAACCTCCCTGCCAGGAGGGTTGTAATTCGTGATTATAGAAGATGGAATACTGCTGCCAGCGCATCCATGCCACTTCCAATAATGGAGATCAGGCAAATGATGGGCAGGGCAGGCAGGCCAAAATATGACGAGCGTGGGGACTCTTGGATTATTGCAAAAGATGTACAAGAAGAGGAGCGTTTGGTTGACCTTTACCTGAAAGGGGGGTCTGAGGATGTTATTTCCAAGCTAGCTAGCCCAATGGCTTTGAGAGCGATTGAAGATCCTGCACTACTTACCCACTGCCTCTCGATAATTGCAACAGGTGGAGTTTCTGATAGGTACTCTCTTGGGAGATTCTTTGAAAGGACATTTCTAGCTACTCAGATGAATCCCGAGACCTTGGCTGGTAGATTGGATGAGGTGGTCGACTGGTTGGCCAATAATGGGATGATAAACAGAGATGGTGAGTCGAAAAAGGTGGCAGCTAGGATGATGAAAGAACAGCCCGACTCGCCTTCCGAAGAAGACTGGGAGGACGATGCCCCATCATGGGCCAATTCCGCTGCAGATACGCTTGGAATTGAGCTGTCTAGCCATATTGATAGTCCTAAGAGAGCCCTGCCCAAGAGAAGGGGGCCGCCGATCTTTGGATTCAGGAAGGCTAGCATTATTGATCCCAAGGAGGAGATTTCTGCCGAATCCCCTTCGATGACCTATTCTGCGACCCCACTAGGTGAGAGAGTTTCGAGACTGTACTTGAATCCCCTTTCTGGAAGAATACTGAGGGACGGTGCATCAAGAGCAATGTCCATTCTTTCTGGAAGAGACGAATCAGGGCAAGTTTCCCCGATGGGACTTCTTCACCTTGTTTCGTGCACTCCTGATTTTATGCCCCTGTGGATCAGGAAAAATGACTTCGACAAAGTTCAGGCGGCATTGCATGGGCATGAAAGAGAGTTCCTAGCAGAGTCAGTGGATCTAGAGGACGATCGTAGGATGAAGGCGGCATTGGTGATTCAATCATGGATGGAAGAAGATAGCTTTGAGACCATCGAGTCGGATTGGGGGGTGCAGCCTGGGGACCTTCGGAGCCGTGTTGAGTTGGCTGAGTGGCTTCTTTATTCAACAAGGCAGATAGTGGCTGATGACGAAGAGTTGTCATCGATGGGAAGGGAGGCCCACAGAACATTGGTGGAAGCGATTGATGAGGTTCACCGCAGGGTCAGATATGGATGTAAATCCGAACTTCTTGGGCTTGTGGCACTAAGGGGCGTCGGGAGAGTAAGGGCCAGAGAAATGTCTAGGCTGCTAGGAGTCTCTGAGGCTTCTGACATAGCGGAGCTGACGGAAAAGGACAGGTCGATGCTTTCCGATCTGAGAGGGTGGAGTCCTAGACTTGTAGAGAATCTGGTCCAATCTGCTAGTCGTGAAATGAGAAGGCGTTCACGGTAATGTCTTCAACACGTAGATTCACAGGGAGTATGGAGAGGAAGGATGCTGCCGTGGTTCCCCGCTTGGCATGTTGAGTTCAGAAGTCCCATTTCGGACCCAGGTAGCGTAGTTTCGACCCTTAATGAATGGAGGCCCGACAACAGGTGGCTAATCCTCTCAGACGAAGTGGCCGCTAGCGAGGCGCATCTCTGGACAGTTTGGTACTCAACTAGAAAGAGGGAAATCGAGGGTACGATGGTTGCTAGGGACGTTACAGCCGAGTTTCTGAGGATTTTATCGGGAACCCGTCAGATTGGCTTGGCAATAGATAGAGCAGGTTTGAGGGAGGGGGACTCTAGAGCATGGGTAATGCATCTCCCAGAAATTGATATTGGGGGGTCCTTGGAGGAGCTTTCGATACCGAGAAGAACATACAATGACTCTGACGAAGAAGCTACCCGAATTCAAGAGCATCTAGATGTGAAATTGGTCGCTTCTAGACCTATACCTACGGATTCTGGACTCATTAGGATTGGGGCGATATCCGAGGGCGAGAATGTGGGCATTGGGGACATTGAGTCGCGCTTCATCCTACATGCTGCCATGGCTGACTACTAACTGCACTCAGCGGGGTCAACATCAAATCCAAGTTTCTTTCAGGCTGCCTCATGGATTCCGGGGGTTTTGTGCCAGAAGATTTCGATGCTAGCAAGTGGGGGAACATTGAGCCCTACGTGGAGGACCTGTTGAATCGTGATCTATCTTGCTCGGGATGCCTCGAGGGGCTAATCGCAGATGCTTCTACTCTAGCCGAACATATCTCTGAAACAGGGGCTCTACTGTATATCGGGATGACCTGCGATACGGAGAGCGAGGAGAAGCGCGATTCGTTCCTTGATTTCGTGGAGAATGTTAGGCCGAAGTTGTCAGAATTCTCTGACTCGCTGAATAGAAGAATTGTGGAACACCCATCTGTCAATGACATGCCTCCTAGATACGAATTAATGATCAAAGGCATGAGGAATGACATCGAAATATTCCGAAAGGAGAACATACAATTGGGGGTTGATCAGACTAAGCTTGTCACTGAGGCTCAAGCAATCAATGGTGCGATGACTGTAAATTTCGATGGCGAGGAAAGAACCATGCCGCAGATGAGAGGCTACATGGAGTCCAATGATCGTGGGGTCCGGGAAGATGCATGGAAGGCAGTAATTGAAAGGCGGATTGTCGACTCGGAGAGGCTTTCAGAGATTTTCGATGAGTTGATTTCTATTCGCCATAGAATGGCAGTAAATGCGGGATTCGAGAGTTACACTGACTACATGTTCAGAGCTATGCATAGGTTCGATTATTCTAAGGAGGACTGTCTCGAGTTCCACGACTCAATAGAGAAGGTTTGCATGCCACTATTGCATGAAATTAACTCAACGAGGGTCTCCTCCTTGGGACTTGACAGCCTTAGGCCATGGGATGTCAATGAGAAAACTGGTGTCGGCCCGGACATAAAAGGAAAGCCACCATTGCGGCCGTTCGAGAATGTCGAAGAGATGGTGTCAAAACTCTCTGTGATGTTCCATGATATGTCTGATGTCCTGGGTTCTATGTTCGACAAGCTAGTGGAAATGGACACCCTTGATCTGGACACCAGGAAGGGGAAGGCCCCGGGAGGATACCAATACTATCTCGAGAAAAGCAGAGTTCCATTCATCTTCATGAATGCAGCTGGCCTTCAGGGCGATCTAGAGACGATGATACACGAAGCAGGTCACGCCTTCCACTCATTGTACTGCGGACACCTTGATTTGATTGACGAGCGAAACTATCCAATTGAGTTCGCAGAAGTTGCATCAATGTCGATGGAGCTACTGACTCAACCCGGGTGGGACATCTTCTACGAAGAAGGGGGTGCAAACAGAGCTAGACGTGCCCATCTGGAAGGAGTCATATTTCTGCTCCCATGGATAGCAACAATTGATTCCTTCCAACATTGGGTTTACGCAAACCCAGGGCATTCAAGAGAAGAAAGGGAGGATGCTTGGATCGATATTAGGCAGAGATTTGGTTCGGATATGGATTGGTCTGAAATAGATGACTTCAGGGGCGTCTCCTGGCAGGTCCAGGGGCACCTGTATGGGGCGCCGTTCTACTACATCGAGTACGGAATAGCACAGCTAGGATCACTGCAATTGTGGCAGACGCATCGAAAGGACAGGGGCAAGGCTTTGGACGACTATGCCAATGCTATGAAACTAGGAAACACGAAACCATTGCCAGAGCTATTCTCGGCTGCTGATTTGAGATTGGGTTTCAGCGAAGAACACCTGGGTCCGCTAATCGAAGAGATTGGCGTGGCGATGGAAGAGCTCGCGTGATCGGACACGGGGCCCGCGGGTGATCAGTCCCGCAGACCCTCGGTTGTCACGTTGAAGACCGCCTCTCCATCTGGCAGGTTTGGGCTGTCCAC
>CAYFGD010000012.1:0-21698 GCA_964342715.1 uncultured Candidatus Poseidoniales archaeon | reverse complement strand
TTGTCCATGAACAGGGCCTATATTCCCCCGGGAGGAATAGCAAAGGCCCATATTCACGTGGACTTCGACGTCATGGTATACCTCCTCAAAGGTAGTGTCAGGCACGAATATGGGCCCGGGTGCAGGAATTCTGTCGTTCACAGTGAGGGTGATATGTTCTACATTGAACCAGGGCTACCTCATGAGGTATTCAACTGCTCTGAGACTGAATGGGTCCATGCCGTAGTTTCAAGATCGGATGCTTCGGAGTGGCAGAATATCATTCCGTATGACAGGGATTCTAATTGATCATCACTCCTCTTCCTTCTTCGAGATTCTCCTGAGACCGACCGCCCTTTCTTCTTCTACCTCATGCTCCTCGGTAAGTATGCCCAATTCGGCGAGATGCTTCGAAACCTGTTCCATGGCACTCTGACCTGCCCCTCTCCTTTTCACTCTGGGAAGTTTGTTCCTGCAAATAAGATATGTCTCCGATGAGGAGTTTCGTGATGCGGTGGGGGCGAATCTTTGAACATTGGAAAATCGATCTCTAGCTGCCTCAACAAGCCCCTCGATCCCTATTCCTTGGAATGCCTTTGTAATGAATGTGCCACCGGGATTTAGAACATCCATGGCTACATCTAGGACCATGGTCGATAACTCCAAGGAAATAGCTTGGTCGGTATCATACCTGCCCGTTAAGCGTGGTGAAATGTCACTAATCACGGTGTTGATCTCCCTTCCTTCCACCGCTTCCATAATCTGCTGTATAGTGGCGTCTTCTGTAATGTCGCCAATAATGACCGTCGCACCCTCCACAGGTGCTGTTGCAAGTAGATCAACCCCGATAACGACTCCTTCTTCTCCGACTTCCTCACTAGCAACCTGCGTCCAGCCTCCGGGATGGCAACCTATGTCTAGTACCACGTCCCCCTCTCGGATTATGGAGAATCTCTCCTGAATGTGTTTTAGCTTGTAAGCTGACCTTGCCCGGTAGCCTTTCGAACGAGCTTGGCGACGCCATGGATCACGCCTATTTTCCTGGTACCAGCGCTTGCTCATAGATATCCGTCGAGACACTGGGTTATGAAAGGGGAGCGCTGTGGCCCACCCAATGGTGCTGATGCGGGACCTGCTGATGGTTGCCGTAATTCTGCTATGTTTCACCAATCCAATTGTTGCTCAGGAAAATAATAAATCATGGTCCTCGGATGGTGGTTATACCGTTTTAGCAGAACAATTCACCGCCGTTTGGTGCGAAGTATGCGCGGATGTTGACCCATGGATGCCAGAATTTACTGAGTCAAATGGTAACAGAGTAGCTAGGGTGGCCTTGCATGACGACTTCGACGACCCACTGGGAACGCCGATCACAGATCACAGGATCTCTAGATACTCGTCTGAACCTCCTTCTGCTCCGTCCTTTTGGTTCGATGGTGAAGTCCTGTCGGGCGGTGCTCCCGATCGTTCAAGCATTCACCGACAACTTCTGTCTGCAGAAGGGTCTCGATCGGATGACACTCATATCAGGATTGAAGCTTCTGTTTACTCTGGAGATCTACATGTTGAAACAACCCTTTCTGACTGGTCAACACTCGAACAAACACAAATTTCTATTTTCATCATCGAAGACTTCGTGGTAATCGAGGAGTCAGAAGCCATCAACGGGGTTACCCGTCACCATGATGTTGCTAGAGCCTATCACGAGGTCTCAATAAACAACCAGGATGATGAATGGTCCTTTTGGGGAGAATTCGATTTACTGAGCGATGGCGGTATCTCTTCTTCCTCTAGCGAAATCAAACTTACAATTATCGCCTCAATTCCTCTAGGTATTGAGCCAAATGATTTGAGCATAGTTGCGGTGCATGAGACAATAGGCGAATCAGAAACCCACTCCACCCTCGGAGTCCTGAAGCTAGATCTCGGAGAAGGCCCCGAAAGTTCCTCGATCAGTATTTCATTGCCACTGGCAATAATGATGATACTGTCAACTATTTCTCTCAAAGCCCGATCTCGGAGATGAGTGCTCTGGCCGTGTGCCTAATTGCATCCTCGGAATGCATATCCGGGGAGAATCCAGAATCCAACAGTCGCTTGACATCAAGAGATGTTCTGGGAACATCGCCGGCCCAGCCTCTGTCTCCTCCTGAATACTCTATCGAAACTCCATCGAGACCACTTTCTTCGACTACGATCTCCGCAATTCTTCTCACAGAGCAGGTGTCTCCGGTTCCGAGATTGTACAGGCTAACATCATCAGAACCGCTGTTGATTATGTGGCACATTGCCCTCACACAGTCCTCAGCAGACATGTATGATTTCTCCTGCCTTCCATTTCCAAGAACCTCAAGCCTTGAAGGATCGCTCTTCAGTTTGTGAATAAAATCGAAGATAACACCGTGGGTCCCCCTCGGCCCTACTATATTTGCGAATCTATGTATCCAGGCCTTTGCTCCAAATGTGCCTGACCAAGCTGTGATTAGGGACTCTGAGCCTAGTTTGGATGCCCCGTAGAGAGATATTGGCATGACTGGTCCGTATGTCTCCGGTGTTGGCATCACTTCAGCCTCCCCGTATACAGCAGACGAAGAAGAAAATGAAATTCTGCTAACCCCAGTTTGACGCATCGCCTCGAGGACATTGTATGTGGCCACAGTTCCCTGCTTGAGATCGGTGTCCGTAATCTCAGTACCCAATCTTATGTCCGGATTGGCCGCCATGTGATGGACGGTGTAAACTCCGTCCATCGCCTCCCTAATCGCATCGGCATCCAGAAGGTCGCCTCGGACGACCTCGACCCTGTCGCTTCCTTTATGGTGGGACAGAAACTCCTCCCGGCCGCTGGAGAAATTGTCAAACACCCTGACCATTTTCCCCTCAGATACGAGGGTATCGACCAAATGAGAGCCGATGAATCCAGCACCTCCGGTGACTAATTCCATGCCCCTGCGGAATTGAGCCCAGTCTTGAGCCCATCGGACCCACGATGCGAGCCTCTACCAAGCCGAACTGGCCCTTCTCCCCTTCATTATGTGGGAGGAAACAAAGACCCCAATCATCGATAGGTGAATCACGGTGCAGTATGGGCAAATGTGCGGTGCACCCTCAACCAGGAGAAGCTCAATCACCACCAGCCATGCGACGAATGGGAGGCCCGCAATTCCCAAGTACCACAGGTAATTCACGAATTGTGGCGTTCTTTTCGCATTTTGGTCTAGATAGAGGGTCATTAAGACGAAGAAAATCACACCAAAAGAAGCAATCCCAACCACTCCCCAGGGCATCCCGAAGAGATTATTCCACTGGGGGTCTCCAATTACCGAACCACACTGCACCAGCCCCTCCGATGCACACATGCTGGAGGAGCCGCTTTTCATTAGGGAATTGTGGATTGACCAGGTCCAACCCGATGCAACAATCCCCACAGTAGCGAACAAAAGGCCTGCGACAATGGTGCCCTTGGTGCCATCCGAACCATTTTCCTGACGACTCTTCTGTAGTAATGCAGAGGCGCCCAATATTCCAAGAATGAAGATTCCTAGTTCAAGGCTAAGTGCTGACATCAAGAATCACCCACTAGTCTCTGTAGGGCGGAAGAAATCTCTTCTCCATCCCCTCCTTGGCCCTGATGCTTCAATTTATTCCAAGCCACGATTCCATCGGGTTGAAGAATCGCTGTGAATGGCGTCCCACTAAGCTCCCATTGGCCAAAGATTGAGTTCGAAGGATCATCAACATACGTCCACTGATGCGGAGTGCCAGGCCTGTTGATGCAGTTGTCCCTCCCGCTGTTGCATCCGTCACCGTCATTGTCATCCGTGCCGAAAGAAGTTCTGTCCCTGAAGGCCTCAATTTCGCTCTTACTGCTTTCATGGTTCGGGATGTTTAGGTGAACTGAAACAGTGACGAATGTCACTCGGTCTTTCCACTGGGAGTGGTACTGACTCATCTCGTCACCCTCTTCCCAGCAGTATGGGCAGTCAGTGTCAATAAATTGGATGAGTATCCATTTGCTTTCGGAAGAGTTCCCGTCCCAGTCCCAGTCCCATATATCAGACATCCTAAATTCGTACCAGGATCCTCCATTGTAAGCATCTGCCACGAAGTCCGGGGCACGATTCCCCTCCTCCGGGCCTATGCTCACGATAGGGGCTAGGGCTAGGGAAGCAATCACAACGAGGCTGACCACTCCAGCAGTAGTTAGACCAGCCCATAGCAGTGTCTCATCGTTGTTCTTGGTAAGGTCGGATGACGCCCCCCTTCTCCTTGCCATGGCCCTGCGGGGTGCTCATTGACTTTCAGCGATTCTATTCATTGAGTTGTGACTAGCTAGCCCCAATATTCCCCATTATCGCAATAATGCCACCATTTCGTATGCGAACGCTCATTTGGCTCCGCAAGGCCCCGCAAACGTGGAAGATGACCTCACAGTAGACAAGTACTCTCTCGGAGAGGGTCAATCGAGGGACGACGAGGAGGAGCTTTGGAAGGCATTCTTCGAAAAGCTTCAGCCAGTAAGGGAGACAGTCGAAGGCGCAAGAGAGAGGTTTAGGAATAGCATTCTTGGAGGAGCTCTAGACACATTGGGCCAATTGACCGATGATGCAGCAGACATAGCAAACTCATTTTCCAGGAGGCTAACGGAGTTGGCCTACTCGCTGATTCTCAGGAGTCCTGGTATTATTGTAGCATTCCTACTACTACTGACTGCCGCGGTGGGGCAGTATGCCTTCGACTTCCAACAGCAGATTGATGGAGATCTGGAGATTTACCTTCCCGACAATGCGGACTCTACTGAATTACTGATCGAGGTCAGGGAAGATTGGTCTACGGATGTCGTGATGGTCTATATGCAGACAGGTAATGCCATTCACGATACAGATTTGAGGACAGAACAAAACATTACCTCATTGGAAGTTCTGAAGCAAATGTCATGGATCGAGGGGGACGACTCATCCCCCGCTGGGACATATGTCAAGGGCCTAGATTGGGATAAGTCCGACAGAGGGCTGAATGATGGAGTGATCTGGGTACTCTCGCCAGCTCAGGTAATCAAGGAGGCCAACTCCTCGTCTTGGAGGTTCAACTGCGCCATGGAGAAGTATGGACTTCCAACTAGCGATGACGAGAGTTGCACCATAGCGAGCTTGAATCCCTATTACGGGTATGAGATTCCGGATGAGCAAGACAGAGTAGACGAGTTCGTCGATAATGCCGGCTCACTGATCGAGTCCATGGTGAGAGATACCAATGACGATGGCATCTGGGACACAGGCGTCATTGTAATGGGTATAACTTTCGATATGTCCACTACTGAAATTCCCGTTAGGGTGGACCCCAAACTTGGCCCTGTGAGGGATCATGAGGCATTTCTTGATTTCACAGAAGATCTAATCCATGGCCCCACCAGTTTGGATTTCTGCAGCCTTTGTCATGTAACATACGAGCGAACTTCAACCATGGATCCATCCCGCCTCGACGACATCCCCCCCCGCAGGGCAGTGACTGTAACCGGAATCACCCCAGTACTTCACGACATCTCGGATGAAATTTACAACGAACTTGTGTGGACAATGCTGCCCGCCAGTCTAGCATTGGTTGCCCTCGCAATGATTATTCTACACAGAAACGCGAAAGTCCTGGTCATCTGTGGTTTGCCAATAGCGATGAGCCTGTTCATCACCTTCGGTACGACCGTAGTAGCTGACATCACACTTACTCCAATGATTATCTCGGCCGGCCCCATACTTGTCGGGCTAGGTGTCGACTACTCATTACATCTTACTAACAGGATAGAGGAGAACAGAGTTGAGCTAATCGAGGAGAGAGTAGAGAACGCATGGAGGCAGCAGAGGGACGGCAGAGAGTCCGACACAATCGACCCATGGGACCCGCTGATTAGTCTGACAGCTACCGTTCGCGCTGCAATGACCACTGGAAACGCGATCTTCCTCTCCGCAGTGACAACCATAATTGGATTCAGCGTTCTTACGTGGGATAGCCTAGTTCCAATAGAGCCTATGAGGACGGTTGGCACAACTCTGCTTCTGGGAATTTCTGTAACCTTCATGCTATCCATGCTGATGGTTCCAGCCTTGGTTCAACTGCTCAGATATAGAAGGGGGACCGAAGTGATGGAAATGTCTCCGATGCAGACCGTTTATGTTGCTCTAGCTCTGGGGGCATTGGCTTGGGTAGCACTTTCCTACACGGAGCTGATGACCACTACAAATGCACTAATCCTATCTTCGATGCTCATTCTAACCATAGTTGTAGGAAGCTTGGACAGCGTTTGGGAATATGTCGGCGAAATACCAGTTAAGGCAACCATAATCGTTCTATTGGTAGGGTCCGTGGCAACAATTGGCGGCGCCATAATTTTCGAGGACCAGATGGGACAGGGAATCACTGGCGGGTCGGACCAGGTCCCCCCTGGAATCGAGTCCTATGAGGCATTACGCGAATATAGTTACGAGTTTGGAGGCGGCCAGACTAACCTATTCATCGTTAACGCAACTGATAGGGGGCCTCAAAACGGGACCGCTCCAATCAGGGATCTTCCAGTCCTAGACTCCTTGGAAGAGATACAGGCGAAAATAGACAACGTGGAGAGGACAAACACAACCAGCCTAGTCAATATTCTCAAGGCGATACACGTACAGGTCGGCGTTGAGGCCATTGATCGGTCATTGTGGGATATTCTCCACTCTCCATGCTGGGACGACCCCCTTCAACTGGAGTGCATCTCCAGCGGAGACGTAGTATTCACTACCGCTACTTCCAGGGAAGACATGGTCAATGTCGCTTTCGACACCCTGAGCCCTGAAGTCAGATCTATGCTCATGAACGCCGACGAGGGCTCGGGGGAAACAAAGACACTCGTATATGCTTGGCAGCCATACATCCTGCTGGAAGAAGCCACCCCCCTCAGGGACACCATCGACGGTTTCCTTTCGGAGGGGGGCTGTGAAACCGCCACTAGATGCTTCTCCATGACCATTTCAGAAGAGGGAGTTACTAACTCCAAACTTACCGGGGGACTGCCCATTTCCATAGATATCAACGAGGGCATCCACACGGCTCAGAGCGACTCCACAATCACGACTATGTTCATTCTACTATTCGCGATGGCGATACTGTTCCGCTCTCCGAGGATGGCATTTTTCACAATGACAGCGGTAGCTGCGGTTGTTCTTTGGCAGCCTATTCTGATGTGGAGAGCAAATTTGGGAGTAAACATCTTCACCGCAATGATAGGAACAATCGTTTTTGGCATAGGTGTTGACGACTCTATTCACATAGTCGACCGCATAAAGGACGAAGGCGAAACTCCGGCTGGAATAGTCAGATCCGTAATGACCACCGGACGGACCATCTTTGAAACAACGGCAACCACCTGTGCAGGACTTGCTGCAGGACTATTCGTTGCAATACCGGGGCTGCAGACTTTCTTCCTCCTGATGATGGCACTAATTGCATTAGCTCTGCTGACTAGTGCCATCCTGCTGCCCACAATTATTGTGGTTTATAATCAGTTTAAATCCCGGATTACCCTCAACGGATCTTGGCTGGATTACGACGAAGTCGGAACGATTGAAGCCTCATCAGTAGCAGACGCAATTATCGAATAGCATGCCTGCCGGAAGATTAGGTGAGGGTGCAGGGAGTAAGCCCCTTTCTGTTCACCTTCCGGCTGGCCGCATTCAACTATGCATCCTACCCGGCCCTGTCGATGCCATACAGGCCTGCTTGGACTTGCTCCAGCGGGGTTGCCCGTTCCAGCTGCGTTCGGGAAATCTCCCCCTTTCGGGTTCACCGTGCTCCCGGCACAGTTCGTTTCTGTTGCAGAGCCGACCCTCCCGGGCCTCCGGCTTGCACCGGACCGCTTGCATCGTGGAGAGGGGACTTTCCTCAGTGTCTAGCACTGTCAGCGACCCTCCTGCTCCCTCATCCATCCCGTGACGTCGCTCATCAAGAACCTCTCGGTTACGAAGATTACCGATTTTTTCCATAGTTTTCATCGGAAACCATCATGCGCGTCTTATCGCTCGTAGCCCCATGGTCGATGTTGAGGGGCTCAAGCGAGAAGCAGGAATTACCGCCTGTGGCTTTGTGAGAAGCGGGATGAAGCTCGGCCTAGGGACTGGTTCCACGGTGAGGTACACGATTATCGAGATTGGACGTATGATTTCAGAGGAGGGGGTCGAGGTTATCGGGGTCCCAACCAGCGAGTCGACAAGGGAATTGGCTGAGTCCCTTGGAATTCCACTAATGCCTATTTCCGAGGCAGATAGGATAGATTTAACCATAGATGGAGCCGATGAGTTCGACCCTAGCTTTTCACTGATTAAGGGAGGTGGCGGCGCGCTAACGCGTGAGAAGGAGGTGGCCATGATTTCAGACTCAATGGTCGTGGTGGCCGATGACAGGAAGAGAGTACCAGTACTAGGTGAATTTGATCTCCCAATAGAGGTGGATCCGAGTAGGTGGTCGGAGATTTCACAGGCCATCAGAGAATTGTCCGGCACCGAGTCGACTCTGAGGGGCGGGACAACTTCCCCATATGTCACAGACAATGGAGGTTTCATCCTGGATTGCAAGTATGGACCTACAATCGCGGAACCGGCCATTTTGGAGGAACAACTCCTTTCAATTGAGGGAGTGGTCCAAGTCGGATTGTTCGTGGGGATTTGTGATGCAGTAGTGATGGCGACGGGATCAGGGGTTGAGACAATGGTCAACCCAGTTGGAAGATTGTATTGATCGCGACCCGTCGCGGTTAAATCGGGTGGTCGGCTCCGAGGGTCGGGTCTGTAGCTTAGTCAGGTAGAGCACCCGGCTCTTAACCGGGCGGTCGCGGGTTCGAACCCCGTCAGACCCGCCATAGAAACGCCTTAGCGGCGCGGGAATCATTAACCAAACGTTGAGTAGGAGGGCCTAGGTGGGTGAGCCATGGCCAAGTCATACTGGATAGGGGATGTCCTCTCCGGGGCCCACGATGGGGAGGAAGTAGAACTCAAGGGATGGGTTCACAGATCAAGGGGATCAAACAAGATCCGATTCGTAGTTCTTAGGGATTCCACGGGCATAGTTCAGTGCGTCATCAAGAAGGAAACAGTTGGAGACTCCGTTTTCGAGGATCTCGCTGGCGCCCTTATCGAATCGAGTGTGGTCCTCAAAGGCACCGTGTCCTCCACAGATCGCGAACACGGCCACGAGGTCCAGATTTCCTCTGGCGAGGTTATAGGTCCCGTTAGTCCTGATAGGCCGTTTCCAATCACAGAATCCGCGATGACCGAGGCCGACGGAGGGGAGACAGAGTTCCTTCTAGACAACAGGCACCTGTATCTTCGAACCGGAAGGATGACTACTATGCTGAAGATAAGGTCCTCGGTCTTCGGGGCCGTCCATTCTTACTTCAGAGACCTTGACTTCGTCGAGTACCAGGCGCCAAATTTTGTGGCAGGGGCAGTTGAGGGGGGAAGCACACTTTTCGAGGTTCCTTACTTTGGAAGAAAGGCCTACTTGACCCAGTCATGGCAATTGTATGCCGAGGCTGCCATGCCCTCCCTCGAGAGGCTATACACGATCGCCCCCTCTTTCAGAGCCGAGAAGAGCCGTACTAGGAGGCATCTAACCGAGTTCTGGCATGCAGAGATGGAGATCGCATGGGGTGGCAACGAGGAAGTGATGAATCATGGGGAGGCTCTGGTAAGGAGTGTGGCCGGTAAACTCCTCGAGGAGAGGGAGGCCGAACTTACCGATCTAGGAAGGGACCTTGATCTAGTCTCGAGATATGCGGATAATAGATATCCAAGGATGAGATACGATGAGGCGATTGAAACCCTCCAGGGAATGGGCGTCTCAGTCGAGTGGGGACAGGACCTAGACTACAGCAAGGAGAAGGTTCTGACACAGGACTTCGAAGTACCACACTTTCTTACTCACTATCCCCGCATAGCCAAGCCGTTCTACCACCGCCCCGATCCTGACGATCCTAAGTACGTTCTCTGCCACGACCTGCTGGCTCCAGAGGGGTACGGGGAGATCATCGGCGGCGGAGAGAGGACCTGGTCCGAGAAAGAGATTCTTGAGAGAATAGACGAGGGGGGTACTCCGAGGGAGCCTTACGAGTTCTACATCGACGTCCGCCGGTACGGTGGCGTCCCCCACGGAGGTTTTGGTATGGGGATAGACAGGGTCTGCTCTTGGCTCTCCGGGGCAGATCACATCAGGGAAACCATCCCCTTTCCACGCGACAGCAGGCGAGTTACCCCATAGTAATCGAATCCCTCATACGCCATGGATAGTTGGGAAGCACATGGCGGACGACTGGCGAACGATGGACATCGCCAACCCCACAGAGGAGCATGCGATGCTCCGTCAGATGGTCAGAGACTTCGTACGAGACGAGGTCGAGAACCAAGCTTTGGAACACGACAGGGATGAGATATTCAATGCCTCCCTATTCAGGAGGTTGGGAGATATGGGGCTCCTTGGCATAACAGTCCCCGACGAGTTTGGAGGAGGTGGTATGGACGCCACTGCAGTGGCCATAATCAACGAAGAACTGTCATACTCAGACCCAGCATTCTGTTTAGCATACCTCGCCCATGACCAACTAATGGTCAACAATCTAGCCCAGAACGGAAGTGAGGAACAGAAGTCTAGGATACTCCCCTTGGTGTGTAGTGGGGAGTGGATCGGATGCATGGCCATGAGTGAGCCCGATTATGGGACAGACGTACTCGGAATGCAAACACGGGCCTCCTTGAGGGATGACGGAAATTGGGTAATTAATGGAAGGAAGATGTGGATCACCAATGGCTCAATAGACGAGGAAGGAACTTCCGCAGACATAGTCTGGCTTTACGCAAGGACAGGGACCGACGAAAGAGGGAGGGCCGAGATTTCCACCTTCCTTGTGGAGAAGGGCACACAGGGGTTCAGTGTCGGACAGAAAATTATCGACAAGCTAGGCATGAGGGCCAGCAATACCGCTGAACTAGTTTTCGAGGACTGTGTCGTGCCACCAGAGAATCTGGTCGGAGATCCAGGAGAGTCCATGGTACACATGATGAGGAATCTTGAACTAGAGAGGCTAGGACTAGCAGCGATGGCCCTCGGAATTTCGAGAAGATGCCTCTCTGCTATGAACGATTATGCGTCCGAGAGGCAGGCTTTCGGGACAGAGATCAGGAATTTCGGCCAGATACAGAGGCACCTTGGAGAGTCATGGTCCGAGTATCGCGCCATGAGGTCATATGTTTACGACACGGCCCGTCAGATAGAACTAGCCGAATCTGGAAACAGGTTGGATTCCGACGGAGTCAAGCTGTTCGGGACCACAGCTGCCAAGAACATCGCTGATAGGGCCATACAGGTGATGGGCGGGTACGGATACGTCGGAGAGTACGTTGTCGAGAGACTTTGGAGAGATGCGAAGCTCCTGGAAATAGGCGGAGGAACTCTTGAGGGGCACCAGAAGAACATAGCCAGAGACCTCTCTGCCAATAGCGAAGCAATAGAGGGATGATGGTAGTCCCGGGAGGGTTCGAACCTCCGTCACCGGGTCCAAAACCCGGTATGATGGACCTCTACACTACGGGACTCTGACCCCCGGACACGAATCTTTCGCTTTGGACTTGACGGGACACGGCGCCGGCACAATCAAAGAAGCGAGAATGCACGAATAACCATGCGTCAGCGTATTGCGTGCCTCCTTATGCTGATTTTTATCCTACATCCCGCCTCGGCAGCGGTAACTGGACACAATCCCGAAACAAGACTGGAAGAGGCTCTAACCGGGACCTCCAAACCCGGAGTAATGACTCCTATTTCTGTGACCGACACATGGTTAGACTCAAGCCTCCAGGAGAGGGTTGACAGTGGGGCCTCAGAGGTCAGGGTCACGGTAATAACCAAGTCATTACAGTCACTTTCGGAATGGCAGGAAGAAAATGGCGCATTAGAGAAACAGCTCCCTCCCGGGCCCGGGGAGTCCCTTGTTCACCTAGAGGCCTCTGATGGCGAGATTGACCATAGGACGTTTTGGGTGGATTCTGGATTGGTCCACAAGATATCAGGAATACCCGGGGTTATCGCGGTTATCGACGCCGAAAGGCCTCCAGAACCTTACGACACAATTCCGTTCGAGAAGCCTCCCGGGGTTTCTCCAGATTCTGTAAGGAGCGGGGAAATACACGGAGCCAATGATGCATGGGAAATGGGCTACACTGGAGATGGGGTAATAGTGGCGGTGGCCGATACAGGAGTGGATTTCGCCCATCCCGATTTGAACGGCACTCAGGCTAGGGTGACATACGACAAGTCGCCATACGAGGGCTGGCCACTTATGTTGGATCATAATAGCATGTACTACTGGATGGTCTATGGTGAGGCATACCCGACCCGCTCTACATGGTATGCAGACACTTCAACAATAGATATTGACAACAACTCCGACGGCCTTCTGGAGGATTCCGGATTCAACATCACTGGCGTCAACGAGTCCCTTTCCGGACTCTATCATCTAGGACAACACCCGGACTCATACCTACGTTCTAAGCAAGGTGGAGATGTCCCAATTCTCGTTGTAGACGATAGGATTTCAGGACTGTACGAGACAGTATACGCCGACATGGACCGTGATGGCGATTTCGGAGACGAGGTCCCAATGAGGCCAGGCGAGGAGACTGCGGGTCTGGATACGGACGGAGACGGACTTTGGGATGTCTCAGCCGGACTCGTATATTGGGTTTCAGACGGCTCTCTCGGGGTTCCATACGGGAGTACTTATGCGGCCAGACACGGTTACTCCGACAGAGTTGCAGGAGCCGGAAACCTCACCCTTTTCATGTTCGAATCCGGCAGCCACGGTACACTATGCGCGAGCGCGGTAGCGGCACAGGGAATTGTCAGCGATGGCAAGGTACTCGGAATGGCGCCCAATGCAACTATCACCTCAATCGGTAACCATTACTCAGGCGGTCACTCTCTCGATGCATGGAGGTTCATAGCAGAAGGATACGATGGAAACATCGATACTCCTGATCAGCCAAACATCGGCTCCTTCTCATTCGGCTACTCGTCCGTTGACGACGCTGGAGCAGACGGATACTCCCTATACCTCGACTGGCTGACTAGGATTTACAACAATGACACATCCTATGCCGTTGCCATAGGAAACGGCGGTCATGGTTTCGGAACCGCAAAGTCCCCTGGATCTTCGAACGGAGTATTCTCTGTCGGCGCATTCAGCAGCAGATCAAGTGACTCATGGGGGCAGAGCGCGCCATGGTCCAACAGGGGCCCAAATGTACTTGGAAGGATGGACCCAGACATTGTATCAGTCGGCTGGTCCGCTACTGGGGACGTACCTCTGAATCAGAGAAACGACGCTAACTCCGCATGGGGGACGTGGGGAGGGACTAGCCTAGCAACCCCGATTGCCGCCGGACTCATGGCAGTAGTCGCACAGGCGTGGCAGGACAACCTAGGAGACCATCCCAAGTCCCAGGAGTTCAGAGATTTCGTGCTCTCCACCTCGGATGACAGAGGGTATGAGCCATTCGTCCAAGGAGGGGGGTGGTTCAACGTATCAAGGGCAGTCTCAACTCTTGAGGGTGAGAATGGTACATGGTGGGCCAGTCCAGCCCAGTGGAACAGCGGAACTTTCCAGGGAGAACACAGGGAGGCAAACGTGAATCTAATGCGTCCCGGTGAGAGTCAATTGGTCGAAATTGAATTCACCAATTATGCAGATTCAGATGTACATCTAAGATACACTCCCATCAGGTTCTCACCTCTCGCACACGACGTAGTGGTATGGAACAGCACCGGCAATGGGAGTGATGAGGGCGATGAGAACGGGTCATGGGATGGGCACCAGGGGGAAAGACCGGATCTGCTAATACCCCTTCACATTGAATCTGACCCACTATTCCAACTCCCTCACGGGACAAGACAGTTACGAGCTAGGGCCACCATCGACTACTCCCATTTCGATGGAAATCAAGATAGGAGCTCAGAGGAGAGGGTTTTCCTTCAGATCTACAGGTGGACTGATGAAGATGGAGATGGGATATACGTCGAGGACTTTGACAACGACTCGACTGTGGACTCAGACGACTGGACAGAGTCGGATGAACTTGAGGAGGTGACCTACTGGTGGTCAAATGGCCCAAACGCCGAGGTACGCGTCGGAAACCCATTTGAGGACTCAAGAGACGGACTACTTCTGGGGGTCTGGAACTACAACGGACAACTCTCGGACGAGGGAGTCAGAATAGAGATAGACTGGACATCCTTTGGAAGCGAGGAAGAAGAATGGATATCCCTGCCATCGAGCAGGAATGTTCCATCGAACAGCACAACCACAGTTCCAATGACAATTACCGTACCACAAGGGGCAAAACCGGGCCTTCACCAGCATGGAATTCTTGTTGAGACCCATTTCGTGAATCAATCATCAGGGCAGTTATTGCCGTCACATAGAAACTGGACTCTCCCCATAGTTACCAATGTCCCGTGGGTCGGACCTTTCTCCCTCAAGGGAGCACCACTGGATGGCAATGTCTCCAACCAGACACTATACTCGGAAGAGTGGATATCCGGGGCTACCCGGTGGGACTGGAGGTCCGAGAGTGGGGACTGGCGTTTCCTGTCCGTCGAATGGCCTTCCGAGTGGGATACGGGTGGAACCGCGGTCCTGGATGTCGACTGGGAAGACAATCAGTACACAGACGTAGATGTCCTATGGTTGTCCGAAATGGCACATGGATACGCCGATGAGGATCCTGGGCCATACGGCAACTCAACGTTTTTCATTGATGAGAGATCAACAAACAATCACGTCTCCTCGGGCTCTCACAACTGGGGAACCTTCACGGGAACTTCTCGCGAGGTATTCGCTGTCCCCGTCTCGCCTGGCGTGCACCAGATGGCACTCCACACCGCACTCCACGGGGTTCAAACAAACGACAACGCATTGAACATCTCAGTGGGCTATATTGCAGCAGAGGAATCCGGCTTCGAGAGAGTTGTAACTGACTGGTCAGAGGGAAGTGGTGTGGATGCCGTTCACGTAGTTTCAACAATCCCGCTCCCTGTTTCAGAAGTCTCTGCATACGGGTGGTCCCAGCCATTATACCTAGACAATGAGACAGCATCGCAGGATGTTTCATCCAACAAAATGACGGCTTCATGGTGGCGCAATTTAACGGTTCAGAACGCCTCTGAGATTTCAATAAAGATGAACGCACACGGTGATGCTGATCTGGATCTGTTCCTATTCAGGGACTCGAATCAAGACGGCGAGTTCTCTTCCGGGGAAGAGGTAAGGCGCTCTTGGTCACCCTCCTCCTCCGAATCTATAGATATCATAAATCCAGAAGACGGACTATACTCTGTAGCAGTACATGGATACTCCGTCCCCAGTGGTACAATCCAGTTTTGGATTGACATTGACGTGGTAGGTGGCGACGAACTGAGGATTACGGATCAGATGGGGCTAAGCGACTCCGAGATAGCGTCAATCTGGCCAACGGGTTCCGACACTCTTGCAGGGCAGGTCCCCCACTCCGCCATCCAAGTTAACTTGGAATTCGATAGGCCAGAGACAGCAGGGACATGGTCAGGCTTCATCGATATTGAACTCGAGGGTGGAATCAGCCTCAGACTCCCATACGTCTACGAATTGGTCGAACTTGAACCAGAAGTGTCATTCTCCGTTCCTGCTAACATGACCCAAACAAATGAGACCGTCCCGGTAGAGATTCACGCCATAGACACGGGTATAGGTTTCAGACTAGATGACCTTAATTGGTACGCCGCTAAGAACGGCACCACCGTCCCTTCTGCTGACCTTGTGGAAGCTATCGAAACTACAGGTACGCATCACAACCTGACGATGCTTTGGAACAGCGGAAATCATTTCGCCATCCCGGAGAATGTCTCATTCAGGGAGGTCTGGATTAACGCCAGCCTTCCAGAGGTCGAGCAATGGCACGATTATGCGGTCAATCTGACTGACATTTCCGGATTCTTCGACGAAGACTTCCTTTCTGTCGCCTTCGACGAAACCGCACCCAACCTCGCAGTCAGTCACATCCCCTGGATAACCAGTAACGAGATTCTAACATACCAGATACAGACCGAGCCTGGAGCATCGGCATTCCACTCCGGAAGCGAGATAGAAATCGATGAACATGGTAATGCCGAAGTGTCTCTCCAACTATCACAGGCAGAGATAGGTTTCAAACCGTCAACTGGGGAATCTTACTACTACATAGGCGACTCAAGCATATTCGACATTTCCGTAAGTGATGCAGCGGGCAACTCGGTTTCAAGGCACTATGAGGTAATTTTCGACCCTGAGCTTCCAACCAACCCATCACTGCTCTCCCTAACAGACCAAGACGGCCGCCTTTACGCCCCATCCAGTATCTCCACTCCCGTAAACCTGTCACATGGGATCCTATCCATGTCCGTTCCCTCCGATGTCAGGTCATGGTGTATGACCCTACTCTCGGACGTCTCAGAACATAGCGTCCAAGACTGCGGTGAGGTTCAGATGATCCCCGCCCTCTACAACCCGTCCACAGGCCACCCGGACCCCTCAAGCCAGGGCGGCTCACAGGACTATTCGCCAGCCTCATACTCATTCAGCACAGAAACTCTCCCCGACGGCGACTACACAATAATCTTGGAGCTATCTGACTGGGCTAACAACACCGCCATAGAGACGTGGCCTATGTCCATAGACAACACCGTACCAGTTGTAGAGTGGACTCTTAGCCCATCGGATAGTAACTCTTCTTTCTTCGACCACAGACAAGGACTCTCATGGTCATCGAGCGAATTGGTTCATCTCACATTCACGATTGATGGACACACCATAAGTGAGAGAAACTCCACTACAGGAGGGGCAATTTTTGAGCTTAACAGGACTGGTGACCATGAAGTATGCATAATCGCAGTTGACGGAACCGAGCTACATGAAAATGACAACAGGTACGTTGATTGTAGGGAGATGACGCTCGACGACTCAATCTACGATTCGGTAGTAATGGCAAACTGGAACGGAGGGCTAGTGTCCTCTGACTCTGTCCAGGCTACAATACAGAGGGGACCGGATCAGGAGATTTGGTGGAACCTTGTCGGCTCCAGCGAGATGTTCCTAATTACTCCGGGAATGGACGTCGTAACCATAGATTTCGAATTGGCGGAGGGCGACAACCAGTTCATCGTAAACATCGAGTCACTAAATGAGATAGACTCGTATTACCTCTCAGTAGTTAGAGACACCATAGCACCAGAACTAACAATGTGGGAGGTCACCAACAGGACATCCACTTTGGAGTCCATTAGAGCGATATCTGGAACATGCGAGAGAGGCTCAAACGTCATGATTTGGAGCGATGTCGACAGTCACCAGTTTGTATGCCCAGTGTCAGAGGAGTACGACATCTTCGTCGAGGTCCTGGACGTAGCTGGAGAGCATAATATCAACGCCCTGTCAACTGACACTGCCAACAATGAGGTGAGGTTCAAAATCTCAGTTCTTAATCAGGAATGGTCGGACTGGGCAATAGAGGACGCCCGCGCCGGAGGCCCCATGATGTGGTGGTTCTCCCTCGCCTTCATCTTGCTTCTGGCAGCAGTCGCAGTCCCCTCCACCACTCTAGCTAGGAGAAGGTCACGCAACAAGATGATTCTCAGCCAAGGCCCTGATCTCGACGAGATTATGGCCGAGATAGAGGCAGCAGCCGATATCCAGATGTCACAAATGGAAGAGGAATGAGTCTAGGCAATACTAATTTCCGTCCATCCCCCGCCACCTGCATGGAGATAGAGAAAGTAGCGGTCCTGGGTGCAGGACAGATGGGAGCTGGAATAGCACAAGTCTCTGCTTGCGCTGGCTACGATGTTGTAATGATCGACATCAGCGAGGAGTTCTTGGAGAGGGGCATGAGGACCATCTCCTCATCACTGGAGAAACTCGTTTCCAAGGGCAGGATGTCCGAGAAAGACTCATCATCCGCAATGTCAAGGATTTCATCTTCAACAGACAGAGCCTCGGCCTCTGAAGCCGATCTCGTGGTCGAGGCGATCCCCGAAATACCCGACCTAAAGTTCTCCACATTCTCGGAACTAGACTCCATTTGTAAGAAGGAAGCAATACTCGCAAGCAACACTTCTAGCATTTCGATAAACGAGATTGCCAGTCACACAAGTAGGCCAGAGAGAGTCATAGGTATGCATTTCATGAACCCCGTACCAATTATGAAACTCATCGAGATCATCAACGGGAGTGAGACCGATCCCGAAGTGACAGCTGCAGTACTGGAGGCCTCCGAAAGGATGGGAAAGACCCCGCTTGAGTGCAATGACTCCCCCGGTTTCGTCAGCAACAGGATACTATGTCCGATGATCAATGAAGCAATACTGACTCTACAGGAGGGCGTAGCCGAGCCCAAGGCGATAGATGGAATCATGAAACTGGGGATGAACCACCCAATAGGGCCGTTAGCCCTAGCGGACCTCATTGGATTAGACACGGTACTCCACATCATGGGGGTCTTGCATGAGGGATTAGGAGATGACAAGTACGCCCCAGCTCCGCTACTGGTGGAAATGGTGGAATCCGGTCGACTGGGCCGTAAATCGGGCAGTGGATTCTATGATTACTAGCCCCTAAGGGGCTAAATCCCCATTTTCCAGCCACTGCCAACCTTCAAGCGTGTCGGGCTCCACGGACGTATATGACCGACCGTACTTCAGCCACCGTTATGGCTGCAATCATGATAGTCTCGATGTTCGCTGGTTTTGCCTTGGCAAACGATGCGAACACCGGCGGAGATGCCGGTGGTTCGACCTCCACGGCAGCATGGCTCCCAAGCAACAGCTCGACCTACTACGGAAACCTTTCATCCTCCGACACCAACGATTACTACGGCTTCAATATGAGTAACTCAACTGCAATTACCGTGGGCCTAACCTCCCCTTCAGGGGCGGATTACGACCTATGGCTTTACGGCTCGTCCGGGACCCAGCTGGACACCAGCTTCACTACGGGTTATGACGAGGTGACCTCAAACGGCACGAGCGTCGGAGGAACCACGGTATATGTACGCGTTGAGCAGTTCTCTGGATCGGGCCAGTACACAATGCAGGTCTGGATAACAAACACTAGCACCGGAGGAGGTGGAGGTGGCAACAACTCCACCGGTTCGGGCCATGACGCTGGAACCGGAACTGATGCGGGCGGCTCCACTGCAACTGCGATGCAGATAAATGCCACCAACGTAACATTCTGGGGCAACGTGCACTCGTCCAACGACGCCGACGACTACTACTCCGTGTCAATTCCCGCCAACTACGGGATTAACGCGTCTCTAGACTGGAATGGAACCTCCTCCTCGCCGGATCTGGACCTTCTCATGTACGACACTTCAGGGTCGATTATTACTTACAGTTACTACTCAAAGCCGGAGAACGTGTCATCTGCCGGTCATGGTGGTACAACCGTTTTCCTCAGGGTCAACGCATACTTGTCATGGGGCGGCTCGGCGTACTCTTCTGACTACTCACTCCGACTAGATTTCTCAAATATGTCCACTTCCCCTATCAACAACCAGAACGACTCCGGAAGCGGTGGCGACGCTGGAAACGACGTATACAACTCAACACCCGTGCAGACAAGCCCCGGAGCCAACGACTTCACCGGATGGATGTCCGTTAACGGGGACTCAGATGACTTCTACGTCTTCTCCGTTCCAAACGATCATGGAATCGCAATAAATCTCAGCTCTAACCCATCCGACCTAGTGGCCTACATCATCATCGGATACGAGTCCAATCTTTCGACAATCGACTATTCTACCAACCTCAATGGAAACGAGGACGTGACATCGAACGGATCGGTCGTCCAAGGGGAGAGCATCCTCCTGAGGGTCGTTGCATACACTGGCGAGGGATTCTACAATTTCACGGTCAACATGTTCTCCCTAGATGCCGACGGGGACGGATGGTGGGACTCAGTGGAGCTAAACTGCGGCACCGATCCGAACGACTACAATGATGTCCCGGTAGACACAGACTCCGATGGGATCTGTGATGGCATGGACGCCGATGACGACGCCGATGGCTACGAGGACAACAACGACACTTTCCCCCTAGACCCCAATGAGTGGATTGACACAGACTCCGATGGAGTGGGCGACAACGCCGACGACGACGATGACGGCGATGGATGGACTGACAGCATGGAGTACCAGTGTAACTCTGATCCCCTATATGCGTCGAGCGTTCCCTCAGACATAGACTCAGATGGGACTTGCGACGTACTAGACGACGATGACGACGCCGATGGCTACTTGGACACCGAAGACGCATTCCCGATGGACCCCTCCGAGTGGCTAGACACCGACTCAGACGGTGTCGGCGACAATGCCGACGAGGACGATGACGGCGACGGGTTCGCAGACGCCACTGAGGTAACCTGCGGCTCGGACCCCTTGCTGTCCTCCTCAGTTCCCACTGACACAGATCTAGACGGCTCCTGCGACGCTGTGGATGGCGACGATGACAACGATGGCTTCCCCGACTCACAGGACCAGTTCCCCCTGGATCCAAACGAATGGATCGATACGGATGGCGACACCATCGGAGACAATTCGGACGATGACGACGACGGTGACGGTTGGATCGACTCGTCGGACTCGTTCCCCCTGGATAACACCGAGTGGGTCGATAACGACAACGACGGACTAGGAGACAACGCTGACGAGGACGACGACAACGACGGCTGGTCGGACTCCGACGAGGGGACCTGCGGAAGCGATCCATTCTCCCAATTCAGTCAGCCTGACGACTTCGACTCCGACCAGACCTGCGACGTCATGGACACCGATGACGACAACGACGGGGTGCCCGACGCCGAGGACATGTTCCAGTTCGATGTCACGGAGTGGGTGGACACTGACTTCGACTCAATAGGCGACAACGCCGACGACGACGATGACGGAGATGGATGGTCGGACACAGTTGAGCCCAACTGCGGAACTGACCCAATGGACGCTAACTCGATACCAGTGGACACCGACGCCGACAACGCCTGCGACCCCCTTGACCCCGATGATGACAACGACATGGTCAGTGACGCTGACGACGACTTCCCTCTAGACCCCTCCGAGTCAATGGACACCGACGGGGACGGCATCGGCAACAACGCTGACAACGACGACGACGGCGACTCATGGACCGATTCGAGCGAGGTCATCTGCCTGACAGAGCCCCTTTCGGCATCTTCGGTCCCCGTGGACACCGATTCCAATGGGGCTTGCGACGTCATAGACCCGGACAACGACGGTGACGGGGTCGTGGACGAGTCCGACGCCTTCCCCCTCGACCCAGACGAATGGGAGGACAGGAACAAGGATGGCCGTGGGGACAATGCATACCCGCTCACACTGGGTGACAAGATGAAGCTCAACCCAGGTCTCACAGCCCTGGTCCTAATCGTGGCATTGGCCGCCATAGGTGGTTCTGTAGCGTTGGTACTGGCCCGGAGTAAGAAAGAGGACGTTTGGAAGGATGACTCCTATGACAGGTACAAGGATCAAGACGCTGCTTTTGACACACCTTCTGTGCCCGATCCGCCGGAGAGGCCACCTGATTTGGCGCCCGCCATCGAAGTACCGCCCGAGCCCGAG